>DASZMD010000211.1:0-7700 GCA_035551955.1 Solirubrobacteraceae bacterium | reverse complement strand
CGCTGCGCGCTCGCCAGCAGAGGAACTTCCTCGCCACCCTGCTCCTCTCCCAGGGCACGCCCATGCTCCTGGGCGGCGACGAGATGAATCGCACCCAGCACGGCAACAACAACGCCTGGTGCCAGGACAACGAGATCTCGTGGTACGACTGGAACCCCGATCCCGCCAAGGACGAGCTGCGCGAGTTCACCCGGCGTTTGATCGCCCTGCGCCACCACCACCCCGTGTTCCGCCGCGAGCGCTTCCTCGTCGGCCGTGAGCTGATGGGCTCGGGCCTGCCCGACGCGTGGTGGTTCCGCGCCGACGGGCGCAAGATGACCCGCGGCGACTGGCAGAACGGCGAGCCCGTGCTTGGCCTCTTTCTCAACGGCGCCGAGATCCCCACCCCGGGCCCCCACGGCGAGGAGACCGAGGACGACTCGTTCCTGCTCCTCTTCAACGCCCACGCCGAGGACCGGACCATGGTCCTGCCGTGGCCTCGCTTCGGCGCCCAATGGGAACTCGAGTTCTCGACCGCCGAGCCCGCGGCGCCCGCCGGGTCCCAGCGCTACGCCTCGCGGAGCGAGATCACGTTGACCTCGCGCTCGATGGTGGTGCTGCGGCGCGTGGCGTAGCCATGCGCGTCCTCTTGATCTCCTGGGAGTACCCGCCGGTGATCGAGGGCGGCCTCGGGCGCCACGTGCGCAAGCTCTCAGAGCATCTCGCCGGCGGCGGGATGGAGATGCACGTGCTCACCCGCGGGGGCGGGCGGCTCCCGACCGAGGAGGAGCGCCACGGGGTGATCGTCCACCGCGTCCGCGAGCCGCCCTACCCGAAGGACATCGACGCCTTCGTGCGCTGGGTCGCGGCGATGAACGCCGACATGTACGAGCTCGGGACGGAGCTGTGCGAGCGCTTCGAGTTCGACCTCGTGCACTCCCACGACTGGCTCGTGGCCGGGGCGGCCGAGCGCATCGCCGGGAACATCGGCCGCCCGTGGCTCACCACCATCCACGCCACCGAGTTCGGTCGTCATCAGGGGTGGGTCGAGTCCTACCCGCAGTCGCACATCCACGCCAGCGAGCGCGCGATGGCCCGCGGCGCCGACGCCGTCATCACCTGCTCGCAGTACATGCGCAGCCACGTCGCCACGGTGTTCGGAGTCCGCCCCGGGCGGATCACCGTGATCCCCAACGGCATCGACCCGCGCGACCTCGAGCCCGTCGTCGCCGACCTCCCCGGGCTGCGCGCCCGGTTCGCGGCCCCGCACGAGCGACTGGTTCTCCTCGTGGGCCGGCTTGTGTACGAGAAGGGCTTCCACCTCGCCCTCGACGCCCTCGCGCCGGTGATCAAGCGCTCGGGGAACGTCCGCTTCGTCGTCGCCGGCACCGGCGCCGCCGAGCCCGAGCTCAAGCGCCAGGCCAGGCGCCTCGGCCTGCGCGCGCATGGCTCGTTCCTCGGCTGGGTGGGCGACGACATGCTCCACTCGCTCTACCGCGTCGCCGAGATCGCCATCGTGCCCTCGATCTATGAGCCCTTCGGGCTGGTGGCGCTCGAGGCGATGGCCTCGGGCTGCCTGTGCATCGTCGCCGACACCGGCGGTCTGCGCGAGGTCGTCCCCGGCGACGGCACCGTCGGCCTGCGCTTCCCCCCGCGTGACTCGGCCGCCCTGGGCGAGCTCCTCGAGCAGGTCCTCACCGACGACGCCGGCCGCGCCCGTCTCGTCGCCGAGGCCCGGGCCCACGTGCTGCGCTTCGACTGGGCGGCCGTCGCCGCGGCGACGCGTGAGCTCTACGCGCGGCTCGCGGCGCAGCCGGCGCCGGACGCCCGCGGCGCTAGGCGCCGATCTGCTCGTTCCGCGTGAGCGTGCCCGTGTCGTCGCGGTAGCCGACCCCGATCTTGGGACCGTCGAAGTCGAGCACGGCGTAGCCGAACTTATGCCAGTTCGAACCGCTCTCCTCGAAGCTGCCCGACTCGAGCCACAGGCCGGGGGAGGGGATGGCCGCGCCCGCGGCCTCGACGAGCACGGGGATGCCACCGTGGCCGATGCAGCGCGCGTAGGGGATCCCGTGCACCTCGTTGAACCCCATGCAGCGATGCTCGTGGCCCCACAGCCAGGCGGCGATCTGCTTGGCGTCGAGCAGGGGGCCGAGCTTCTGCGGGAGGACGGTTCCGATGTCGCCCAGGTCATAGCTCGAGACGAGCTGGTGATGGCTCAGGAGCATGACCTTGCGTCCCTCGCGGGCCGCCTCGGCGGCCCACCCCTCGGCCACCGACGCCTGCGGGTCGGCGAGGACGCCGCTCTGGCCCACGCTGAGCACGTCGGTGTCCCACGAGGTGTCGAGCCCGATCAGGTCCCACGCCGGGGTCTTGATCCGGAAGAAGCTCGTCGGTTTTCCGTCGGCCGAGTGCTGCGTGGCGAAGCGCGGGTCCTCGAGCAGGGTGTCGAACAGGCCCCAGCCGCCTCCGTACATGTCGTGGTTGCCATTCAGGGCCCATGAGCTCACGCCCTGGCCGGCCTGCTCGACGGTGACCGGCCACATCCCGTCGGCGAGCACGCGGCGCTGGACCTCGACGGGGTCGCCCGAGTAGTAGACGTCGCCGAGGTGGACGACGTGGACGGGGATGCCCCGGCTCTGAGCCACGGCCACCTCGGCGGCCATGAGCTTGGCCACCTGGCAGGCCCGCGGGAGCCCCGATCCCCAGTCGCCGACGACGACGACGCGGAAGGCGGGAGCGGTGATCTCGTACTCGGCCGGGCTCGGGTTGAAGGGATGGTTGCCCTTGGCGATCCGGTCGAGCGTCGCCTCGGCGATCTTCGTCACCCAGTCGGGGTCGTGGGTGGAGAACTTGGTGGGGTGGAGGATCGACTCGGCCTCGTGGACGACCTTCTCGACCACCCCACAGATGTGGGCGAAGGGGCCGCGGTCCTCGGGCGCGCCCACGATCTCGCTCTTGCGCGCCTCGTCCTCGAGCGAGGTCTGCAGGAGGCTGACCATGGGGGCGCGGCTGAAGAAGGGGGAGCTGACGTCCTCGCCTCCCGACGATGCCCTCCCGGTGTTGTTATCGGGGAGGGCGGCGAGGACGGTCTGGACGGCATCGGCGGGCGCGGTGGGAGCGGCGCCGATTCCCTTCGCGGCCGCGGTCGCGTGGTGGTCGAGCTGCCCTGCCTGTAGCTGGTCGCGCATGGCGGCGACGTAGCCGCCGACCTCGCCTCGGTCGAGGAAGTCGGCGATCATGCCGCGGCGGCGCGCACGGAATCGGCGCTCTTGCGGCGCATGAAGTCGATCAGGTCGGGAAACACGTCGTCGGCCACGTTCTTGCCCATGAACGGATCCTGATGTCCGTAGCCGGGGAAGACCTTGAGCTCGTGGTGGGTGCACCCCATGGCGTGCAGGCGCCGGTGACACTCGACGTTGGAGTCGGTGAAGACGTGGTTGTGCTCACCGGTCATGAACAGCACCGGGGTCTTCACCTCGTGGGCGCGGTCGAAGTAGTTATTGGGCAGGGCCGTGTACTTGGGCACGTTGTTGTACTTGATCGCGGTGCTGTTGGCGCGCACCATCTTGATCACATGGCGGTAGTAGTTCATGCTCGTCGGCCCGTACAGATCGCCGCCGCGGCGGTGGGTGACATCGGCGAGGTTCTCGTGGCTGTAGAGGGCAGGCCACCCCGTTCCCCACATCAGGCTCAGCATGTGGCAGGCGGAAACGTCGCACTCGGGGTGAAAGAGCGAGACGAGCTTGGCGAACAGCTTCCCCGGGGTGAGCCACGGGTCCTCGCTCCAGCGCGGGTTCAGGTACTGAAAGCCGGCAAGCTCGACGAGGCGCGGAGCCATGCCGAGCTTGACGCGTGACCACTTGGGGATGCGCGGGGTGAGGGCGACGCTGTTGGCGATCACGCTCGTGAACCCGTCGACGATGCCCGCGAACAGTGACATCACGAACGACGCCGCGCCCAGGCAATGGCAGATGACGTGCAGGGGCTGGTCGCCGATCTCGGCGCGGATGAGCTCGACGGCGGGCTTGTAGTCGTAGAGGGCGACGTCGTCGAGGGTGTAGCGGTGGTAGTACATGTTGTAGCTGTGGCGATTGCTCATGCGAAAGTCGAGTGACCACACGTCGTAGCCGGCGTCGAGGAGCACGGTGACGAGGTTGCGGTGCTCGGGCATCACGAACATGTCCGTCGAGGTGGTGAGACCGTGGATGATCATCACCGACTCGCGCGCCCCGGGGCGGGTGAAGCGGAGCAGGCTCAGCCCCAGCCCGTCCTCGGTGTCGAAGTAGTGCGTCGAGACGTCGGCGTCGGGAACGCCGGCCAGGGTGAAGAGGGGAATCTCGCGCTCCATGGCAAATACCTCCGAGATTGGCCTTAGCTCACGCCGAGCGGCGGCGCTGAGTACGCGGCGTTGGGGTCGATCAGGCGGCGGCGCTCCGGGTCCTTGACCGTCCGGGTGTGCATGTACCGGAAGGTGTCGTGCTCGATGCAGATGTCATCCACGGCGGAGATGATCTCCTCGAAGAGCGGCTCGGTGAGCTTGGCGAGGTCGATGCCGACGGTGAAGTTGAGCTCGCAGAACCGGTCGTCGGGGCGGCCGTGAGCCAGGTAGGCCGAGCGCAGTCCCTTGACGTAGCCGGACATGACGGTGAAGCACCCGGTGTCGTCGCGGTAACCGGCGAGCAGCGCCCAGATGCGTTCGAAGACCGCCGTGTACTGGTCGAGGGGGACGAGCACGATGAGCATCCGCGTCGGGTCACCGACGGTGGCCTTGATGATCTTGTCGCTGAAGAACTCGACGTTCTTGATCGACGCGTAGCCGGGGCTGAAGAGGATGCCCGCGGTACCGATCATCTTCAGGGTGCGGTCGAGCTCGCGGGGGAGGCGTCCGGCGACGTGGCCGATCCGGTGCAGGACCTCGTAGGCCAGCGTATTGCTGAGTTTCGCGGTGGTGGACTGCGGCGTGGCGAAGTAGCGCGAGAACTGCCCGAGGGCGAGGCGCCGGCCCGCGAAGCCACCGAAGTCGATCCAGATCCCGCGCTGCATGAGCGCCTCGCCGGGGTCGAGCATGTGGCTGAGGGAGGCCTCGACGAAGTGCTCGCGCTCGAAGAAGTGGGTCTCGTGGTTCTTCCACACGGTGGCGTACTTGTCGACCTTGTAGATCCGGGTCGTCAGCTTGGTGAGGACCCCGTGGGCTCCGAGGCCGGCGAGGACGCGGTGGAACTCCTCGGGGTCATGCTCGGGGCTGCAGATACGGAGCTCCCCGTCCCAGTTGACGTACTCGAGCTCTGAGATGTTGTCTACGAACATGCCGAAGCGGAAGGAGGCGGGGCCGATGCCTCCGGCGGAGGCGAAGCCGCCGACCGTGACGTCCTTGTGGTCGCCGATCACCGGCAGGCCGTAGCCGCGGTCGGCCAGGAAGTCGTCGACGACAGCGTTGGCCACGCCCGGCTGCACGGTGACGGTCAGCGCCTCCTCGTCGTGCGAGAGGATCGCGTCCATGTACCGGGTGACGATCACGCTGCCGCGGTCGGCGACCACGAGGTCGTTGCTCGAATGCCCGCTGCCGCGGACCTTGAGCTCCTCGCCTCGCTCCTTGGCCTGGCGGATGACGGAGATGACCTCGTCGGTGGTGCGCGGGAGGTAGACCGTGAGAGGATCGCGGCCCGGCATGGCCGGGTTCGACACGCGCTCGTAGTCGTGGCCGAGGCTGTCCAGGCTGTCGTGCGTGAACCCGTGGATGACGCCCTCGTGGGTGGAGATGCTCATGCGCCAGGGCTCGTGCCCGGGGTGGTAGACCCTGGTGCTCTGGTGCTCCGCGTCTTGGCGCGCCTTGAGCGCGGCGGCGGCGGCGGCGAGGGCGGCGAACGCGAGGGCGCGGCGCCGTCCGCGCGGGGGCGGTTTGGGCGCTTTGCGCGCTTCGTTTGGTGCTGTCACTTCTTGGTCCCCGGCCCGTAGACGTCCCACAGGTCGCCGGCGAAGAGCACGCCGAAGCGTCCGAGGGCGTCGAGCCGCCCGGCGGGATGGACGCGGAAGGTCGTCAGCTGATGGGCGAAGTCGAGCGGATGGATGTGCAGGACGCCGGTGGCGATGACCGCCGCCGATTCGTCCTCCTGCTCGGGGACGTGCCCGCTCAGCATCCGGGTGTAGAGCGTCGAGGTGTCGTGCCAGACCTCGAAGCGGCCGTCGTTGACGACGATCTTGTGGCCGATCATGGTGAGTGGATGGCCGGTGCCATCGGTGAAGTACAGGCGGTAGAACATCCGCTTGTTGGCCTTGTCGCCGTCCTGGTCGACGAACAGGTTGAACACCCCGCGCTCCACCGGGCGCTGGCCGCCGAGCGCGTCGCAGTCGACGTGCCCGACCGCCACGGCCTCGTGCGCGGGGTCGGCGACGAACCGGTCGATGTCCTTGGCGGTGATGGTGAGGGTGAAGTCGAGCGCCGTCCCCGCCTTGCGCCCGGCCCGGTAGGCGGCGTCGAAGTCCGTCGTCTCGGCGTCGAAGGTCACGAACCCCTTCATCGTCTCGGTGAACTCGACCGAGGCGGCGTCGGCGCCGGCCGGTGCGCCGGTGGCGGGCGGCGAGCCCTCGGGCACCGTGGCAGCGGGCCGGCGCACGGCCGGGTCGGGCGCGCCTTCGAGCATCGCGTCGGCGAAGCGGTCGGCGAGGGCGGCGATGGTCAGGCTCGGGTTGGCGCCCACCGGCCCGGGCATGATGGACCCGTCGGCGACGTGCAGGCCGGGGAGGTTGAACACCCGGCCGTAGGCATCGACGACGCCCTCCTGGTCGCTGCGGCCCATCCGGCAGCCCCCGAGCGAGTGCACGGTGATGACCCGGTTCAGGTACCAGATCGGGTTGTCGAGGAAGTCGGCGCCGAGCTCACGGGAGATCTCATCCGAGAGCTCCCGCACCTGATCGAAGTACGCCTTCGAGGCTCCGTGCTTGGACCAGTCGACCTCGAGCAGCTCGCCCGCCAGCGTCATCACCCCGTCGGGGACGTCGCGACCCATGCCCAGGAGCGGGAGGGTGGCGCTCGAGAGCCCGCATTGGCCGAGGAAATCGGCAACCACGCCACCGATCTCCGACTCCCGGCCGTGATGGAGGAGGCCCTTGACCATCCGCTCGGCCCCGTGGACGACGTTGCGCACGTCCGCGGGCAGGTCCGCCATCTGCAGCATCCAGCTCACGAACTCCGGGTATCCGGCGTCCTCGAGGTAGAACCCGCGTCCGGTGTGGCCGTCGCCGTCGAGCGCGTCGCCCGTGCGGATCGCGCTCGTGATCACCGGTCCGTGGGCCGGGTCGGTGACGCGGGGGACGCGCTTGCCGTTCTCGTTCTCGCGGGCGCGGATCGCGAAGGTGAGGAGATCACCATTGCCGCTGAACCCGTGGCCGAGGGCCGGGCTGAGGCCAGGGAGGGCGCCGCGGTTGCGCAGAAGCAGGAAGGTCGAGCCCAGCGTCCCGGCGGACAGGATCAGGTCGGTGGCGGTGAGGGTCGTCAGGGGCAGGGCACCCGTGTCGGCGGGGCCGTCGGCATGCTCGTCGTGATGGACATAGCTGACCGTCCACCCGCCGCCCTCGCGGGGCTCGAAGCTCCGCACCTCGCACAGGGTGCGGATGTCGGCCCCGGCGTGCCAGGCGCGGGTCAGGTAGTTGTAGTCGAGCGTGTTCTTGGCCCCGTAGTTGCATCCCACGTCGCACTCGCCGCACAACCGGCACGTCTCGCG
>DASZMD010000210.1:0-3546 GCA_035551955.1 Solirubrobacteraceae bacterium | reverse complement strand
CAGCTATCTTGTGGTTGTCCACCAGATCGGGAACGTCTCATCGGGTGGCTTCTTACAGATCTTCTGGGAGTTCCAAAATCCCCCCGACCTCTTATATAGCGTGATCAAAGCCATGGTCATGGCCACCGTGATCGTGCTCGTGGGCTGCTACTACGGCTACAACGCCAGTGGTGGGCCTGTAGGGGTGGGTACGGCCACCGCGAAGTCGATGGTCCTGAACATCGTCTCCGTGCACATCATCGGAATGCTCGGGACGCAGCTGTTCTGGGGTGCCAATCCCAGGGCACCAATCGGAGGCTGACAAATCATGGAGCGATACAGATTCGTGGGCGAAGGCGACGACGACGAGCAGCAGCAGCCGCCGGCCGGCGGCGCCCCAGAGCCCCCCGCCTGGCAGCTCGCCACCCGCGGAAGCCCGCACGACCCGCCCCCTTCGCGGGTCTCGGTGGTCGACGAGCAGCCCCCTCGCCCCGCGCCTCCGGATGGAGCCTCCGAGGAGGAATACAAGTGGCACACCTACCGGCAGTACCCGAGCGGCCGCCCGGACGCCGTCGAGTTCATCGACACCTATAAGGCGTTCGGACGCAACCGCATCCTCCGCGGACTCAACATGGGCCTCCCCGAGGGCATGGTGTCGATGATCGTCGGCCCCTCGGGCACCGGCAAGTCGGTGTGCATCAAGCACATGGTCGGCCTGCTCTATCCCGACCAGGGCGACGTCCTCGTGCACGGCGAGTCGGTCCCCAACATGCGTGACGTCGACCTCTTCGAGATGCGCAAGAAGTTCGGTCTCCTGTTCCAGGACGGGGCCCTGTTCGGCTCGATGAACCTGTACGACAACGTTGCCTTCCCGCTCCGCCAGCACACCGAGAAGGGCGAGGAGGAGATCGCCGAGATCGTCAACGGCCGGCTCGACGAGGTCGGCCTCGGTCACTCGCGCGACAAGTACCCCAACGAGCTCTCGGGCGGCATGCGCAAGCGCGCCGGCTTTGCCCGCGCCCTCGTTCTCGAGCCGAGCATCGTCCTCTTCGACGAGCCCGACTCCGGGCTCGACCCGGTACGCACCTCACTCCTGGGCGAGCTCATCCAGGAGGTCCATCGCGACATGATGGACGAGGCCAAGAAGCAGAACAAGGAGCACCTGCCGACCTTCTGCGTCATCACCCACAACGTGATGATGGCCCGCCGCGTCGCTGACTACATCAACGTCCTGTGGAAGGGCCGCATCGTCGAGGCCGGCCCCTCCGAGGACATGCTCAACTCCGAGAACCCCTTCATCCAGCAGTTCCTCGCGGGCGAGTCGCGCGGACCGCTCACCATGGACTGAAGCTGCCCGGCATGCCAAGGGAATGAAGGGCACATGGGGGGCGGCAACTCGCGCACACCCTTCATTCCCCCGGTAGCCTGACCGCCAGTGAGGATGAGGGTTGCACTGGAGCGCGTGACCCGGGCGGCGGCGGCCAGGCCTGTCCTCGCGCTGGCCGTGGTGGCCGCCCTCGCCCTGGGCGGCGGAGCCCTGGCCCTCGGCCTGCGCCCGAGCACGGGGATCGGCACCTTCGTGGGCTCGTCGTCTGCGAGCTACCAGGCGACCCAGGCGTGGCACCGCCACTTCGGCGGCGACTCGATCGTCATCCTCGTGCGCGAGCCGCTCACCGATCTGGGGGAGACCAAGGACCTCGCGCGCCTGACCTTCCTCGAGGCGTGCCTGGCGGGCCGGATCGACGTCGCCAATTCCACCTTGCGAGCCTTCCTGCCCGAGCCCGCCGGCCAGGGGACGCCCTACGGCGGGCCCGGCAGCCCGTGCGGCAAGCTCATGGCCGCCCACTACGTCCAGGTCGTCTACGGTCCCGCGACCTTTCTCAACCAGGCCGTCGTCTCGATCCAGCAGGGCCTGAGCTCGATCCTCGCCGCCAACGCCCGCAGCGTCGCCGCGGCCGAGAGGGCAGCCCTCACGGCGGCACGCGCCGACCACCTCAGCCCCGCCGTCCAGCGCCGCGACGCCGCCGCCGCCGGCCAGCTCAAGCAGGCTGAGAACACTCAGGCGCTCGAGCAGCTCTACCTCAATTCGGGCATGCAGGGGCTGCCGGCGATCGACAACGCCCAGTTCGTCTCCCAGATCATGTTCGACGCCACGCGCGGCGCCAACCAGCCCAAGGCGCGCTTCTCCTACCTGTTCCCCACCGCCCACTCGGCGCTGATCCAGGTCCGGCTGCGCTCCTCACTGTCCGACGCCCAGCAGGCGCGGGCGATCTCGCTCATCCGCCAGGCCGTCCGCATGCCCACCTTCCACCTTGCCTACGGCGGCAAGTACACGGTCACCGGCGCGCCCGTCGTCCTCAACGACCTCGCGACCGAGATCACCGCCTCGGTCGGCGTCCTCCTCATCGCCGCATTGCTGGTGATGGCCGCGGTCCTCCTCATCGTCTTCCGCCGGCGTTTGCGCTTGCTCCCGCTCGCGATCGCGCTCGCCGCCACCGGGATCACCTTCGGCGCCGTCTCACTCGCCGGGGCGTCGCTGACGATGGCCTCGATCGCCGTCCTCCCGGTGCTCATCGGCCTCGCCGTCGACTACGCGATCCAGTTCCAGTCGCGGATCGAGGAGGCGCACGGAGAGGAGGGAGTCGAGGACGCGCGGGGCGCCGTTCGCCGCGCCGCCGTGATGGGGGCGCCGACGATCGCCACCGCCGCCCTCGCCACCGCCACCGGCTTTCTCGTCCTCCTGCTCTCGCCCGTGCCCATGGTGCAGGGCTTCGGGCTCCTGCTCGTGATCGGCATCGCCATCGCCTTTGCGTGCGCGCTATGCGTCGCCGCGGCCGCCCTGGTACTCGCCGAGCGCGACGGCGGGCCCCTCGGCGCGGCCCTGCGCGGGGCCGCTGACATCCTCCGTGATCTGGGCCGCACGGCGGCAAGGGCGATTCCCGCTCGCGCCGTGCGCGCGCCGGCGGCGCGGGCCCGCTCGCTGGGGGCGGGAGCGCGCGGGGGCGCGCAGCGCGCCATCTCGGCCGGCGTCGCCCGCCCCGGGCGGGTCCTGGCGGCCGGGGCGGTGCTCGCCCTCGCCGGCTGGGTCGCCGACACGCAGATGTCCGTCCAGTCCGACGTCACCAAGCTCGTGCCCTCGAACATGCGGGCGCTCCGCGACCTGAACACGCTCGAGAAGGTCACGGGCGTGTCCGGCGAGATCGACGTGACGATCCGGGCCGCCGATCTCGCCCAGCCGCGGATCGTGAACTGGATGATCTCCTACGAGCAGGATCTGCTCACTCACTTCGGCTATGTCGAGCGCAACGGATGCGCGCGGGCGGTGCTGTGCCCCGCCCTGTCGCTCCCCGACCTGTTCTCCCAGGGCAGAACGGCGAGCACGGCCTCGGGGACGAGCGCGTCCCCACTCACCGAGGCCCGGATCCGCACGCTGCTCGGCGTGCTGCCCCCCTACTTCAAGTCGGCGGTGATCACCTCGGACTACCGGTTCGCGACGGTGGCCTTCGGGATCCGTCTGATGCCGCTGGCCAAGCAGGAGCAGGTCATCGGCTACATGCAGTCGCGCCT
>DASZMD010000209.1:0-6709 GCA_035551955.1 Solirubrobacteraceae bacterium | reverse complement strand
GTGGAGTCGAGGACCTCCTCGACGCCGAAGGCCTGCAGCAGCGGCGTCTCCTCCTCCCACAGCTCGACCCGGTCCACGAGCTCGGGGGCGGTGCGGGTGAAGAACGACACCAGGCGGTGATGCTGCTTGGCGTCGTCGACGATCGCCCGCTCGAAATGCTCTGAGTAGATGTCGCGGACGACCCGGACCGAGAGGTCTGCCTCCTGGAAGACGAGCGCGGGGGCGGGCGTCTCCTCGACCCGCTTCTGAAGCACCTCGTTGAGCTTGAACAGGTACTGGAGCTCGCGCTCGAGATCGGCGCGGGTGGCGCCGTGGGCCGCGGTGCGGATGATGGCGCCCGCGCCCTTGAGATCGAGCTTGGCCGCCTGCTTGCGCAGGCGCTCGCGCTCGGGCTCGTCGAGCCGGCGCGAGACGCCGACCCCCTCGCCGAAGGGCGCATAGACCATGTAGCGGCCGGCGATCGCGAGGTCCATGGACAGGCGTGCACCCTTGGTCTTGAGCGGATCCTTGACCACCTGGACGACGACGTCCTGCCCGGGCTTGAGCATGTCGGTGATCTGCCTGCCTTCGCGGCTCGACCCACGGCCGCGGCGTGGCGCGTCGACCCCGGGGAGGACGATCTCGTCGACGTGCAGGAAGCCGTTCTTCTCGAGGCCGATGTCGACGAAGGCGGCCTCGAGGCCGGCCAGGACGTTGTCGACCCGGCCCTTGTAGATGTTGCCGACGATCGATCGGTTGCCGCGACGCTCGAGATAGAGCTCGGCCACCTGGTAGCCGGCGGCCGGTCGGGTGGTCTTACGGCGTCGCCGGGTGGAGGGCTTGCGCGGGGCGACGGTGCCCGTCGCCTCCATGAGCGCGACGCGGGTCTCCCCGCGGTTGACGCTGACCAGCAGTTGCTTCTTCAATTGTGTGTTTCAGTCCTTTGGTTATGAAAGTAGGGCCCGGCCCTTCCCGGCAGCCGCAATCCGTGCCTGGATGTGGATCGACTGCAGGAGGCCAAGGGCGATGAACGTTACGAGGACCGACGAGCCGCCGTAGCTCATGAGCGGCAGCGGCACGCCGGTGATCGGCATGATCCCGATGGTCATGCCAACGTTCACGAAGACCTGGAACATCAGCATCCCGAGGATGCCGGCGGCGATCAGGGCGCCGTACAGGTTCTTGGCCATCGTGAGAATGCGTAATGCCCTCCATATAAGCAGGGCGTAGAGGAGCAGGACGAGCGCCGCTCCCGCGAAACCGTAACCCTCGCCGACGACGGCAAAGATGAAGTCGGTCTGCGGCTCGGGTAGATAGCCGAGTGTCGTCTGGGTCGCGTTGGCGACCCCGGTGCCCGTCTTCTGTCCGGATCCGATCGCGATGATCGACTGATTGATCTGGTAGGTCTGACTACGGGGGTTGGCCGACGGATGCAGGAATCCCGTCAGCCGCTGTACCTGGTAGGGCTTGAGCACGTGCACGCCGAGCGACGGCGCGACGACGAGCACCATCACGGTTGCCGTGACGAAGAGCGCGGCGAGCGCCGTGAGCTGCTTCCAGGAGGTCCCGGCGAAGAAGAGCAGCGTGACCGAGATGGCCACGAAGGTGAGCGCGGTGCCGAGGTCGGGCTGGGCGATCACGAGCAGCGCCGGGGCGAGCGCCAGGAGCATGATCCGCCCCGTGGTCTGGCGCTCGTGGAGCCGGCGGGCGCGGTCGACGGCGAAGGCGGCCAGAGTGACGACGAGCAGGACCTTGGCCAGCTCCGAGGGCTGCACCTGGATGAAGGGGAAGGGGATCCGCCGCTGGGCGCCGAGGGTGGGCGGAGCGAAGGCGAACACGGCGATGTTCGAGGCGATGAGGACGGCGTACAAGCCGTAGCGGTACTCGCGCACCCGCGTGTAGTCGATCCGCGCCAGCACCACGGCGAGGACCGTGCCCACCACCGCGTAGGCGGCCTGGCGGTCCGAGAAGCTGCTCCCGAAGGCGCTGCGGAGGGTCACGACCGAGAACACCACGAGGCCGATGGCGGCGAGCGCGAGGAGCGGATCGAAGAGGAAGATGGCGCGCGGGCGGATCTCCGAGGTGTCGGGAGTCGCGCGGTGGAGGTGGGTGGTGAGGCTCACAGCGTCTTCGAGGTCCCCGCCAGGTACGGCCCTGGCTTGCTGGTGAACCACTGCGAGAGGATCTGCCGCGCCACCGGCGCCGCCGCCACGGCGCCGAACCCGCCCTTCTCGACGGTGACCACGACGGTGATCGGCTTGCTCGTGGCCGTCGCCGGGACGAAGCACACGTACCACGCCTGGTCGTTCTGGCCGACGTGCTGCGCCGTTCCCGTCTTGCCGTACACGGGCATCGGGAAGCTGCCCATCACACTCGCCGACGTCCCGCCCGGGGCGGACGCCGCCTGGCGCAGGCCGGTGCGGATGGCGTCGAGATAGGCCGGATTGATGTTGATATGGCCCGCGGCCGGGGGGTCGATCTTCTGGAGCGCCTTGTCGCCGATGTTGTTCTCGACCTGGAGCCCGATGTGGGGGCGCACGATCGTGCCCCCGTTGGCGATCGCCGAATACGCGACGGCGAGCTGGAGCGGGGTGACGAGGACGTCGCCCTGCCCGACCGCGAGGTTGACGTTGTCGCCCACCGTCCACGGGCCGGGGTAGGCGATCGTGCAGCACCCGGTGTGGTGCTTCTTCTCGTACTGGACCTCGACCCGGCTGATGGCCGCGCGCCACTTCGGATCGGGCAGATTCCCCGACGCCTCGTAGGGGAGGTCGATCCCCGTCGAGCGCCCGATCCCGAACAGGCGCGCCCACTGCTGGAGCGGGCCCCCGAGCGGGTGGGTCTGCGGGTCGACGTTGAGCTTGGCCCCGAGGTTGTAGAAGAAGACGTCGTCGGAGACCTTGATGGCGCTGACCAGGTCGAGCGAGCCATTGGCGACGTTGCCCGCGTTGTGCAGGCACAGCCCGCCCTGCGTGAAGCAGTACTGCCCGGTGTCGTCGTAGGTGTCGGAGAGGCTCCAGACGCCGCTCTCGAGCGCGGCGGTGGCGGTGATGGGCTTGAACGTCGAGCCGGTCGGATAGAGGCCGTCGACGGCGCGATTGTTGAGCGGGTCGCCGCTCGTGGCGCTGATCAGGCCGTTGTAGACCGATTGGGAGATCGGCTTGGTGAAGATGTTCGGGTCATAGGACGGAAGTGACCCCATCGCGTAGATCTGGCCGTTCTGCGGGTCCATGGCCACGAAGGCGCCGCCCGCGCCTCCGGGCGTGTTGCCCGAGATCGATTGGGCCAGCGACGCCTGGCCGATCTTCTGTAGGCCGAGGTCGAGCGAGGTCTTGAGCGTGTTGCCGGCGATCGCCGGCTTCTGGGGGAGCACCCGGATCGGATTCCCGACCGAGTCGACCTCGACCTGCTCGGCGCCGTCGACTCCGCGCAGGTAGCGGTCGTAGTAGTACTCGAGCCCCGTCTGGCCCACCACCGAGCTCTGGGGGAGGCCCCTGAATTGCGACTGCCCGAGCTCGGCCTTGGTGACCGGCCCCACCGTCCCGAGCACCTGCGCGGCGAGGGTGCTCCCCGGGTAGGAGGTCAGGTAGACCTGGGGCTCGCCCACCCCCGGGAACGCGGCATGGCGCTCCTTGAGATAGAAGAGGACATCCTGCTTGACGTCGGTCGCCACGGTGGCGTCGGCGTACGGGAGTCCGTACACGGCCTGGGCGACGTCGCAGGCGATGAGCGGGAGCCTCAGGCGGTGGATGACCTTGAAGCTCTTGCCGTGCACCTGTTTGTAGCCGATGACCTTGCACTTCTGGGTGGCGGTGCTGATCCCGAGCACTCCCGCGAGGCGGGCGTAGAGCGCCCGGTCAGCGGCGGGTGGCGAGCGCAGATCAGCGATGGTCGGATCCTTGACCGGGACCGGGAGCTGCGTGGGCACGATCTGGACCGCGGTGGCCTGCCGGCTGCGGACGAGCACGGCGCCGTTGCGATCGACGATCTCGCCCCGCGGGGCGGCCACCAGGACCTTCCGGGTGCGGTTCTGCTTGGCCTGGGCGACGTACTGGTTGCCCGACAGGACCTGCAGGAACCACAGGCGGAAGAGGACGATCGCGAACATCGTGAGCGCGAAGCCGCCGATCAGCGTGACCCGTAGCGCGAGCTGCGGCGTCAGGGGCGGACGCCGGTCATCGGGGAGCTGAGGCTGGATCATCGGCTCACCGAGCGGACCGAGCCTCCGAGGCCCTCGGACGGACGCTTGAGCGGGCTGAGCCCACCGGTCGTATAGCGGCGGCGGCGACGGCGACGCGGATCCTCGGGGAGCGCCGGGTTGAGCGCACGGCGCACCGCGGCGTAGACGGGGAGGGCGATGAGCGAGTTGACGAGCACGGTGAGAAGGATCTGCTGGAGGAGCAGGAGGCTGACCGGCGCGTCGACGCCGAGCAGGAACTGGATCAGCGCCATGCCGATCCCCGCCAGCGCCGTGGCGGCGGCGCCCACGCCGAGGGGAACGAGCTCGTGGGCGGGATCGCGCAGCTCGCGCAGGCGCCCGGACCAGTAGCCGATGGCGATGTAGAGCAGTGAGGTGACGCCGAGGGTCTGCACGAGCATCATGTCGACGAGCAACCCCATCCCGAAGCCCATCATCGCCCCGATCGTCGACCCGGCGAGGAGGCCGACGGACATCACCACGAGCGGCGAGAGGTCGGCGCTGACACCGAAGATGGAGATCTGCGACACCGCCGCCACCTGGATGACCACGGCCAGGAACCCGACCGCCAGCACGCGGATGACGAAGCTCCAGGAGACGCTCACGGGACCGTCGAGGCGCGTGCCGTGCCGGGGCGCGGGTTGGTGAGGATCTCGACGACGTCGAGGTGGCGGAGGTCGACGGTGGGCGTGACCTGGACCTGCCCCGAGCTCGCGAGCGTCACCTGGTTGGCGTTCGAGACCGTGCCGATGGGGATGTTCGGCGGGTACAGGTCGTCGAGCTTCCCGAGGCGGAAGCCGGCGGTGACGACGAGCTGGTTGGTCTGGATGTTCGCCTGGTGCGGGAGGTCGGAGAGGACGAGCTGGTTGGGGTTGCCGACCGAGGGCTGCAGGACTCCCCGATCCCCGACGCCGTCCTGGACCTCGGCCGCCACCTCGATCGTGTGGTTGGTGATGAGCGTGACCCACGAGGCGCCCGGGGTGACGTCGGAGACCACGCCCACGAGGCCGTCCTGGCCGATCACCGGCTGGTTGGGCTGCACTCCCGACGAGGAGCCCGCATCGACCTCGATCTGGTCGTACCACAGCGACGGGTCGCTCCCGATCACATGCGCGGCCACGGGCCGGTAGGCGCTGACGCCGATGCTCTGATTGAGGGTGATGAGCTTGCTGAGCTGGGCGTTCTGGATCTCGGCGCCCTTGAGCTGGGCGACCTCCTGGGTGAGCTTCTGGTTGCGGAGCTTGAGCTGGGCGACCTCAGTCTTGGCGTGGAAGGTCGAGCTGAAGAAGCCGGCAACGTCGCGCACAGGCGTGAGCACGGTGCTCGCGCCCTTCTGGACGGGCGAGAGGACCGTGACGATGCCCCGCTGCACGCTGTGCAGGGGTCCGCCTCCAGCTTCGCCGAAGTACGCGCTGAGCAGGATCAGGGCAACGGCGACGAGCAGCACGAGAACCGCGCGGCGCCGCCGGACTTGCTTGTCATGCACGAGGGGATTGTCTCCAAGGTTGCGCTCCGAAGCGCCCCGACAGTACCGCGAATGTCCATCTCCACTAGTACCGTCGCCGGCGGTTGCGAGAATTCTTGTGTGAGCGGTGAATCGCTTCGAACTCCTCGAGCGATCTTCCGGAACCGACCGCCACGCAGGTGAGCGGCGACTCCGCCAGGTGCGCCGGCATCTGGGTCTCGTGACGCAGACGCTCTTCTATCCCCTGTAGCAGCGAACCGCCTCCCGCGAGCATGATACCCCGATCCATGATGTCGGAGGCCAGTTCGGGGGGTGTGCGATCCAGGGTCTCCTTGACCGCATCGATGATCTGCGAGACCGGCTCCTCGAGCGCTCCCCGGATCTCCTCACTGGTGAGGACGACGGTCTTGGGCAGTCCCGAGACCATGTCGCGACCGCGGATCTCGGCCTGGACCTCCTCGTCCATGGGGAAGGCCGAGCCGATCTCGAGCTTGACCTCCTCGGCCGTCTGCTGGCCAATGAGAAGCTTGTACTCGCGCTTGACGTAGTTGATGATCGCCTCGTCGAGCTCGTCGCCGCCGATCCGGATCGACTGCGAGACGACGATCCCGCCGAGCGAGATGACCGCTACCTCGCTGGTCCCGCCGCCGATGTCCACGACCATCGATCCCGTGGGCTCCCCGACCGGCAGCCCGGCGCCGATCGCCGCCGCCATCGGCTCCTCGATCAGGTACGCCTGCCGCGCGCCGGCCGACAGGCACGCCTCCTCGACGGCGCGCTTCTCGACCCCGGTCACGCCCGAGGGCACGCACACAACCACCCTCGGATGCGCCCACCGATTCTGGTGCACCTTCTGGATGAAGTGCCTGAGCATCTCCTCGGTGACCTCGAAGTCGGCGATCACGCCGTCCTTGAGCGGCCGGATCGCGGAGATCGTGCCCGGCGTGCGGCCGAGCATACGCTTGGCCTCGATGCCCACGGCATGCACCTCACCGGTCCGGGAATCGACCGCGACGACGCTCGGCTCGGAGAGCACGATGCCTCGCCCGCGGACGTACACGAGCGTG
>DASZMD010000208.1:0-36314 GCA_035551955.1 Solirubrobacteraceae bacterium | reverse complement strand
GCGTATATCCACGCGACGCCCATCCTCACAGCGCCCGCAAGTAGCGGCTGCGCTCGAACTCGGTCACGGTCTTGCGGTATTCGTCCCACTCCCGGCGCTTGTTGCGTACGTACCAGTCGCAGAGCCGGTCCCCGAGCACGTCGCGGACGAGCTCGGAGGCTTCGAACATGGTCACGGCCTCGCGCAGGTCCTCCGGGAGCCGGCACGCGCCGGGCGGCGGCTCGTCCCCCGCCTCGGCGCCGAGCTGGTAGCCGCGCTCGATCCCGCGCATTCCGGCGGCGAGGACGAGCGCGAAGCACAGGTAGGGGTTGCAGGCCGAATCGGGCGAGCGCAGCTCGATCCGGGCGGCCGCCTCGCTGCCCGGGCGGCTCGAGGGCACGCGCACGAGCGCCGAGCGCGCGTGCCGGGTCCAGCTCACGTACTCGGGCGCCTCGAAGCCTCCGGCCAGGCGCTTATAGCTGTTGACCCACTGATTCGTGACCGCAGTGAGCTCGGGCGCGTGCGCGAGCACGCCGGCGAGGAAGGCGCGGCCCGTGGCCGACAGCGGGCCGGCTTCGTCCGCGTCGAAGAACGCGTTGTGCTCGCCGTCGAAGAGCGAGAGGTGAACGTGCATCCCCGAGCCGGACTCGTGCTCGAGCGGCTTGGGCATGAAGGTGGCGAACACGTCCTGCTCGCGCGCGACCTCCTTGACCGCGAGCCTGAACGTGGTCACGGCGTCGGCCATCGACAGGGCATCGGTGTGCGCCAGCTTGATCTCGTGCTGGGAGGGCGCGACCTCGTGGTGGGACGCCTTGACCGGGATCCCCATCTGCTCGAGGTACTCGATCGTGCGCCGGCGGAAGTCGCTGCCGTCGTCGAGCGGAGTGAGGTCGAAGTAGGTGCCCTGGTCGAGGGGGACCGGCGGCTTGCTCGGGTCAGAGTCCTCCTGAAAAAGGAAGAACTCGACCTCGGCCCCGACCTGCATCGTGAGCCCGAGCTCGGCCGCCTGCGAGAGCACGCGCCGCAGGGCGTGGCGAGAGTCGCCGGGGAAGGGAGTCCCGTCCGGGAGCCTGACGTCACACAGCATCCGCGCCGCCACCGAGGTCGGGCGCCACGGAAGGACCTGAAACGTCCTCGGGTCCGGATGCGCGATGACGTCGCGCTCGGCGAGGCGCGAACCGCCCTCGAGCGCCGAGCCGTCGAGCCCGACCCCCTGCTCGAGCGCGGTCTCGAGCTCGGTCACGGGGATGGCCATGCTCTTGAGCATCCCGAGCACGTCGACGAACCACAGGCGCACGAAGCGGATGCCCCGCTCTTCGACGGTGCGCATCACGTAGTCGCGATTGGAGAGCGTCAGGTCTGTGTCGGTGGGCATGCCGCTGCCAGGCGCCGGGAACGCTCCCGAGGGTTGCACGCGGGCGCCCGTCCGTCTTTGGCCGGATGTCGAAATCGCCCTCGACATCGCGACAAATTCACACAGAGTTCATCTCGGCGTCGCCGCCGGGTAACCGCGCACGAGCACCATGGGCGCAGTGTCGGTTCCTACCGAGACCCGTTCGCTGTGCCCGTACTGCGGGGTCGGCTGTGGCCTGCTCGTATACACCGAGGAGGGACGGCTACGCGGGGTGAAGGGCGACCCCTTGTATCCGGTCAACCGGGGCCGCACGTGTCGCAAGCCGCTTGAGATCGCCCCCGCTGTGCACGCCTCCGACCGCGCCGTGACCCCGCTGCTGCGCGGGAGCCGGGACGCCCGCTTCGAACCCGCGAGCTGGGATCGGGCGCTCGGCTCGCTGGCCGGACGGCTTCAGCGCATCGCCGCCGAGCACGGTCCCGACGCGCTCGGCTTCTACATCTCGGGCCAGCTCCTGACCGAGGACTACTACGCCGTCGGCAAGCTCGTCAAGGGCTTCCTCGGCACCAACAACCTCGACTCGAACTCGCGCCTGTGCATGTCCTCGGCCGTCGCCGGCTACACGGGCGCGTTCGGCTCCGACGGGCCGCCCGGCGCCTACTCCGACATCGAGCTGACCGACTGCCTGCTCCTCCTCGGCTCGAACACCGCAGCGTGCCATCCGATCGTGTGGTCGCGGATTCGCGACCGCCAGCGCGAGGGCGCGTTCGTGATCTGCGTCGATCCCCGTCCCACGCCCACCGCCCGCGCCGCCGACCTGCACCTCCCGGTCCGCCCGGGCAGCGACCTGGCCCTGCTCGCCTCGATGCTCGGCGTCCTCGAGGCCGAGGGGATGCTCGACGAGGGCTTCATCGCCGCCCACACCACCGGCTTCGAGGCGGCCGTGGCCGTCGGCCGGCAGTGGCCCCCCGAGCGGGCCGCCGAGGCCTGCGGGATCGAAGCCGACCTCATCGTCGAGGCGGCGCGGCGCTTCGGGAGCGCGAACACCGCCATGGCCATGTGGTCGATGGGAGCCAACCAGTCGACGGTGGGGACGCTCAAGAACCGCGCCCTCATCAACCTGTGCCTGGCCACCGGGAACCTCGGTCGGCCCGGCTGCGGGCCCTTCTCGCTCACCGGCCAGCCCAACGCCATGGGCGGCCGCGAGAGCGGCGGCCTCGCACAGCTCCTCCCTGGCTACCGGCGCACCGGTGACGCGGCCGATCGCCAGGCGATGGCCGAGCACTGGCAGGTCCCGGAGGCGCTGCCCGGGATCTCCGAGCGTCCGGGGCTGAGCGCCGTCGACCTCTTCCAGGCCGCCGCCGACGGCCAGGTCAAGGCGCTGTGGATCGTCGCCACCAACCCCCTGGTTTCGATGCCCGACTCGCACCTCGTCCGTGCCGCCCTCGAGCGCGCGGAGCTCGTCGTCGTCCAGGACGCCCATCACCCGACCGAGACCTCGGCGCTGGCCCACGCCGTCCTCCCGGCCGCCGCGTGGCCCGAGAAGGAGGGGGCGATGACCAACTCCGAGCGGCGCGTCGGGCTCGTGCGCCGCGCCCTCGAGCCGCCGGGGGAGGCGCGCCCCGACTGGCGGATCTTCGCCGGGTTGGCGGGCGCCCTCGGGTTCGGGGAGCACTTCGACTGGGCCGACGAGGCCGCCGTGTTCTCCGAGTTCGTCGCCTGCACGGCGGGGAGGCTGTGCGACATGAGTGGGCTGTCCCACGAGCGCCTGCGGCGCGCGGGCGGGATCCAGTGGCCGAACGGGAACGCTCGCCTCTACGCCGACCGTCGGGTCGCCACCCCCGACGAGCGCGCCCGCTTCGAGCCGACGCCGCACGCGGCCCCGGCCGAACCCCCGGACGGCGAGTACCCGCTGCTCCTGACCACCGGGCGCATCGCCGACCAGTGGCACACCATGACCCGCACCGGGAAGTCGAGCGCCCTGCGCCGCGCCATCCCCGAACCCCTGCTCGAGCTCCATCCCGCCGACGCGGAGGCGGCGGGGGTGCACGAGGACGAGATCGCGCTCGTCACCTCGCGGCGCGGTGAGCTGCGCCTGCGCGTGCGCCTCGTCCCCGGCCTCGCCCGCGGCGTCGCCTTCACCCCCTTTCACTGGGGAGGGCTGAACGCCGCCCCGGGCGCCGGCGCCCTGAACGCCGCCACCCACGGTGCCGCCGATCCCGTCTCCGGGCAGCCGGAGCTCAAGGCCCTTGCCGTTCGCGTCGAGCCCGCGCCCGCCACCGGCGCGGGCGCCCTGCCCGTGAGGCGCCCGCACCGCGCGCGTCGCCGGCGGCTCGTCGTGGTGGGGACGGGGATGGCCGGACTGGCGGTGGTCGAGGAGGCCGTGCTCAGGCGCCGTCCCGGCGAGCTGCGCGTGACGATGCTCGGCGAGGAGGCGCTCGCCCCCTACAACCGGATCCTCGTCTCCAAGCTCCTGGCCCGGACGTGCGGCCTCGGCGACCTCGAGCTCCGTCCCGACTCCTGGTTCCCCGCCCACGGCGTGACCCTCAGGAACGGGCGTGCCGCCACCGGGCTCGACCTCGACGCCCGCCAGGTGCTCGACGACACCGGAGAGCGTCACGACTACGACGCGCTCGTGCTCGCCACCGGGTCGCGTCCCTTCCTGCCCCCGATCCCGGGGATCGACGCTCCCCACGTCCGCGTGTTCCGTACCCCCGGCGACGTCGACGCGCTCGCGAGCGCGTGCCGCGGCGGTTGCGCCCACGCCGTGGTGGTGGGCGGTGGCCTGCTCGGCCTCGAGGCGGCGGCCGGTCTCCTCGCCCGCGGAGTGCAGGTGACCGTCGTCGAGGTGGCCGAGCGCCTGATGCCTCAGCAGCTCGATCATGGCGCCGGGTCGATGCTCGAGCGCACCGTGAACGCCCTAGGCCTGCGCACCCGACTCGGCCGCTCGGTGACGGAGATCGCCGCCGACCACGTCCGCCTCGACGACGGTGAGGAGATCGAGGCGTCGCTCGTCGTCGTCGCCGCCGGAGTGCGCCCCGAGACCGCCCTGGCCCGGAGTGCCGGAATCGACTGCCGGCGGGGCGTCGTGGTCGACGACCAGATGCGCACGAGCGCGCCCGCGGTGTGGGCCGTCGGCGAGTGCGCCGAGCATCGCGGAACCGTGTACGGGCTCTGGGCGCCCCTGGCCGACCAGGCCCGGGTGGCGGGCGCCGGGATGGTCGGCGACCCGGCGGCCTTCCACGGCGCCAACCCGGCCACCACCCTCAAGGTCGCCGGTGTCGAGCTCTTCGCCGGCGGGGAAACGGTCACCGACGAGGCCCATGACGAGATCCTCTTCGCCGACACCCGCCGCCGCCGCTACCGGCGGCTGATCCTCGACGGCCAGCGTCTCGCGAGCGCCACCTTGGTGGGCGACGTCGCCGAGGCGAAGACGCTCTCGGGCCTCCTCCGCACCGGCGATCCCGTCCCCGCCTCGCTGCTCGAGCCCATGGGCGCGGGCGAACCGGTCGCGGACGAGGGCCCCGAGGCGATCGTCTGCTCGTGCAACACGGTCACCCGTGGTCAGCTCGCCGACGCCATCCGCGGCGGCGGCCTGAGCACGGTCGCCGGCCTCGGCCGCGCGACCCGGGCGGGGACCGGGTGCGGCGGCTGCACCGGCGACCTCGAGACGCTGCTGGCGCGCGCCGCCGCGGGCGAGCCGCTGGCCACGGGGGTGCCGGCATGACGGGCGGGCACGCGCACCCGGCGCGACCGCAGACCGCGGACGCGGGCGCGGGCATCGTCGTCGTCGGCGGCGGGATCGCCGGGCAGGCCATGGTCGAGGCGGTCCGGGATCGCGACGCCGAGGTGCCGGTCACGCTCCTCTGCGGTGAGCCGCGGCTGCCCTACGACCGCGTCCGCCTGTCGGAGCTCCTCGCTTCCAACGAGCATCCCGACGCCCTCACCCTGCGCCCGCCGGAGTGGTTCGCCGACCGCGGCGTGCGGGTGCTCACGGGTGAGCGCGTCGCTCGTCTCGCGCTCGACCGGGGCGAGCTCGAGCTCGAGGCCGGCGAGCCGGTGCCCTACGCGCGGCTTGCGCTCGCGACCGGCTCCCGTCCTCTGCTCCCGCCCATCCCGGGCATCGACCTCGACGGCGTCTTCGCCTTCCGCGGTCCCGAGGACTGCGACGCGATCCGCAGCGCGGCGGCGTCTGAGACGGTGCGCCGCGCGGTCGTCATCGGGGGCGGGCTGCTCGGACTCGAGGCGGCGCGGGGGATCGTCGCCCAGGGGTGCGCGGTCACCGTCGTCCACCTCATGGACCGGGTGATGGAGCGCCAGCTCGACGCCGGTGCCGCCGAGCTGCTGCTCCCGCGCCTGCACGAGCTCGGGATCGAGGTCCTGCTCGAGCGCCAGACCGACGCGCTCGTCGGTGAGGACCGGGTATCCGCCCTGCGCTTCCGCGGGGGAGAGGAGCTCGAGGCCGACCTTGTCGTCGTCTCCATCGGGATCCGTCCCGAGGCCTCGCTCGCCCGTGCCGCCGGGCTTCGGTGCGAGCGGGGGATCGTCGTCGACGACCAGATGCGGACCTCGGCGGCCGGCGTGGTGGCGGTGGGGGAGTGCGCCGAGCACCGCGGCGTGGTCTACGGCCTGGTGGCGCCGATCATCGAGCAGGCACGGGTGGCGGCGATGGCGGTGCTCGACCGCGACGGTGCTCCCTATCGGGGCTCGGTGCCGTCCGCCAAGCTCAAGGTGGCGGGCATCGACCTCGTGGCCATCGGTGCCGCCGAGGGGGACAGCGAAGCGATCAGCGTCGACGCCGGCGCCGGGATGTACCGCAAGCTCGTCGTCCGCAAGGGTGTCGCCGCGGGCGCCGTGCTCCTCGGCGACGTCCGCGGCTCGGAGGCGCTCCTGGCCGAGATCGCCGCCGCCGAGCCCGTGCCCGATCCCCTGGGCCGGCTCGCCGCGGCGGCCGAGCTCGGCCCCGAGGATCTCCCCGACAGCGCCCAGATCTGCAACTGCAACACGGTCTGCAAGGGCGAGCTCGTCGCCGCCGTCGGCGAGGGCGGCTGCGCCACCCCCCGCGAGGTGATGGCGCGCACGCGGGCGGGCACCGGCTGTGGATCTTGCCGCGCGAGCGTGGTCGCCATCGTCGCCGCCGCCACCGGCGGCCTCAGCGATGAGCCCGCGTATCTGTGCCCCTGCGAGCGCCAGACGCGCGAGGAGCTCGCGGGTCAGGTCCGCGAGCAGGGGTGGCAGTCGGTGAGCGAGGTCGCTGACGCCTGCCGCACCGGGCGCCGGTGCGGCGCCTGCAAGCCCGCGCTCGCCTACCTGATCTCCGAAGTCAACGACAACCGCCACCGCGAGGAGCGCCACGCCCGCTTCATCAACGATCGCGTCCACGCCAACATCCAGCGCGACGGCAGCTTCTCGGTGGTCCCGCGGATCCACGGCGGCGTCGTCACCCCCGAGCAGCTCCGGCGCATCGCCGACGCGGCCGATAAATACCGCGTTCCCATGGTCAAGATCACCGGCGGCCAGCGGATCGACCTGCTCGGCGTGCGCAAGCGGGATCTCCCGGAGATCTGGCGCGACCTCGGCATGACCTCGGGCTTCGCCTACTCCAAGGCCGTGCGCACGGTCAAGACGTGCGTGGGGACCGACTTCTGCCGCTACGGGCTCGGGGATTCGATCGCCCTGGGGATCGAGATGGAGAAGGCATGGGAGGGCCTGCACACCCCCCACAAGGTCAAGTCGGGCGTGTCCGGCTGCCCCCGTAACTGCGCCGAGGCCACGGTCAAGGACATCGGCGTCGTCGCCCTCGAGGGCGCCTGGCAGGTGCGGGTCGGCGGCGCCGCCGGCGGCGGCGTCCGCGAGGGCGACGTGCTGTGCACGGTCAACACCCGGGCCGAGGCGCTCCGGGCGACCACCGCCTTCCTCCAGTACTACCGCGAGCACGCCGAGTACAAGGAGCGCACCTACGACTTCGTCCCGCGCATCGGCCTCGACACCGTCCGCGAGGCCGTGCTCGGCGAGGACTCGAGCGCCGCCCTGCTCGAGCGCCTGCGCATCGCCAAGGCCGCCACCCGGGACCCGTGGCTCGAGCGCGACGCCCCGTATCACCCCCGCCAGTTCGGTGACCTCGACGAGCCCGGGGACGCCGACGAGGCGCCCGAGGAGTCCGAGGAGTCGAGCCTGGTCGGTCCCCCGCTCGAACCGGATGACTCCGTCGCCGACTTGTTGAGCGAGGCCGGACGCCGAGCGGGCGCCAACAGGGAGGAGCGGTGATCCGCGTGTGCTCGGTCGAGGACGTCCCCCTCGGCGAAGGCCGCGCCGTCGCCGTCGGCGGGCACCGGGTGGCGGTATTCCGCGCCGAGGATGGCTGGTTCGCGCTCGACGCGAGCTGCCCCCATCGCGGGGGGCCGCTGGCCGACGGCATCGTCGCCAGCCGGACCGTCATCTGTCCGCTGCACGAGCGCCGCTTCGACCTCGCCACCGGCGAGGAGCGCTCGAGCGGGAGCCACTGCGTCGCCACTCACCGCGTGGAGGTGAGGGGGGAGGACGTCTACCTGGACGGGAACTTAACGCGCCGTTCACGGGCCCGTCCAAGGCTCGAAACCGCCGGAACGTAGGCTCACCGGCAATCCAAGGCAGAAGGGAGATCCAGCATGCAGATGACCGAGACGATGTATGAGGCGATCGGCGGGGATGCGGGGCTCACCGTGGCGGTGGACAACTTCTACCAGCGACTGTGGGCCGACGACGAGCTCAAGGGCTACTTCACCGGGATCGACCGCGACGCGCTCAAGCACCACCAGCGGATGTTCCTCACCATGGCCCTCGGCGGCGGGAACGGGATCTACGACGGGCAGTCCCTACCGCAGGCCCACACCGGCCTGAGCATCACCGACGACGCCTTCGACAAGGTCGCCGAGCATCTCCGTCTCACCCTCCTCGACCTCGACGTCGACCGGTCTCTGCTTCAGATCATCCTCGGCTTCGTCGAGGGAAAGCGTAGCCAGGTGGTCATGCAGCTCGGCCTGTGACGGTGGCCGAGCTCGCCGCCTGACTGACGATCAGGCGGCGAGGCGGCGGCGCGCCTTCTGCACCGAGGGCAGGGCGGCCTTGGCCTTGGCGAGCGGCCGAGCGCGCAGGTCCACGCTGGCGGGCTTGGCGGCGATGGTGATCTCCTCGCCGGTGGCTGGGTTGCGCCCCTTGCGTGCCTTCTGGGCCGGCTTGACGCGAACGGTGAGCTGCACGAGACCGCCGACGCGCACCTTCTGCGCATTTCCGAGCTCCTCGAGGATGATCTCATCGAGGGCGTCGAGCACGCGCTTGGCCTCGGCCTTGCTGATCTCGGCGCGGTCGGCGACCGCCGCCGCGAGTTGGGTCTGGGTTAGCGCCAAAGGAGCTCCTTCGAAATCGAACGATGAGAAGTACGTCCTATTGAACCGACCTCGCCGGACGTCTGCCCGCCCGATCAGGTAATCCCGGCTACGGTCACATTTCCGCTGCTTTCTCGGATAGAGTCTCGCCGACTCTGGACTTGGACGGCCAGTTCTCCGAGGGGCAATGGGATGCAGCGCGCCGGGACCGACAATCGAGGTGGGGCAAGTCGCTGGTGCGGGCTGCTCGCGCTCCTCGCGTTAGCCGTCGTCTTCGCCGCCCAGGCGCCGTCGGCGCGCGCGGCGGCACCCCCGGTGCTGCCCTCGAGCGACCCCTTCTATACGTACTCGGGCCCGACGCCGCTGGCCCAGCTCGCGCCCGGCGCGGTGCTCAAGACGCGCACCATCCAGCTCACCGTCTCGGGCAGCTCGAGCCTGTTCGCCGCCGCGCAGGTCCTGTACCGCACGACGGGCGAGCACGGACAACCGACGGTGACGGTGACGACGATCATCCACCCTCTGGTGGCGCTCCTCGGCACCAAGATCGTCGCCTACCAGACCGCCTACGACTCGCTGGGAACCAAGTGCGACCCCTCCTACACCCTGGCGGGCGGCAACCCCACCGAGGGAACGGCGCAGGACGAGGCCACCATCATCGAGGGCTATCTCCTCGCCGGCTACACGGTCGACGTCTCCGACTACGAGGGCACCCACCTCGAATGGGCAGCCGGTCAGGAATCGGGCTACGGCACCCTCGACGGGATCCGCGCCACCGAGAATGAGCTGGGGGCACCGAGCTCGACGCCGGTGGCCATGGTCGGGTACTCGGGCGGGGCGATCGCCACCGAATGGGCGAGCGAGCTCGCCCCGGCGTACGCCCCCGCGCTCAACCTCGTCGGCGTCGCCGAGGGCGGCATCCCCGTCGACTTCGCCCACAACCTGAACTACATCAACGGCAGCCCGAGCTGGTCGGGCGTGATCCCCGCCGTGCTCGTGGCGCTCTCGCGCGCCTTCGACTTCAACCTCGACACCTACCTGTCGCCCTACGGCAGGACGGTCACCCACCAGGTGGCCGATCAGTGCATCGGCGACTTCTTCGGCTCCTATCCGGGCCTGACCGTCCAGCAGCTCCTGAGCCCCCAGTATCAGAACCCGCTCGCCATTCCCGAGTTCGCCAAGATCATGAACCACCTGATCATGGGCACCGCCTCGACTCATCCGGCCGAGCCGCTGCTCATGGCGGTGGGTAACGAGGACGGGACCGGCGATGGGGTGATGATCGCGGCGGACGTCGAGGCCCTGGCGCACCAGTACTGCCAGGAGGGCATCCCCGTCACCTTCACGCAGTTCGGCGGCCTCAGCCATACGGCGGCCTCGCTCCCCTTCGAGGCGACAGCCCTGGCCTTCCTCGAGACGCGTTTCCTGGGCGTCCCGGCCGTCAACGACTGCCCGCTCATCGGCGCGGGCAACTCCCTGGCCCCGCTACCGGTGGCCGCGAGGCCGGGATGCCCGCTGGCCACCG
This sequence comes from Solirubrobacteraceae bacterium, assembly GCA_035551955.1. Lineage (GTDB taxonomy): Bacteria > Actinomycetota > Thermoleophilia > Solirubrobacterales > Solirubrobacteraceae > Palsa-465. The sequence goes on along the minus strand of DASZMD010000208.1, from coordinate 26,098 downwards.
GGACGCTGAGCGGCGACACGTTGGGACTCGTGCGCCTGGGAATGACCCACGCGGGGGTCCGCGCGCGCTACACCCGCAGCACCAACCACCACGCCCGCTACGAGGATTTCTTCTGCCTCACGCCGATCGGCGTCCGCGTCGGCTACGCGTCTCCCAAGCTCCTGCGCACCGTTCCTCGCCGCCGGCGCCGGATCCTCGCGGGTCGCGTCGTGTGGGCCTCGACCTCGAATCCCTACTACACCCTGCGGGGGGTGACCCCGCAGGCCACGCTCGCCGCCGCCCGCCGGCATCTGCGGCTCGGCAGGCCGTTCCGCGTGGGCGCCAACGACTGGTACCTGGTCTCGGGTGGGGCATCGACCGGTGTGCTCAAGGTCCGCCACCGGATCGTCCAGGAGATCGGCATCGCCGCGCGAGCTCTGACCCGCACGCGCGGGGCCGGGCCGGCGTTCCTGCGCAGCTTCTCGTGAGCTCGCGCTATCCGGCGCCGAGGAGCAGCTCGACGACGAGCTGGTCAAGGCGCTCGTTGCCGTAGCCGTGCCCGGCCAGCGTGTCGAGATCGGCGTTCTCCCCGAGCAGGGCGAGCGCGGCCTCGGGCGAGTAGGGGCCGACGCTGGGCAGCGCGAGCTCATCGACCCGGGCCGCCTCACGCGCGGCGGCGATCGGCCCTGAGGCGAGGAACTCCCGTGACTTGTCGGCCAGCGCGAGATAGGTGCGCATGCATCCGGCGGCGAACTCCCACACCCCTTCGGGATCCTCGCTGCGATAGGCGTGGGCGTCGAAATGGCGGACCCCTTGATAGCCCGAGGTCTCGAGCAGGTGGACGAGCAGGAACGCCTCCTTGAGGTCCTCGGCCCCGAAGCGGAAGTCCTGGTCGTAGCGCCCGATGCGCTGGCTGTTGAGGTCGATGTGGAAGAGCTTCCCGGACCACAGGGCCTGCGCCACGCCGTGCACGAAGCTGAGCCCCGCCATGGTCTCGTGCGCCGCCTCGGGGTTGACTCCGACCATCTCGGGATCGTCGAGGGTGGTGATGAAGTGCAGGGCATGCCCGACGGTGGGGAGGAAGATGTCCCCGCGGGGCTCGTTGGGCTTGGGCTCGATCGCGAAACGCATCTGGTAGCCGCGGTCGCGCACGTAGGCGCACAGGAAGTCGATCGCCTCGCGGTAGCGCTCGAGCGCGTCGCCGACCCGCTTGGCGGCCGCGGTCTCGGTGCCCTCACGCCCGCCCCAGAAGACGTAGACCTCGGCTCCGAGCTCGGCGCCGAGATCGATCCCCCGCATCGCCTTGGCGATCGCCGCCCGGCGCACGGCGCGGTCGTTGGAGGTGAAGGCGCCGTCCTTGAAGGCGGGATGGCCGAACAGGTTGGTCGTGGCCATGCTCACGCGCATGCCGGTGCGCGCCAGCGCGTCGGCGAAGCGAGCGACGATGCGGTGGCGCTCGGCGGGGGAGGAGCCGTAGGGAATGAGGTCGTTGTCGTGGAGGCTGACGCCGTAGGCGCCGAGCTCGGCCAGGCGCTCGACCGAGGTCACGGGATCGAGCGGCGGCCGCGTGGGCTCCCCGAACGGGTCGCGCCCCGGGTTGCCGACCGTCCACAGGCCGAAGGTGAAGCGATGCTCGGGGCGGGGGGCGAGGTCGATGTCGGAGATGGGTTGCATGGTCACGGCAAGAACGTTACGTGCAAGCGCTGCGCCATCATGGTCGGAATGGAACACGTGCTCGACCTCCCGGCGCCGTTCCGGGCTGCCGGCGATCACATCGCCGTCGACCTGGTGGGGGGGAGAGCGCTTTTCACCACCCGTCGCGGCGGCGCGTCCATCGGGCCGTACGCCACCCTGAACATGGGCACGACCGTGGGTGAGCAGCCTCGGGACGTGCTCGAGAACCGGCGAGCGGTGGAGGACGAACTCGGGGTCAGCATGGCCTTCGCCCCCCAGGTGCACGGCACCCACGTCGCGGTGGCGCCGAGCGGCGACGGTCCCGCGGAAGCGGACGGCCAGGCGACGGTGACCGCGGGCGTCGCGGCCACGGTCATGGTCGCCGACTGCCTTCCCGTCGCCATCGCCGGCGAGGGAGGGGTGGCGATGGTCCACGCCGGGTGGCGCGGGCTCGCCGCCGGGATCATCGGCGCGGGGGTCGCCCGCCTCCGAGAGCTCGGCGTGACCGGCCCGCTCAGCTCCGCCATCGGTCCCGGGGCGGGCGTGTGCTGCTACGAGGTCGGCGAGGAGGTCCATGCGGCGTTCTCGAAGCACGGCAACGGCCACGGCGTCCGGCGCGGGCGCAACCTCGACCTCAAGGCGGTGGCCGCGCGCGAGCTGAACTGCGCCGGGGTCGAGGTGGTTCGCGACGTCGGTCTGTGCACGATCTGCTCCGATCCGTCGCGCTTCTTCTCCCACCGCCGCGACCGCGGGGTCACCGGCCGGCAAGCGGGGCTCGCATGGCGGGCGTGACCTTCGAGGGCCTCGACGCCGCCACCGTGCGCGCGAACCTCGAGCGGGCGCGCGCGGAGATCGCGAAGGCCGCGGCCGTGGCCGGCCGCGATCCGGGCGAGGTCGAGATTCTCGCCGCCGTCAAGTACCTGCCCGCCGGCGAGCTCGAAGTCCTCGCCGAGGCGGGGATCGAGCTCGTGGGGGAGAACCGCGCCCAGGAGCTCGAGCGCAAGGCCGGCGCCTACCCGGCCTTCACCTGGGACTTCATCGGCCAGCTCCAGAGCCGCAAGGTCAAGCAGATCCTCCCCTACGTGCGCTACATCCACTCGGTGGCGAGCGATTCCGTGCTAGCGCAGCTGGCCAAGCACGGGGAACCAGAGACCGAGGTCCTCGTCGAGGTCAACGTGGCGGGAGAGGCCGGCAAGAGCGGGGTGGCGCCCGGCGAGCTCGCCTCCTTCCTCGCACGCTCCCCGGTGCGCGTGGTGGGGCTCATGACGATGCCTCCGCTGGCGGCCTCACCGCAGGACAACCGGCCGCATTTCGCCGCCCTGCGCGAGCTCGCCCACGACCACGGCCTGCGCCACCTGTCGATGGGCACGAGCCAGGATTACGTCGTCGCGGTGGAGGAAGGCGCCACCATCGTGCGCCTGGGAACCTGCCTATATACAGCGGGCGCGGCATAATCGGGGGAAGGGAAACAGGCAGCTCCCCCGAACTTCGCACCGATATGGCTTTCCGAGACACGTGGCATCGAACGATGGTGTACTTCGGGCTCGCCGAGGATGACACCTACGACGACGAGCCGGAGCCCGAGCCCTACGCCGAGCCCGAGACTCAGCTCGAGGATCGTTATCGCGAGCGACCGAACGTCCGCCGGCTGAGCGCGCGGCGGCGACGCGACGAGATCGACGACATCTTCGCCGACGATCCGGCAGTCGAGCGGCGCACCAATGTGCTGCGGCCGGTGAGCAACGGAAGCGGAAGCCGCGCGCCGCGCGGCGGAGGAGACGTGCGCGTGCATCTCGTGATTCCCAAAAGCTTCAACGACGCTCAGGACGTGGCCGACAAGTTCAAGGACGCGATTCCCGTGATCCTCAACCTCCAGGGAATCGACACCGACCTGTCCAAGCGCCTGATCGATTTCTCGAGCGGGCTCACCTATGCCCTCGACGGTGGCATGCAGCGGATCGCCGACAAGACCTTCCTGCTCACGCCGCGCAACGTCGAGGTCTCCGCCGAGGAGCGCGCGCGGCTGCTCGAGAAGGGCTTCTTCAACCAGAGCTAGTGCTCACCCTTCGGCGCACGATCGCGCGGGGGGCCGCGCTAGCGTCGATCGTGCTCACCGCGAGCAGCGCCTCGCCGGCACGCCAGCAAGCCCGCACCCGCGTCTTCGCCGTGGCGTCCTGTGGCGCGCGGGTCACGCCGGCGCCGAGCGCGCGCCTGAACGTCGCTCTATTCCACCGCACCGCGACTCATTACGGTCATGTCAGCTTCCTCGGTCTCGCGAGGGACGCCAAGCGCCGGCGGCTGTGGATCGGGCAAGGGGTGGCGAGCGGCTTCGTCGGACCGTACGCGGCCGCTCATCCGGGCATCCTGTCGTTTCTGTACAAGGACGCCGTGTTCGTCGACCGGTTCGTCCCGGGGCCCGCGACCGCGGGGCAGGTGCTGGGAGGCGTCAGCTACCAGATGGCACTGACCAGTGGCTGGCTCGTGCTCGACAATGCCCAGCCGATCGTCTCGCGCGGGTACGCGGGCTTCGTCCTCGCCGATCTCGCGGATCCCGGCTACCAGCGGGAGTGGGCGCGGAACGCGATCGCCGAGGCGCACGGCGGTGGTTGGAGCGGTGTATTCGCCGATGATCTCGGCTTGTTTCGTCCCGATCTCACGGCATCGCCGCCGGCGTTCCCGACCCAGGCCGCCTGGCGCGAGGCGGTGCGCGCGTTCCTCGCCGGCGTGTCACCGCTCCTGCACGCGTCCGGCCTGACCCTGATCGCGAACATCTCAGACGGGATCTTCGACCTTGGCTTGCACAGGCTGCTCGTGCGCTACCTCGACGGATCCATGGACGAAGGCTGGATGCGCCACACGACCCGCCACACCGAGGCGCTGGCCAACGGGTGTGAGTGGGTCAGGCAGCTGGTCGAGGAGCTCCAGTCCGAGGCGAGCCGGAAGCGGTTCCTGGCGGAGCTTCCGGCCGATGCCACCGACGCCCGCGCGATCGCGTATGGCCTGGCGACGTTTCTCCTCGGAGCGAACGGATACTCGTCCTTCGACGTCGCGGGGAATCCGCACTACGCCAATGCGATCTGGACGCCGGAGCTCCAGGCCGCCACGCGTCTCGGGCCACCGCTCGGTTCGTTCACCGTCGCGCGTTCAGGGTTGTACAGCCGTGCGTTCCGTCGCGGGCTCGTGCTCGTGAACCCGACCGGGCGCCGGATCACAGCTCGGGTGCGGCCGACGCGGCGGGCGCGACGACGAACCGTCAGCCTCGCTCCGAGCACCGGGGTGATCCTGGTGCGCCGGTAGCGCCGATGGCTCTCGTTCCGGCAGCTGGGCGAGGGCCTGCCTAAACGTGCACAGGCGGATGCCGGTCCCGGCCAGCGCGTCATGTACGCGTCGATCGCACAACGTCTCGAGCTCGCGTAGGCGCTCGGATCCGTATGCCATCTCCGGCGCGGCGGAAGCTGCGGGATGGCAGCAGAGCTCGGTCGCTCCCTCGGGGAGCTGCTCGAGTAGCCCGATGAGCCCGGCGGGGGTAATCGCGTCTGGCAGCAGCGAACCGTCGTGGCCCTGGCCGTAGAACGCGCCGCAATAACGCACACGACCATGGTGCCGGAGGGGAACCCGCAGCGCCCTGGCGCGGCGGCCCATAATCGACCGTACCGGCTCGGACCGGTGGACGTGCTGGTGGGAGTCGAGGTGCGTGGGGTCGCGACCGGTCAGCTCACGGAAGCGGCGCAGCTGGCGCTCGAGTTCGATCGCGACGGCCTCCTCGTCGTCGGTGTCGACGATCTCGTATACCGCGCGCCATTCGTTCCCGACGCACACCCACTCGGCCAGGTCGACGTGCACCCCGAGCGCGAGGTCCGGATACGCCGCCGCGGCGGCGACGGCCTCCGCTGCCGCCGCCCCATAGACCATCAGGCTCGCCGTCGTGACGATGCCCTCGGCATGGGCGCGTAGCACGCCGGCGTTGACCCCGGCAGTGAGTCCGAAGTCGTCGGCGTTGACGACCAGGCGCCGGTCGCGGCTCACGCCACCACCCTCGCCGCATACGTGCGCGCGTCAGCCGCCCAGTCGTGCCGGTGCTCGGGCGGCGGCGACCACGTCTGGGACCATCCGAGCCACTGCACCGCCACGAGCAACCGGGCGGCGTCGAGGACCGCCTCGAAGTCGTCCGGGAGGGCCGGGAGCTCGTCGCGATAGGCGGCGACGATCCGAGCTTGCCGCATGGGCTCCCAGACGCCGGCGGTCAGCGCGGCGAGGTCGAGCAGCCCGGGGCCGATCCCGCCCGTCTCCCAGTCGACGGGGCGGATCCGCGCGCCGTGGACGAGGACGTTTGATGGGTAGTACTCGCCGTGCACGAACGCGCGCGGCCAGCACGAGAGCCGCTCGACCGCGCGCAGCACGGGGGAGCGCAATCCAGCCACAGTGCCCGCCGGGGCGATGGCATCGGCGCGCTCGAGCCAGCGACGCAGATACCCGGCGTCGTAGTGCAGCAGATGCGATCCGTCGGGCAGCGCCCGGGCGTGCAGGCGGGCAAGCCACCGGGCCGCTGCCTCCCACGCGTCGGGTGCCTCCGCCTGCCAGAGCGGGATCCCATCGACGAGCTCGAGGAACAGCCACACGCGGCCGGGCTGGACGACCGCGCCGTAAAGCGCGGGGGTGTCGAGGCCGGCGAGGAGCGACTGGTAGGCCTCGACCTCGCGCAGCGGATCGATCATGAAGTCGGGACGGCACGGGCGCGTTCGCGGGGACAGGTCCTTGAACAGCAGCGGTCCGTGGCCGACGACCGTCAGCTTCTCCATCGGAACGCTCGAGCGGTACGGCCACGGACGGCGTTCAATGCCTCCGATCGGGCGGCCGAGAGCCGCAGAGATCGCCAGCCGCAGGTCGCTGTCGCTCACAAGCATGCGAGCAGCTCCGGTAGCACGCGGTCGGAATCGAACACCGTCTCGGCCAGTGCACGTGCCGCAGCGCAGTGGCGCGGGTAGTCGCCTCGGATCTCCTCGACGGCGGTGGCGACGTCGGCCGCAGTGCGGAAGGCAAACAGGCCCTCGCCCGTCGGCAGCCACTCCGAGAAGCCGGTGTCGTGGGCCACCACGGGCCGGCCCGAGGCCAGATAACAGACGCTGCGGTCGCTGAACCAGCCGCAGCGCGAGGTGACATAGCCCAGCTTGGCCACGCCGAGCTCTGCCCATGAGCCCTGGACGAACTCGTGGTATGCCGCCGGCGTGGCCGCGACCGCATCCGGGTCGACCAGCTGCCAGCCATGGCGCTGCAGCGCGTCGAGGTCCCTGCGCTCGTCGGGGTGGATCCCGAGCGCGAGCGTGAATCGTGCGCGAGCCTGGCTCGGGATGTCGATCAGCGGTCGCAGCGCGTGGGCCTTCTGCCCATAGTGGACGCCGTCGTGGTGGATCGAGCCGTAGGCGCGCCAGTGCGCGACGGTCGTCAGGCCGTGGTGGACGACGGCGCCCCCGACCGGCCAGCGCTCGAGCACGATCGGCGGTGCCGTGGTGATCCAATCGCGCCCGCAGGTCGGAACGCCACAGCCGTCGAGCCCGATCTGCCGGCCGACCGTCACGAACCGCTCGTGATGATCGAACCCCATGTCAACGCCGTCCGCAGCGTGCCACAGCTGCGTGAACGCGGGATCGAGGTCAACATAGACCCGCAGGCCGGCGGCGGCGAGCACGTCCGCGTCGGTCAGCGTGCCCGACAGGTTGAGCAGCAGGTCGGCGCCTGCGACCGCGCGCAGCAATTGCTCGCGGGAACCCGGCGCGGTCACGCCCGTCCCGCGCTCCAGCAGCGCGCAGACCCCGAGATCGAACTCCTTCGCGAGCGCGCGCAGCCGCACCGCTGCCGCCTCGGTGAATCGTGCGGGCTCGACCTCCTCGACAAAGAGCACCTCGTGTCCGAGCCGGCGCAGGCCGAGCACGTACTGGAGCACGGCCCAGCTCGCGCCACCCTGCCTGGGCACGCCGGCCAGCATCCCCGCGACGAGGATCAGCAGCCGCTCGCTCACGGGGCGATCTCCGCGGCGTGGAGCAGGGGTGCGAGCGCGTGCTCGGGCGCAAACCATTCCTCCGCGATCCGTCGTGCCGCCAGGCGGTGCGTCTCGTAGTCGGCGACGATCGCGCGGGCGCGAACGACGGCCTGATCCGGGGTGGCGAACGTCACTAGTCCCACTCCGACCGGGAGCGTGTCCGCCTGGCCGGTGTCCTGCACCAGCGCGGGCCTGCCCGAGGCCAGGTAGCGGACGGTGCGGTCGCTGCACCACCCGCTGCGAGTGTGAACGTAGGCGCCCTGGGCGGCGGACAGCTCGGCGCCCGAGTCACGGACGTAGCGCGCGAAGGCTGACGTATCCCCGACCACGGATGGGGCGAGCGTCGTCCATCCTCCGGCTCGCAGGCGGACTGCGTCGCCTTCGTCCGCCGGATGCAGGTCGAGGACGACCTCGAACGGCAGCCCGGACCGGCGCGGGACGTCGGCCAGACGCCGGAACTCGTGCGCCTTGACGCCGTAGGTGCGGTTGTTCCAGCTGATCGGGCCGTACGCGCCGCGCCAGCTGCCGATGGTGGTGAAGCGGGTGAACCGATCACCGCCAACCGGCCAGCGCTCGAGCACGACCGGCTGGCGGATCGGCCGCCAGCGCACACCGCCGGCGGGGAGCTCGCAGCGTTGGGTGCCGACGTTGGTGCCGACGGTGAAGTGGAGGTCGTGTCCGGCGATGCCGACGTCGTGCCCCTGGGCATGCCATACCTGGGTGTAGACGGGATCCAGGTCGATAAACGCGCGGCGGCGGGCGAGCCCGAGCAGGCACGGATCGCGCAGGTGCCCGGAGATGTTGACGAGCAGCGCCGCGCCGGCGCACCGGTCGAGCAGCTCCTCACGTGCCATCCCGCACACCGAGGCGCCCTCCGCGCTCAGCAGCGCCGAGCGATCACCGAAGTCGAAAGCACGCATCGCGGCGTCGAAGGCCTTGGCGTTGGCGGACCGTGCGAGCTCGGCCGCGCAACCTCCCCAGCTCGCCGACAGGCGCTCGACGAACAGCACCTCGAATCCCAGCCGCCTCAGCCCTTCGGCCCAGCTCATCCGCACCCAGGCGCTCCCGCTGTGCAGGTGCTTGTTCGCGATCGCGCCGCTGACGATCACGGTGGTCATGCCGCCATCGCCCGCGCCCCGCCGACCAGCTCGATCAGCCGCCCCAGTACTCGATCTGAACCGAAGTGCTCCTCGGCGATCGCGCGGGCGGCGCCGCCGTGGCGGACGGGGTCGGCGCGGATCGCCTCGATGCCCGCCAGCGCCTGCTCGACGGTCGAGAACGCGAGCAGCCCCTCGCCCACCCGGTAGAGATCGGTGAAACCCGTGTCCTGCGCGAGTACCGGCCGACCCGAAGCTAGATAGCAGAGACTGCGCTCGCTGATCCAGCCGCTGCGGCTGTCGACGTACATCCCCTTCGCCACCATCAGTTCGGCATCGGAGCCCTGGAGATATCGGCGGTATCCGCCGACCGTGGAGGCGACCGCTGCCGGCTTGACGAGCTTCCAGCCACCGCCCCGGAGCCGCTCGGCGTCGGCGGCGTCGGCGAGGTGAATGTCGAGCGCCAGCTCGAACTCGCCGCCGGCGCGGCGGGGGACGTCGGCAAAGCGGCGGAACTGATGCACGCGGAGGCCGTAGGTGTGGCCGGCGTAGTCGATCGGCCCGTACGCCCCGCGCCAGCTCGCGACGCTCGTGAATCGCGATCCGTCGCCGCTCGGCCATCGCGGCCACTCGTCGAGGACGACGGGCTGCGGCGTCGTCAGCCAGCGGATCCCGGCGTCCGGCACCGCGCAGTCCGGTTCGCCGATGCGCTCGCCGATCGTCACGTGGACGTCGTGACCGGCGAACACGTCGGCCAGACCGAGCTCGCGCCACATCTGGGGGAAGCCGGGATCGGTGTCGAGGAACACCCGCCGGCGGGCCGCCGCGAGGAGCTCGGGGTCGGTCAGGAAACCCATCACGTTGAGGACGAAGTCAGCGCTCGCCAGGAACCGCAGCGCGTCGCGGCGCGGGACTCCGGCGTGGGAGCCGCCGCCGAGATCAAGCGACCACGCCTCGCGCAGTCCGGCCTCGCGCATCACCCCGGCCAGCCAGGTCGCGCCCGCGCGTTGGCTCGACTCCGACCCGGCCAGACGGTCGAGGAGCAGCACCTCGTACCCCAGCCTCCGGAACCCGAGCAGGTACTGCAGGAATTGCCAGGCGTGCCCCGCGGCTCCGGGCTTCTGCGCAACCGCTCCGGCAATCGCGACCCGTCCCCTCACGCCCGCCCCACCTCGAAGATCGTGCAGTCGCGGTCCTGCCATAGCGGCGCGCCGAGCCAGCGCGCGAGCTCCGGATAGTGATCGAGCCACCAGGCGCTGAAGCCCGGAACGACCACGTGGGTCACGTGTCGCTGCGCGCGCAGCGCCTCGAGGTGAGCCACCGCGCTCGCGCCGTCCCGCGGGTAGCCGTCCGGATGCAGGCTGCGGTCCGGATAGTTGCAGCCGGCCCGCCCCGACGCGGCGACCACAGTCGGATCCCACTTGGCGATCGCCGCGATCACCGCGTCGGCCGGTGTGATCCGCGCCACGGCGGCACCGGCGCGCCGCAGCTGCGCCTCCCACGCCTCATCGCCGTCGGCTGTGGCCCGCAACCTGTGCGCCAAGCGCGTGCCTCCCAGCTTGTCGGCGAGTTCCCCGAGCAGCGCCCGCGTCAGCCGCATGCAGGCGCCGTCGTCACCGTCCAGGGTGGCCTGGCGCAGCTCGGCCAGCCGCCCATGGGCGCTGGGCTGCAGGCGTCGGGCGAGCGCGACCGCGTCGAGCGCCTCCGCCCGGGCGCCGCGCGTATAGGCATCCCCGGCGTGCAGCACCGCGTGCGCGGCGAGCGCCGCGTAGGCCACCGTGGCGACCCGCTCCGGGTCGGCGATCCGGTCCCGCTGCTCGCGTAGCACACGCTCGAGCACGCGCACGTTGCAGCGCAGCCGCTCGCCGCCGGCTGCGGTGGTGTGGGAGATCGAATCGCCATGCTGGCGGTAGCGAGCGACCGGTGCGGAGGTGTAGGCAACGTCCCCGCTCAGCGCGATCCGCAGCCACATCTCCCAATCGGTGCTGCTCGGCCCGATGTCGCCGGCGAAGGGCCCGGCGTCGCTGTGGGCGCCGTGCCGGACGACGACGGTCGAGGTCGTCAGCTCGTTGGCGGCGACGAGGTGAGAGAAGGCGACCGGTGAAGGCTCGATCGAGTCCTGCGCGAACGGGGCCGGCCAATCCGGGAGCCGGCGCCCGCCGGCGTCGACGACAACGCAGCCGCCGTGCACGAGTGCGACCTCAGGGTGCGCATCGAGCACCGCGAGCTGGACCGACAGGCTGCCCGGGAGGCGCTCGTCGTCGGAGTCGAGCCACGCGACGTACCGGCCGCGGGCGGCCTCCAAGCACGAATCGCGGTTGGCCGCCACCCCGATCTGGCGGGGGTGACGGAGGTAGCCGACCCGCGGGTCCGCGAAGCCGGCGACGACAGCCGCCGTGTCGTCCTCGGAGGCGTCGTCGTGGACGAGCACCTCGAGGTTATCCACGTCCTGCGCCAGGGCGCTCGACACCGCGGCGGCCAGGAACGCCCCCTGGTTGCGGGTCGGGATGCAGACGCTGACCTCCGGCGACAGGGTCATTGCCGCCCTCGCTTGCGGAATACCCGGTTCGGGATCATCTCCTCGTAACGTCCGTCCGGGCGCACGAGCAGATCGACGACGAGCGCCACCTGGCGGGCATCGATCTGCTCGGGGCTGTACAGCTGCTCGACGTCGGGGAACGCGTCCGGGTTCATCGACGGGGAATTGCGCAGCGACCACGAGTAGTCGTCGAGGTCGACGTAGCCGCCGGGCACGAGCAGCCGATCGATCAGCAAGAATGCCAGCGCATCGTGGGTCCAGGTGTGGGCGCCGTCCAGGAACACGTAGTCGTATACCGGTGCGCCGTGCTCGGCGAGCACCTGCATCAGGCTCCAGTTGTAGGAGTCCATCATCCGGCGCGAGTTCGGGTGGGCGACCACATTCCCGTGGCCGGCGGCCCGCAGCCGTGCCGCGACCGTGGCGACGCGGTCCTCGTAGTCGAACAGGTGGATCTCGCCCGCGCCGTCGAGCGCGGCGGCGACGCCCAGCGCAGTGTCGCCCTTGTAGACGCCGATCTCCGCGTACCGGCTGCACCCGGTGGCGGTGAAGAACTCGAGCGTGCGCTGGTTGGGCCCGTCGACTTTGAGGTCGGACTCAGGGTAGGCGCGGGTCGCGCTCATTCCTTAAGCCCGACCCGCCGGGAGCGCGGCGAAGCCGTTGCGGGCGGCGAGCGGGGCGGTCTCGGGCGGGGCGAGCTCGAACGCGACGAAGCGCTCGCCGGACTCCTCGAGTCGCGTGTGCTCGCGCTCGAGGTGGCGGGCGAACTCCTGGTAATGCTCGAGCCACCATCCCGAGGTGGCGGGGACGACGAGGAACTCCGCGCCGGCGCGGCGCAGCGCCTCGAGATGCTCGATCGCGGCGTCGCTGTCGGCCGGATGGTGCCCGGCGTACCCGCCGTCGGGCGCCTGCGGGAAATGCGCGCCGCGATGATCGTCGAACGCGACGAGCTCCTCATCGCCGCGGCTGACGAGCAGCACATGGGCGCCGTGCGGCAGCGAGCGCTCGACGAACGCCTGCACGTCCTGGCGAACCTCCTGGCGCCACAGCGACAGCCGCAACGCGTCGTGGCGCGCTTCGAGCTCCTGGAGCTCGGCTCGCAGCTGCTCGGCGCGGTCGCTGCGCGCGGCCGCCCGGACATCTTCCATCGGCTCATCAGGTCCGGCGTGCGGATTGGCGAGCAGCTGCTCGTAGAGCTGTTCGAAGCAATCGAGCTGGTGCTCGGCGCTCAGCACCGTCTCCGCCCGGCGGCGGGCCGCGCGACCCATCCGCCGCCGGAGCGCCGGATCCGCGGCGAGCTGGCCGAGGCGGTCGGCCATCGCATCGGGGGCGCGCCGGGCGACGACGAAGCCGGTCAGCTCGTGCTCGACGTTCTCCGGCAGGCCACCGGCATCCGAGCAGACGACCGGCACCCCCATCGCCTGCGCCTCGCTCACGGCAACTCCGAACGCCTCCGTCAGCGATGGATGCAGGAGCACGTCGGCCCACGCGAGGAGGTTGCGAACCTCCTCGGCCCGCTGCGCGCCAAGGAGCGTCACCGAGTCGGCGAGCCCGAGATCGCCGATGGCAAACTGGGTCTGCTCCCGGCAGTCGCCTTCGCCCACGATCCGGTAGTCGACCTCGAGTCCTCGCTCCGCCAGCCGCCGGACCGCCTGGAGCGCGTGATCGTGGCCCTTCTTCCAGTGCAGCCGGCCGATGGTGAGGATCCGCAGCGGCCGTGCCGCCGTTCCGACGAGATCGTCCCGCTGCGCCGGCGGCTCGAACCAGGTCACGTCGACCGCATCGGTGATCACCGCATGCGACTTATCAGGCGGGCAGCCGCGTTCCTGGGCCCGTTTCCAGATCGCCTGCGACACGGCGTGGACGACGTCGGTGTTCTCGAACACCTCCTCGAAGCACTGAGGATCGTCGAGGCGGAAGCTGTTGAGGTCGTAGCCGCGGAAGCTGGTGACGATCCGGCATCCCGCCGCCGCCGCCACGTGCGTGCGACCGCACGCGAGCGTGCCATAACCGAAGTGCACGATGTCGGGGCGCAGGTCGACGATCCGCTGGTCGAGATCCTCGCGCGCCACGTGCAGCCTGCCCTGATGGCGTATCTCCTCCTGCAGGTCCGGGAAGTACCGCCAGTGCTCGTCGTTGGAACGCTGGCAGACGACGTGCACGTCCCAGCCGCGGTGCAAGAGACCCAGGAACTTGCGGACGAAGAACGTCTCGGAGACTTTCGGGAAATGGTCGGTGACCATCACCACGCGCGGTGGGCGCCCGTCCCGGCCGCGCGCTCGGCGCGCGGGCGCCCCGGCCGCGAGCTGCGCCACACGGTCGAGCGCGAGCGCCCGGTCCCACAGTTCGGGCTCGACGTCAGGCTCAAGCGGCGTCTCGTCGACGAGCGCGCGCAGCTCCCGCAGCGGGCGCAGGCAGGCGGGCGTGAAGCGCTCGCCCACGAAGTCCAGGCAGTGGCGGATAGTCCGCTCGGGGTCGGCGACGAGGTCCGTAAACGACACCGTCAGCATCCGCTCGGCGCCGAGCTGCTGCTGAGCGGCGATGCAACCGTCGACGGTCTCGACCCAGCGCTGCACCGCTTCTTGCTCGGAGGCCTTGGCGCGAAGCCGAGGTGGGATCTGGGTTCCACCGGTAGCGCCTGCCGAACCGAGCGGTGGATCGGCCAGCGCTCGGACGGCCGCATGCACGCCACGCACGACGTGGATGAACTTGGACCCGGGGAACATCGCGGCCAGCGACGCCACGTCGCCGGAGAGCTGCCAGGAGCTGTCCACCCAGTGCCGCGCCTCGCCCCCCGCGAACGCCGCCACCGCAGGCGCGAACGCGGACGCGAGCTCCCCTGCGGACGGTGGGTCGATCCCGAACGTCGCCGCGTCCTGCTCCAGCGCTGCGTCTCGTACTTCGCGCAGCTCCCGCGCCGCGCGCCCGATCCAGCCACCGCGGAGGCTGAGCGCGATCGCGGGATGCTGCCCGAGTGCCGCCCCGAGCGCGCTGGCGCCGGAACGATCGGCGCCGATGACGAACACTGGCGTGGGCGCTCGATCGGGGGCGTCCGGCCGGCTGGGCGCGTCCGGGCGGGGCGGGCGCGGCCCGCTCGAGCGGGTGTGCAGCTTCGGGCCGGCCAGGCGCCGCAGCTTGATGCCCGGCCCCGGGCGCAGCGGGCTCAGATCCGGCGCCTGACCGAGCGCGACGCGCTCCTCGTTGGCGTTGGCCCGCGCGAAGGTCTCCTCCATCAGCTGCTTGCGTGCCGGCGTGCCGATCGCGGTTGCGGGCGCGGTCGTCAGCGAGCCCTGGCGGATCCGGCGGAAGTACAGGTGGCGTGGCGTGTTCACGCAGCGCGCGACGTGGTGCACACGGCGCAGGAACTCGGCGTCGCCGCCGAACCGCAGCCCCATCGAGTAGCCGCCTCCGGCGAGCAGCGCCTGCCGGCCGACAAGCGTAGTCGGATGCAGGAGCGGGAACGCGGTGGCGCGTTCCTTGAACTGCTCGTTCCCGTCGAGCGGCCATTGGATCGGAACGACCTCGGGCTCGTCGCAGAACACGCGGACCTCCTGGCTTCCGATCATGTCGGCGCCGGTGGCTTCGGCATGCTCGAGCAGCTGCTCGAGACGGTCAGGTGCCGACCAGTCGTCGGCGTCCTGGAACAGGTAGGCGTCGTAGTCGGTGTCGTTGATCACCTGCTGGACGAGCCGGTAGGGGCCGCTGTTCTCGTCCGAGCGCATCAGCGTCACGTTCTTGTAGCGGCGCACGATCTCGAGCGGCGCCTCGCGGGAGGCGTCGTCGATCACGACGATGCCATCGAGCGGCCGGGTCTGCGCGGTCAGCGCAGCGAGGCAATCGTCGAGGTAGTGCTCGCACTCGAAGTGGGGGATCAGAGCGAGCACTGTGCAGTCCTTGTGTAGGTGCGCCGTGCGTGGCCGGTTCCCGGCGGCCATCGGGGGGTCTGTGGTCCGGTGGACATTCATGGTTCCTCTTGTCTTCGGGGGCACTCCCATGTGTGTGAGCAGACGACCGAGCACGCGCTCGGCGTCGAAGTACTCGCGGGCAATCTCCGCTGCCGCGCGTCCGGCCGCTCCAGGATCCGCAGCGATCTGCTCGATCGCCTCCGCCGCGGCGTCGAGATCGGCGACGGCGAACAGTCCCTCCCCTGTGGGCAGGACGGCGCCGAACGCGGTGTCCTGGGTGACGACCGCGCGGCCGGCGGCGAGGAAGGTGGCGCTGCGGTCGCTGAACCAGCCGGTGCGAAAGCGGATGTTCTGTTCCTTGGCGACCGTGAACTCCGCTCTGGAGCCGACAATGAACTCCCGGTAGGCGCCGATATCGGAGCCCCACTCCAGCGCCGGGCGCACGCCGAACCCGAGCCGGGACAGCTCCTGTTCGTGGCGTGGCTGGTGACCGCTCAGCGCCAGCTCGAACCGCTCTCCCGTGCGCTGCGGCAGCCGTAGGAACTTCCGCCACTCGGTGTCCTTGCTCCAGCCGTACTTCTGGCCCCGGTAGGTAACCTCGCGCCACGGCTGATGGAAGTTGCCGACGGTCCGGAACGCCGGACCCGGCCCGCAGTCGCCCGGGTCCCAGAGATCGAGCACGACCGGCTGGCGCGTGGGGATGAATTCGTAGCCCTCGGTGCGGGGCAGCGTGCAGTCAGGCCCTTGGAGGTTCTCGGCAAACGTGAACAGGGCGCAATGGGGCTCGAGGAACTCCCGTGCGCTCCGGAGACCGTCGTGAAGTTCGATCTGGAGCTGGACCGGGTCGGTCTCCAGGTATACGAGCCGTCCGCGATTCGCGAGCTCCTCGCGTGGTTCGGTGGCGCCGTGCAGGTTGATCAGCAGCTCGGCGTCGCCGAGCAGGCGCTGCAGCTCGCGCTCGGTCATACCGAACACATGGCCGTCGTCGTGCAACGCGTGAAACGCCCAGCGGTTCGCGAAACCGTACGGATGGAGCATCGCGCGGATCAGCTCTGCGGCGCGGGCGGAGCCGTCATCGGTGTCGCGCTCCATCAGCATCGTCGGCGCGCGGGCGTGCGCTTCCACGTAGTACGGGTCGAACCCCATGCGCCGCAGCCCGATCAGGTAGTGGAGCGTCTGCCAGATGACGCCGGGAACCGGGATCTTGGCGATCATTCCGAGGACGACGATCTTCCGCGCGCAACCAGACATCAGCTTGCCTTCCGCGCCGGGACGAGGGCCGGCCCACGCTCGAGGCCGAGATCGCGCAGCAGGCGCCGCGCCGACTTGGCGGCTGGGTCCTCCGTGCTCGCCGCCAGCGCTCGCAGCTGCTCCGGCGAGCCGCCCTCCAGCAACGGCCGGGCGGCGGCCACCAGCCTCCATGCCGGATCCTGGCCATCTGCCGCCATCGCGTGCGCAAGCTCTGCCAGCGCCGGGCCCTCGAGATCCGTGCCGTCTCCGCGCGCCTCGACGATTGCGCTGGTCAGCTCCGAGAGCCCATCAGAGGAGACCTTGGCGGCCGCGCGGCCGCGGCGGAGGCCGCTCTGGGCCGCGTGCAGCTCGGCGTACAGCCCGCCGAGCGCCAACAGCTCCTCGTGGGTTCCATGCTCCACGACCTGCCCGTCGTTGACGACGAGGATCAGGTCGGAGTTCACGATCGTCGAGAGTCGATGGGCCACCATGAACGTCGTCCGGCCCTCCATCAGCCGCTCCAGGGCGTCCAGGATCACCCCTTCGGTCTTGGAGTCGATCGCCGAGGTCGGCTCGTCGAGAATGAGGATCCGCGCGTCCTTGAGGAACGCGCGGGCGACCGCGATCCGCTGGCGCTCGCCACCCGACAAGCGCCCGCCCCGCTCCCCGACCTGGGTGTCGTAGCCCTTGGGCAGGGCGGCGATGAAATCGTGCGCGTTGGCCGCGCGGGCGGCGTCCTGCACCTCCTCGTCGGTGGCCTCGAACCGGCCGTAGCGGATGTTCTCGAGCAGGCTCGTCGAGAACAGCAGCGGCTCCTGGTGGACGACGCTGATGTGTGCGCGGACCGACCGCAGCGTGAGGTCGCGAAGGTCGAGGCCGTCGAGCAGCACCCGCCCGTCACCCGGGTCCAGGAAGCGAGGCACGAGGTTCAGGAGCGTGCTCTTGCCCGCGCCGGTGGGACCGACGATGGCGACGCGCGACCCCGCCGACGCCTCGAACGACACGTTGCTCAGGGTGCCGCGCCGAGCCGAATAGCTGAAGTAGACGTTCTCGAAGCTCACCCGGCCATCGATTCGCGTGACGTCGAGCGCGTCGGCACGCTCCTCGATCTCGGGCGGAGTGTCGAGCAGTCCGAGCGCGCCTCGGAGCGTGATGAACTGCTCCTGCAGGCCGCTGACCGTGTTGCTGATGTCCTCGAGCGGTTTGTACATCGAGGAGATGTAGCCCATGACGACGAGCAGCTCGCCCGCTGTCATCCGTCTGGTGATCACGTAATAGGCGCCGAAGCCGAGCACGAGCGCGGTGCCGACGGCGGTGAACATCGTGACCACCAGCGAGAACATCGTCTGGCGCACCGTCAGCTTGATCCGCGCGTCGACCGCCTGCTCGCCCTGCCCGCGGAAGCGGCGCCACTCGTGCCCCTCGCGGCCGAAGGCGACGATCACCCGCAGCATCTGGACCGCCTCATGCACGATCGTCATCGACTGGCTCTCGAGATTACGGACCCGTACCACCTGCGGCTGGATCCGCCGCGCGTAGTAGCCGGCCGAGAAATAGATGAACGGGACGATGATCAGCGACAGCAGCGCCAGCGTTGGTTCGATCATCAGCACGATCACGAGCATCCCGATCAGGGTCACGATGTTCTGCAGCATTGGGGGGATCGCCACCACGATCCCGCCCGCGGCGGCAGCCTGATTGTTGATCTCGAACATCAGCTGGCCGGTGCGCTTGACGTCGTGGAACGTGTGCGAGAGTCGCTGCACGTGGCGGAACATGTCGCTCCGTAGGTCCAGCACTATCTCCTGGTCCAGCTTCGTGTTGACGTACTCGCTCACAACTGCCAGCCCGTGCTCGAGCCCCGTGATCACGAGTCCGCCGCCGACGGCGATCGCCAGCAGCGTGTACCGGCCGAGCCCGTCGAGCGGGCTGAGTAGTGCCGGCAGCGGCTTGTTGCCGAGCACCGTGTCGATGAGGATCGCCAGCGGCCAGGGGGCGAGCAGCGCCATCAGCGCGCCCGTGCCGACGAGCCCGAAGGATGTGGCGGCAAGCCACTTGCGGGTTCGCAGATACGGCATCAGCCGAGGGAAGTCCTTGAAGAAGGCCCAGGTGCCGGGACGCTGTGGGTCGTCCGAGGTGCGCTTGCGGGGGCGCAAGAAGGTCACCCGGCGTCGTCCTCGCCCACGAGTACGAGGCGCGGGTGCTGCTCGCCGGCGGCCGCGACGGCCCCCAGCGCGCCCGCGGTCGCGATTCCGCACTCGCACACGCTGGCGGTCACCAGCATCACCCACAGCGCGGTCAGGATCGCGCTGGGGAGCCACGCATGCTGGGCGGCGGCGAGCGTGCCGGCGGTGGCGAGCGCGACGACGGCAAGCGGCAGCCCGCGAGGAATGCGTGGCCACACCCGGCAGCGCACCAGCTGCCGACCGCGCCCGTGCTCCTCGACCGCCACCCGGAGCCGCGCGCCCCCGAGCGCTCCGCCCCAGGTGTGGAGGTCCCAGCGGTCGCACGGGTCACCGATGCGCACTCGCGCGCCGTGCTCCCTGAGGGCCGCGTCGAGGAATCGGAGCCGCTCCTCAGGCGCCTTCCAGGTTCCCGACCACAGCTCGCAGCGCCGCGGCATCGGGAGCGTGAAGCGCCAGCGGCGCGGCCGGCGCCAGGGGACCAAGCCATCGCCGAGCCGGCCGACCAGCCGGGCGGCGGGCTGGAGCAGATGTAGGGCGACGGTGATCGCCATCAGCGCGCGCCGGCGAGGCGGGCGGCGGGCCTCGACGCCGAAGGTGGCGCTTCGGGTGCCACGAAGCGCGCTCGCGACCGACACGCCGCTCGCGAGCGCGCAAGGTATGAGCGCCGCCATCAGGGGCGCCCACAGCGCCCCGAGCAGGCCGGCGGCGAGCAGCGCGGCAATCACCAGATACCACTCCGGCGCGGCTGCGAGCCAGCGAAAGCGACTGGCGGGACGTTCCAGCTCGCCCTGAAAGGCGGCCGTACCCCAGGTGCCGAAATAGACGCGGGAGGGACGGATCAGGGCGCCCGTGCCCCGGCCGTAGAGGCGTCCGCCCCAGGTGGGGTGCCCGGGCGCGTTGTACTTCTCCGGCCACTTGCGCTCGAGCAACGCTTCGGCCCGGCCGTAGCCCCGCTGCTGGCGCCAGAAGCGCCGGATCGTCGCACGGCGACGGTGCCACACGATCGCCGCCGGATGGAAGCCGAGCGTCATGCCGGCCTCACGCAGACGCCAGCAGATGTCGACATCGTCACCCGCGATTCGGAACTGGGCGTCGAAGCCGCCCACCTTCAGCAAGGCCTCGCGGCGAAACGCCATGTTGCATCCGGGCAGGTGCTCAGCCTCGGTGTCGGACAGGAGGACGTGCGTGGGCCCGCCGGGCGTATTGGCGACGCACGCGGCGACGCCCTCCTCGTCGACGGGCGGGATGTTGGGGCCGCCGATCGCCGCGTGATCGCTGTCCTCGAACGCGCCCGCCAGGTACGTCAGCCAGTTCTCGTCGGGTCGGGCGTCGTCGTCGATGTAGGCGACGATCTCACCGTCGGCAGCTTCGAGTCCCGTATTGCGAGCGGCGCTGAGGCCGCAATTGGGGGTGGAGATGACGCGCACGCCGAGCTCGAGCCCGATCACCGCGCTGTCATCGCTGGAGCCATCGTCGACGAGGATGACCTCGAACCGCGGGTAGTCGAGCGCGAGGGCTCCCGCCAAACATTCGCGCAGCGTCGCGGAGCCGTTGTGCGTGCAGACGATCACCGATGCCGTCGGGGCATCGGCGCTTGCCGCCGGCGGGGCGCTCGCAAACGCGTCGGCGACCGAGCACAGCGCCGGCTTGGGGGTGCGGCGGCGGTCCGTCAAGCCGAAGTCCCAGTCCAGCACCTCATCGTCGCCCCGATGCCACTCGTCTGTCCACGCGAACACGAAGGCGCCGGCGCACCCGCCGGAAAACGCGGTCTCGATCTGGCGCGCCACGGCGTGTGCCTGTTCGCGCGGTCCGTTGCGCCGGCTGTCCAGCCCAATCTCCGTCAGGAGCAGCGGTCGTTCGCCGCCGACGTTGTGCAGGCGCGCGACGTAGGCGGCGAGGCGCTCGTGATCCTCGAGGTACACGTTGAACGACACGAAGTCGGCCGCTGGGACGGCGAGGTACTCGGTCCCGGGGAAGTTGACGTACGTCACCAGGGCCTGCGGATCGACGTCGCGCACCGCGGAGCACAGACGGTTAAGGAACCGCTCCACGGCGCGACGGCCGTGCCAGCGGACGATCGACGCCGGAATCTCGTTTCCGACCGCGTAGCCGAGGATCGCGGGATGCCCCGCTGCCAGTCCGACCTCCTCGCGCAGCCCGGAGACGATCTCCGCCGCGCGCCGCCGGCGACTCAGGAAGGCGATGTGCTGCTCCCACGGCAAGCCGGCCAGCACCCACAGCCCCGCCGCGGCTGCCTCGTCCAGGAGCCACCGCGGCGGCGGGGTGTAGACGCGTACGGCGTTCACTCCGTGCGCCACCATCATCGCGAAATCGCGCGCCACCTGCGCGCCCGGCGGGAATCGTTCGCCGGCTGCGTCGGGGGCGAACGTGCCGTAGGTGACGCCGCGCACCCAGAGTCGCCGGTCACCAACGGCGAGGAACTTGGCCTCGGCTCGGGGACGGCCGTCGCCGGGGAGCGGACCGCGCTCGGTGCGCGGTTTCGGCTGGGAGAGCGCGAGCTGCGCGACAGCCCCCGGCGCCGGTCGCGGCAGGTCGAGCAAAGTCACCGCTGGGCACCTTCGGGGAGCGTCGGGTGGGCAACTTCGATCCCGCGAGGCATCGTCGAGTCCCTCGGCGCAGGACGCGTTTCCAATGAGCGAGCACCCCTCGTGCAGACGAATGTCCAGTGCGCCGAGATCCCCCGAGACACGGCAGCGGCTAGATTCCAATGTCGTGCACGTCGGTTTGATCGGGGCTGGGAACATGGCGCGAGCAATCGCGCGAGGGTGGGGCGATCCCGTGCTCTGCTCCGATGGCGGCTCCGGGCGCGCGCAGGAGCTCGTCGACGAGCTGGGTGGCGAGGCGTTCGCATCGAATCTCGAAGTGGCCGAGCGGGCGGACCTCGTGGTGCTCTGTCACAAGCCAGCCGGCCTCGAGCCCGTGGCCCAGGAGATCGCCGGCGTCGCCACGGCGGTCGCGTCCGTGCTCGGCGCCACCTCGGTCGCGCGCCTCCAGGCCGCCTACCCGAGCACGCCCGTGTTCCGGATGATGCCCAACACGGCCGTCGAGGTTCGCCGTGGGGTGGTCTGCTACGCGCCCGCCGCCGACGTCGATCCGGACCTCGAGGCCGATGTCGTCGCGCTCTTTGCTCGCCTCGGGCGGGTGGTCGCCCTCGAGGAGCGCCATCTGGGGGCCGCCACCGCCGTGATGGGGGTGGGGCCCGCGTATCAGGCGCTACTCGCCGAGGCGCAGGTCGACGCCGCGGTGCGCCACGGTCTCAAGCCCAGGCTCGCGGCCGAGCTGGTGACCGAGACGATGGGCGGAACCGCGGCTCTGCTCGCCGCCCGCGACTACGACACGCTGGCGGTCAGGCGCGAGGTGACCTCGCCCGGCGGCTCGACCGCCCGGGGACTCGCCGCGCTGGAGCGCGCCGGTGTCCGGGCCGCCTTCCAGGACGCCATCGACGCGGTCATCGAGGTGGCCGTGGATGCACCGGCCGGAGTCGCCCGATGATCGCTCTCGCCTCCTCCTCCGCGCGCATCGACATCGGCAACTACGTGTCCGGGCTGTTCACGGTCTACATCGTGATCATCTTCATCTACATCCTCCTGAACATCATGTTCTCGCTTGGCGTGCGGCCGCCATACTCGCGCGTCTCCGACGCCATCCTCGGGTTCCTGCGCGACGTCTCTGAGCCCTACCTGCGCCTGTTCCGGAGGTTCATCCCGCCGATCGGCGCGATCGACCTCAGCCCCATGGTGGCGATCATCGTCCTGTACTTCGTGCGCTCGCTGCTCGTGAGCGTAATCCAGGGCTGACGCGCCACCCGCGTACGCTTGCCGGATGGCCGTCGCCACCCGCACCGACAGTTCCAATCCCAGCCGCGTGGGTGGCTACGCCCGCGCCGCTGCGGTGCTCGCGCTCGTACTCATCGTCGATCAGGTGACCAAGCATGCGGTCGAGTCGGGGATCGCCGCCGGGCAGGTCGACAAGGTGATCCCGGGCGTCAAGCTCGTCGACGTCCGCAACACCGGCGTCGCCTTCAGCCTGTTCTCGGGCGGGGGCACGATCGTCCTCGTCGTCACCCTCGTCGCCCTCGCGGGCCTGGTGGGCTACTTCGCATTGCGGCCGGGGAGGCGCTGGCTGTGGCTCCCCACCGGCCTCCTCCTCGGCGGCGCGATCGGAAACCTCATCGATCGCGTGCGCGAGGGCGCCGTCACCGACTTCATCAAGCTCCCGCATTGGCCCGCCTTCAACGTCGCCGACACGGCCATCACCTTCGGCGTCATCGCCCTCGTGGTCACGATCGAGGTCGGCAGCCGGCGGGCGGGGCGAGCGGGCGGCGATGGCTGAGCTGGCTGCGTCGATCCGGATCGAGGTTCCCACGGACGCGTCGGGCACGAGGCTCGACCAGTTCCTCGCCGGACCGCTCGGGTCTCGCGCCCGCGCGCAGCGCCTGATCGACGAAGGACACGTGCGCGTCGATGGGCACCTGCGACGCAAGCGCCACGAGGTCCAGGCGGGCGAGGTCATCGACGTCGAGGACGCCGATGAGATCGCCGACGCGCCCGCCGTCGATGTCCCCTTCGGGATCGCCTACGAGGACGAGCACCTGATCGTCGTCGACAAGCCGGCCGGCGTCGTCGTCCACCCGGCCCGCGGGCACCGCTCGGGGACGCTCTCCCAGGCACTGGCGGGGAGAGCGGCGGGCGGCGACGAGCCGTGGCGAGCGGGCATCGTCCACCGGCTCGATCGCGATACCTCGGGTCTGCTCGTGGTCGCCAAGCGCGATGACATCCACCGTGAGCTGAAGGCGCTCCTGGCCGCCCGTCGGCTCCGGCGCGAGTACCTGGCGCTCGTCGCGGGCGCGCCGTCGGCGCGGGCGGGGACGATCGAGGCGCCGATCGGCCGCGACCGGCGCAACCGCACGCTGATGTCGATCGACTCCGACGAGCCGCGCGAGGCGCGCACCCATTTCGAGATCGTCGAGATCTTGCCCGCGGCGAGCCTGCTCCGTGTCACCCTGGACACCGGCCGTACCCACCAGATCCGCGTCCACCTGCAGAGCATCGGCCACCCCGTATTTGGCGATCGCCAGTACGGGGTGAGCGACGCTCACGGCCTCGAGCGCCAGTTCCTGCACGCGGCCGGCCTCGCCTTTCCCCATCCCGTCACCGGCGAAGACGTCGAGGTTAGCTCACCGCTCCCCGACGACCTCGCGCACGCGCTGAGTCTGGCCGGGCAGATATAGCGCGGCGGGGCGACCCGTCCAAAGCCGCCCCGCCGCGAACCGCGTGCGAGCCGAACCACCGGAGGTAGGGGAAGGGAGGATCGACTCGCGAGTAGGCCACCACCGGAGGTAGGGGAAGGGTGGCGACCCATCTCTGATAACGCAGCGAAACGCAGAAACTTGCGTAATATTGAGAAACAGGACGTTCAAATAAAACGATCCCCTTCGTACGGGTCACGCCCTGACCTTGAGTCCGCAGCCGCGGACGGCAAGGTTCGTGACCGCCGGCGGCAGGGGCCTGCAGCACATCACCAAAAACAAAGGGAGCAAATAACGTGGCTCAAGTCGGAATCAAGGAGCTGCTGGAGGCCGGTGTGCATTTCGGCCATCAGACGCGCCGCTGGAACCCCAAGATGCGCCGCTTCATCTTCGGTGAGCGGGACGGCATCTACATCATCGATCTTCTCCAGACTCAGCAGCTGCTGGAGGAGGCCCGCAAGTTCGCCTCCGATGTCGCCCACCGCGGCGGCACTGTCCTCTTCGTCGGCACCAAGAAGCAGGCGCGCGACGCGATCAAGGACATCGCCGAGGCGTCGGACATGCCCTACGTCAACCATCGCTGGCTAGGTGGGCTGCTGACCAACTTCCAGACCATCTCGCTGCGCATCAAGCGCCTGCACGACCTCGAGCGCTACGAGACCGAGGGTCAGCTGCAGCTGCTGCCCACCCGTGAGCGCATGAACGCTCAGGCGGACCTCGAGAAGCTCCGCGCCAACCTCGGCGGGGTCAAGAACATGCAGCGCGTCCCCGACGCCATGTTCGTCATCGACCTCAAGTCCGAGGCCATCGCCGTCCGCGAGGCGCACCGCCTGCGGATTCCGATCATCGGGCTCGTGGATACGAACTGCGATCCCGACGGGATCGACTACGTGATCCCTGGTAACGACGACGCCATCCGCTCGTGCGCCGCGATCACCAGGGCGATCGGCGACGTTGTCTCCGAGGGCCACAACGTGTTCCGCGCCGAAGAGGAGCGGGCCCGCCGCGAGGCCGAGGAGCAGGCCCGCCGCGAGGCCGAGGACCAGGCCCGCCGCGACGCCGAGGAGGCCGCGGCGCGTGAGGCCGAGGAGACCGCCGCCCGCGAGGCCGCGGAGGCCGCCGCCGCTGCAGATGCAGCTCGCGAGGCGGCCGCTGCGCCCGCGCCGGCTGCGCCCGCGCCGGCTGCGCCCGCGCCGCCCGCGCCGCCTGCGCCCGCGCCGGCCGCCGCTGCGCCCGCGCCGCCTGCGCCCGAGCCGGCCGCGGCCGCGGCTCCCGAGGCACCGGCTGCGCCCGAGGCGGAACCGGCGCCTGAGCCCGACCCCGAGCCCGCGGCGGCCGCGGCGGCGGCTCCTGAGCCGGCGCCCGAGCCCGCGCCGACCCCCGAGCCCGAACCCGCTGCGGCTGCGCCCGAGCCCGAGCCTGAGCCCGCTGCGGCTGCGCCCGAGCCCGCCGCCGCCGATCCCGACCCCGCCGCGGCCGCCGCGGCGCCGGGCCGAGAACGCGAAG
The DNA here is from genome assembly GCA_035551955.1 of Solirubrobacteraceae bacterium. Taxonomy (GTDB): domain Bacteria; phylum Actinomycetota; class Thermoleophilia; order Solirubrobacterales; family Solirubrobacteraceae; genus Palsa-465. The sequence goes on along the minus strand of DASZMD010000208.1, from coordinate 679 downwards.
CCGAGAAGGAGGATGCGTGATGGCCGAGGTCACCGCGTCACAGGTCAAGGAGCTGCGTGATCGGACGGGCGCGCCCATGCTCGCCTGTCGCAACGCTCTGCGCGAATCGGGCGGCGATATCGACTCGGCGATCGAGTCTCTGCGCGCTCGGGGTGAGGCCCAGGCGGCCAAGCGCGCGGGCCGGGAGGTCAACAACGGCGCCGTCGACAGCTACATCCACTCCAACGGACAGCTCGGCGTGCTCGTGGAGGTGAACTGCGAGACCGACTTCGTCGCCCGCAACGACGACTTCAGGGCGTTCGCCCACGACCTGGCGCTCCACATCGCCGCCGCCGCGCCGCTCGCCATCTCGGACGAGGAGATCCCCGCCGAGGATCGCGCGCGCGAGGAGCGGATCGCGATCGAGCAGGCGGCCGACAGGCCCGAGAACGTGCGCGAGCGGATCGTCCAGGGCAAGCTCGACAAGTGGCTCGGCGATGTCGTCCTGCTCCGCCAGAAGCACGTGAACGAGGACAAGTACGGGGGCCAGACCATCGAGGAGCTCCGTGCCAAGCTCGCCTCCGACACGGGAGAGAACATCGTCATCCGCCGCTTCGCGCGCTTTGCCATCGGCGCCTGAGCAGCCGGAGGGCCCGGCCGCGTTCCGGCGCGTCCTGATCAAGCTCTCGGGCGAGGCACT
>DASZMD010000207.1:0-11815 GCA_035551955.1 Solirubrobacteraceae bacterium | reverse complement strand
CCTGTGCGCGAACGCCGGGATCTTCCCCGCCGCCCGCCTCGAGGACATGAGCGAGGAGGACATCGACGCCATCTTCGCCACCAACGTCAAGGGCACCATGCTCGCGGTCAAGGCCTCGCTCGCCGAGCTCGCGCGCAGCGGTCACGGGCGCGTCATCATCACCTCGTCGATCACGGGTCCGATCACCGGTTATCCCGGCTGGTCGCACTACGGGGCGACCAAGGCGGCGCAGCTCGGGTTCCTGCGCACGGCCGCGATCGAGCTCGCCCCGCAGGGCATCACCATCAACGCCGTGATGCCGGGGAACGTCGAGAGCGAGGGGCTGGCCGAGCTCGGGCCGGAATACCGCACCAAGATGGAGTCCTCGATCCCCCAGAAGCGCCTCGGCAGCGTCGCCGACATCGGCCATGCGGCCCTGTTCTTCGCCACCGACGAAGCCGGCTACATCACCGGCCAGACGATCGTCGTCGACGGCGGCCAGACCCTGCCCGAATCGATGATGGCCTTGGAGGAGCAGTAGCCGTCCTCGGACCGTCGGCGATCGCGGTCCGCGATCGCCTGCGGCGCGAGATCGCCGCGGGCGAGCTCGCGCCCGGCCAGCGCCTCGGGGCCGAGCGCGAGATCGCGGAGCGGCTCGAGGTCTCGCGCTCGACCGTGCGCGCCGCCCTCGCCGAGCTCGAACGCACCGGCCAGGTCCGGCGCGCGCGCGGCCGGACGGGCGGGATCTTCGTGGCCGAACGCAAGGTCGAGCGCGATCTCACCAGCCTCGCCGGCCTGCCCGCCTACCTGCGCCGCCAGGGCTTCCAATCCGACGCTCGCGTGATCTCGACGGCAACGGCGGCGGCCGAGGACGAGGTGGCGAGCGCTCTCGGCCTCCGACCCGGTGCGCTCGTGCACGAGGTCGTTCGCGTCCGCTTGGCCGACGGGGAGCCGATCTCGCTCGAGCGCGCGGCCTTCCCCGCCGACCGCTTCCCCGGCCTGCTCGATCACTCGCTCAGCGGCTCGCTCTACGAGCTGCTCTCGTCTCGCTACGAGCTCGAGCCCGGCGAGGCCGAGGAGCGCATCGAGGTGGTCGCCGCGGGCGCGGCCGAGGCCAGGCTTCTGGGCGTCGCGCGCGGGGCGCCGCTCGTGTCGATCGAGCGCACGGCGTGGAGCGCCGAGGGCGCGCCCTTCGAGCGCTCGCACGACCTCTTTCGCGGCGACCGCGTCCGCATCGTCGTCCGGGCGCGCTCAGCACCGCAGACCACAAGTGTTGTCGCCACCTCGGTCGAGGTCGTATGAGCGGAGTACGCCGCTTCTGTGCCGGTCCCCCACCGGCCGGGCACCACCGCCGACGGTGGTGCCCAGCCGATGGCGCCCCCAAGCTCACACCTTGTCGAGCCCCTGGTTGATCATGCGCCCGATCGTCTCGTACTTGGCCCGCTTGCGGCTCTTGAGGTAGTAGGCGTAGGCGAGCCCTCCCAGGAAGATCGCCAGATCCCCCCAGCACAGCCACTTGGCGTAGCTGTAGCCGGAGCCCAGGAACTTGAGGTTCTTGATCGCCAGGTAGAGCACGTAACCCTGGGTCACGGTGGCGAGCAGCGGCGCGGTGATCGTCGTCCACCAGTGGTGGTCGGCCTTGTGATGGGTGCGGAAGTAATTGAAGATGGCCAGCGACACGAGCGCCTGGATGGCGAGGATCGACACCACGCCCATCACCGCCATCAGGCCGTACACCTGCAGGTAGCCGACCGAGTCGGCCGCCCCGAGCTTGGGATCGACGGCGGCGAAGAGCGCGAAGGCGGCGAGGATCAGCGCCGCGATCACCGACTGGGTGGTGGAGGCGAGGTGGGGGCTGTGGTAGCGCGCGTGCGTGCGCCCGAGGAACCGGGGGAGGACGCCTTCGCGGCCGAGCGAGTACATGTAGCGAGCGGTCGTGTTGTGGAAGGCCATGCCGCACGCGAACGAGCCGCTGATGATGAACCAGCTCAGGCAGTCCTTGAGGAACAGTCCGCTGTAGTGCTGGGCCGGGATGAAGAAGAAGTTGGCGGAGTTGTTCTGGGCCACGTTGACGGCTTCGGAGAAGGACGTGTACCCGCTGATCGACGCCCACGACGTCACCGCGTAGAACACCCCGAGTCCGATCACCGAGATGTACATGGCGCGCGGGATGTTCTTCTTCGGGTTTTTCGATTCCTCCCCGTAGTTAGGTGCCATCTCCCATCCCACCCACGACCAGAAGGCGAAGAAGATGCCGATGCTGTAGGCGCCCGCCGCCAGGGCGGTCCCCCCGAAGTGGCCCTTGGGCAGGCTCTTGAAGGCGTTGACGGGGTTGATGGCGGTGGCGGAGACGTGACCGTTGGCGAACATGAAGCCGTCGAAGATGATCAGGGTGATGATCTCGAGCAGCAGCGCGACGCCGAGGACGCGCGCCGACAGGCGCACGTCGAAATAGGCGAGGATCGCGATGACGACGATCATGATGAAGCCGAGCCAGTACCACTGCACGTGCCACCCGTAACGGGCCGCCTTGAGCGACGCGAAATACGCGAAGCCCCCGACGAGCGAGACCTCGAACACGCTGTAGGCGGCGACCATGGCGAACCCGCTCGCCATCCCCAGCTCACGACCGAGACCATGGCTGATGAAGCTGTAGAAGCCGCCGGCGGTGGTCACCTTGCGCGCCATGGCGACGTAGCTCACACCGAAGATGGTGAGGACGACGGCCGCCACGATGAAGCCTGCCGGGGTGCCGATCCCGTTCCCGAAGCCCACCGAGATCGGCGTGTTGAAGAGCATGGCGGAGATCGGCGCCGAGCCCGTGACGGTCAGGAACAACACTCCGATCAGGCCAACCGATGCCGGCCTGAGCTTGTGAAGGTCGTCGCGTCCGCCGACGTCGACGCTCTCGACGACGGGAAGCATCCCCTCGTGATGCTCTCGCAGTGCTTCGCCCTGGGTGCTCAATTCTGTCTCCTCGGTCTCGCGCTGGGCTTGGTGCTCATGTGGACCTACACGCCCGCGGTCACTCGGTCCGTCTCGGTGACCGCCTCGGCTTCGCTGCCGCCGAGAACCTCCACGAGCAGCCGCTCGACTGCTCGGTTCCATTCCGACTGCCTGAGCCGGACGCGATCAGGCAGAACTGCGCGCGGCTCGATGTCCGCATAGGCGGACCGGGCCAGCCGGTCGAACGCCTCGATGACGCGGATCACGATCCCGTAGCCGTGCGGACCGACGAAGCTGCCGATCCAGTCGCCGGGGCGGCCCCGGTCGCAGAACACGCCGTCCCGGACCCCCTCCCAGTACGCGTGCTGGAACAGACAGCCCGCGTTCCCGTGCCGCGTCCAGCAGCCGGCCGCGACCCCGCGCTCGCCCCGCGCGATCCCCCGCAGGCCGAGCTGGAGCAGGCGCCGCCCATGCTCTGAGGCCGCGAGCACGGCCAGATCCGCTCGCAGCTGCCGTTCCGCACCCCCCATCATCCTGCCCCCCCAGCCAAACTCCCGTCGGCGGCCCGCAGCACGTACTCGAGCTGCCCGGCCAGCGGTGCGCCGTCGACGAGCTTGCCGTCGAGGGCCGCGGTGCCGATGGTGAAGGCCCACACGCCGCGCTCGTCGAGCGCCTCGATGCGCTCGGCCGAGTCGACCGAGCCCGCCGCGATCACGGGCAGGTCGGTCGCCTTGACCACCGCCTCCACGAGCTCGTCGACGTCGCCGTCGTAGCGGTAGGCGAGGAGATTGATGCCGTCGACCCCGAGTGCCTCGGCCCGGCGGGCATCGGCGACGATGTCGGCGATCGTCCCGCGCAGCAGGCAAGGATGGTCGATCACCGTCCCGATGTAGGGGCAGAAGCGCACGCCCGTTCCCGCGATGATCTCCTGGATGGGCTCGATCACCGTCCCCCCGATCAGGTAATCGGGGGCGATCTCGGCCGCCACCCGGGCTGAGGCGAGCGCCGCCTCCTCGGTCTCGGAGACCACCTCCAGGTAGCTCGTATGCCCGTTGGCGCGGATGTCGGCCATGAGAGCCGCGAGCTCGTCGCGCGGGAGGCCGAGGTCCTTGCACCCCACGTGGCGGATCCCGGTGCCGGCGACCGACTCGTAGACCTCGCGCGCATCGGCGATAGTCTGGTCGTCGCGCGTCAGCATGAAGATGAATTCGGACACCTAACGCTCCAGGTTGTCGGACAACTAGCGCGGAGAGTATCGGCAGCGGGCGATAGGTGCAACCCAGAGCGTCGAAGTTGTCGGACAACCCTGTTACTGTCCCCGCCGTGCGTGCAGCGGTGTGGAACGGGCCGGGAACGATGTCGGTGGAGAGCGCTCCCGACCCCACGTGTCCCGAGGGCGGCGTCCTCCTCCGCGTCCTCGCCTGCGGCATCTGCGGCACCGACGTGCGCTCCTTCTACAACGGCGATCGCCGCATCGCGCCCCCCTGGGTCCTCGGCCACGAGATCTCCGGGGAGCTCATCGAGATCGGCCCGCGCGCCGAGCGCGAGGTCGCCGAGGCCGGACTCGGAATGGGCGACGCCGTGCACTGCATCTCGACCCTGTGGTGCGGGCGCTGCCGCATGTGCCGCAGCGGCCACGAGAACCTGTGCCTGCACGGCGAGCTCATGGGCTTCGACCACCAGGGGGCCTACGCCGAGCACGTGGCCATCCCCCAGATCGCGCTCAAGAACCTGTTCAAGATCCCCGCCGGGCTCTCGCCCGCGCACGCGACCTTCGCCGATCCCCTGTCCGACGTCATCTGCGGACACAAGGATCTCTCCGTCACCCTCGACGACGTCGTCGTCGTCATCGGCGCCGGACCGGTGGGCACCGCCCACGCCGCGCTCGCGCGCCTCCAGGGAGCGGGTCAGGTCCTGCTCCTCGAGCGGACCGCCCAGCGCCTCGACCTCGCCCGGGCCATCCTCGGCGACGAACGCCTCCAGTACCTCGACACCGAGAGCCAGGACGGCCCCGCCGCGGTGATGCGGGCGACGGGCGACTTCGGGGCCGACGTGGTCATCGTCGCCTGCTCGAGCGATGCCGCGCAGGAGGAGGCCATGCTCCTGGCGGCGCCGCGCGGGCGCGTGATGTTCTTCGGCGGCCTGCCCAAGGGAACGACGGCGATCTCCTTCCCCTCCAACGTCCTCCACTACAAGGAGGTCCAGGTCCACGGCTCCTACGCCTCACGCCACCGCGACCAGGTCAGCGCGCTGGACATGCTCGCCGCCGACACCGGCGGCATCTGCTCGGTGGTCTCGGAGATCATCCCCCTCGACGAGACGCCGGGAGCGTTCGAGCGGATTCGCGCCGGCGATGCCCTCAAGCTCGTCGTGGCGCCGTGACCGGCGACGACGGCGACCGCTTCGCGGTCGCTTGGGGGCGGCGGTGACTTCGAGCCAGTCGCTGCGCCACCAGCTCGCCCAGGAGCTGCGCAGCCTGATCCGCTCGGGGAAGCTCGCTCCCGGTGACAAGCTCCCCTCCGAGCCCGAGCTCGCCCATGAGCGGGCCGTCTCGCGCTCCTCGATGCGCGCGGCCATCACCATGCTCGAGGAGGAGGGGTTCGTCAGCCGCCGGCACGGCTCGGGCACCTACGTCACCCACCGGCCCGCCCTCCCCAACGACCTCAGCCGCAACTTCGGCGTCTCCTCGCTCATCGCCTCCACCGGCCTCGAGCCGGGAACCGCCGAGGAGACCTGCGAGCTCGTGCTCGCGCCGCCCTTCGTGGCCGAGGCGCTCGAGGTGCCGGAGGGCGCCGAGGTGACCTCGCTGCGCCGCGTGCGCACCGCCGACGGGCGCCGGTTCGTCGACACCACCGACTGGTGCCGAGCCGATCATCTCAGCCCCGAGAAACTCAGCGGGATGGGCGACGGCTCGGTCTACGCGGCCCTGGCCGCGCGCGGGCTCGTCGTCCACCACGGGGTCGCCACCATCACCCCGGGCAACGCCGACGCCGAGACCGCTCTGCGCCTCGGCGTGGCCCGCGGCGCCCTCCTCCTCACCATCGACCAGGTCGACATGACCGCCGAGGGGGTTCCCGTCCTCGTTTCGCGCGAGCACCACCTGGCCGACGCCTTCTCCTTCACCGTCGTGCGCCACGGCCCGGGGGTCGGCCCCGAGGTGGACCGCTGAGCGACGACGCCCCGCTTGTCGTCGGGGTCGACGTCGGCTCGCAGGGCACATGCGCGCAGGCGCTCGAGGCCGACGGCACCCTCGTCGCCTCGACCTACGCCCCCCACGAGCTTGCCTATCCCCGCCCGGGGTGGGCCGAGCAGGACCCGGCCGAGTGGATGCGGGCGCTCGTGCAGACGCTCGCCGAGGTGCGGCTCGCGGCCGCGGGACGGCCCATCGCCGCGCTCTCCTTCGGTTCTCAGCTCGACGGCCTCGTGGCCACTGACCGCGCCGGCCGCGTCCTGCGCCCGGCCCTCATCTGGTCCGATCGCCGCGCGGGCGCCGAATGCGAGCGCCTGGCCGAGACCGTCGACGCCGACGCGCTGCGAGAGCTCACCGGCTGTAATCTCGATCCCGGCCACGTCGCCGCCAAGATCGCCTGGCTGCGCTCCCATGAGCCCGAGCTCGACCGCGATGTCTCGGCCTATCTCCTCCCCGGCTCGTGGATGGCGTGGCAGGCTTCGGGCGAGCTCGCCGTCGATCCCTCCAACGCCTCCTCGACCGGGCTGCTCGACCCGGCGCGGATGGTGTGGTGCGAGGAGGCGTGCACGGCCTTCTCGGTCGAGCCCGAGCGGCTCGCGGACGTCCGCCCCGCCGAGGCCGTGCTCGGGCCCATCGCCCCGTGGCTGCGCGAGGCCACCGGCCTGCCCGCCGCTACCCAGGTGGTGCTCGGCGCCGGCGACGAGATGGCCGCCGTGCTCGGCGCCGGGGTGGTCGAGCCGGGCGAGGTGTGCGACGTGATGGGGACGGCCGAGCCCGTGTGCGCGGTCATCGCCGAACCGGCCTCGGGCGCTCCCGCGGTCGTCGAGCTCCATCCCCACGCCGTCCCCGGCCGCTGGCTGCTCGAGAACCCCGGGTGGCTCTCCGGGGGCGCCTACCGCTGGTTTCGCGACGAGCTCGGCGGCCCGGAGATCGCCCGCGCCGCCGCCACCGGGGCCGACGTCTACGAGCTCCTGAACGCGCTCGCGCGCGCGGCGCCCCCGGGCGCCGGCGGGGTCTCGTGGGTCCCCGCCCTGTCGGGGGCGATGACCCCGGAGTGGAACGCGAGCGCCCGCGCGGGCTGGTTCGGGCTCACCGCCGCCCACGGACGCGCGCACATGGCCCGGGCACTGCTCGAGGGCAACGCCATGGCCCTGCGCGACGTGGTCGAGGCGATCGGGGCGGCCGGCCATCGCCTGAACGGCCTCGTGTGCGTGGGCGGCGGCGCGCGGGGCGACCTGCTCCTGAGCATCCGCGCCCACGTGACCGGGCTCAGCGTGTGCCGGCCCCTCGACGTCGAGACGACGGCCCGGGGAGCAGCCATGCTCGCCGCCGCCGGGGCGGGCATCCACCCCTCCGTGGCCGCCGCCGCGCGGGCGATGGCGGGGAAGCGGGCCGAGCCGGTGGCGGCCGACCCCGAGCTGCGCGCCGTCTACGACGCATTGCACGCCCGCCACCTGCGGCTCTACGCTGCCCTGCGCCCACTGTTCGACTGATCGGCCGCCACGGTGACGCAGGGTGCCCTCAACGCGACGACTCGGAGCGAAGCGCTCGCCGCCATGGCCGCGGGCGGGCTCGACCTGCTCGTCGTGGGCGGGGGGATCACGGGGGCCGGGGCGGCGCTCGACGCCGCCACGCGGGGGCTCAAGGTGGGCCTCGTGGAGGCCGCCGACCTCGCCTCGGGCGCGTCGAGCAAGTCGAGCAAGCTCATCCACGGCGGCCTGCGCTACCTGGAGATGGGCGACATCGGCCTCGTGCGCGAGGGCCTGCGCGAGCGCGAGCTGCTCCTCACCCGCCTCGCGCCCCATCTCGTCGCGCCCGTGCCCTTCCTGTGGCCGCTACGCCGCCGTGGCTGGGAGCGCCTCTACCTGGGGGCGGGGCTCGTGCTCTACGACACCCTGGGCGGGGCGCGCTCGGTCCCGCGCCACCGCCACCTGAGCCGGCGGGGGACGCTGGCCGAGGCTCCGGGCCTGCGCGCCGCGGGAGTGACCGGCGCCGTGCAGTTCTTCGACGCCGCCGAGGACGACGCCCGCATGGTCGCGGCGGTGGCCCGCACCGCGGCGGCCCACGGGGCGCGGGTGGCCACCCGCGCGCGCGTCGTGCAGCTCATGCGCGCGGGCGGCCGGGTGACCGGCGCCGAGGTCCTCGACGCGGAGACGGGCGAGACGGTGGCGGTCCCTGCCCGCCACGTCGCCCTCGCCGCCGGCGCCTGGACCGACGACGTGCGCGCGAGCGCGGGCGGGCGCTTTGGCACCGAGATGCGCCCCTCCAAGGGCATTCACATCACCGTCGCCCGCGAGCGCATCCCCATGTCCACCGGCCTGCTGGCGCGGACCGAGAAGAGCGTCCTCTTCGTCATCCCCACCGCGGCGGGGTGGCTGATCGGGGACACCGACACGCCGTGGCTTCACGCCCCCGACGAGGTCGTGGCCAACGGCGCCGACGTCGACTACCTGCTCGCCAGGACGAATGCCCTGCTCGCCCGTCCGCTGACCCGCGAGGACATCCGCGGGGTGTTCGCCGGCCTGCGCCCCCTCGTCGGATCGGCAAACGCCGCCGACACCACCCGCCTCAGCCGCCGCCACGTGGTCGAGACCCCGGTCCCCGGCCTCAGCACCATCGCCGGCGGCAAGTACACGACGTACCGGGTCATGGCCGCCGACCTCGTCGATGCCGCGGGCCGCGACCTCGGGACGCCTGCGCGCTCACGCACCGAGCACGTGCCCATCCTCGGCGCCGAGGGCTTCGCGGTCGCGTGGGGGAGGCGCGCCGAGCTCGCGTCCCGCGCCGGGATCGAGACCTCGGCGATGGAGCGCCTCCTCCGCCGCTACGGCGACCGGGTCGTCGAGCTCATCGCCCTGATCGAGGAGCGCCCCGAGCTCGCCGAGCCGCTGGCCGCCGGCGACGGGCACCTCGCCGTCGAGGTTGTCTATGCATGTACGCATGAGGGCGCGCTCCGGCTCGAGGACGCCCTCGAGCGCCGCACGCGCCTGGCCATCACCGCCGCCGACCGAGGAGCGGGGGCGGCGGCGCCGGTGGCGGCCCTGATGGCCGGAGCGCTCGGGTGGAGCGAGGCGCGCCGCGAGGAGGAGGTCGAGGGCTGGCATCGTCGCGTGGCCGCCCACCGCGCGGCCGAGTCCGAGCCCGACGACGAGCGCGCCCTGCGCGCCTACCGCGCCGAGCTCGCCCGTGCCCAGGTCCCGCGGTGACCGAGCTCGTCCTCGGGCTCGACCAGGGCACCTCGAGCACCCGTTGCCTGGCCTTCGACCACCGCCTCGTCGAGCGCGGCGCCGGCGCTTCGCCCGTCACCTCGTCGTTTCCCGCCCCGGGGCTTGTCGAGCAGGACCCCGGCGAGCTCGTGGCCTCGGCGCGCGCGGCCATCGCCGGCGCTCTGGAGGCGGCGAGGGCCGAGCCCGCCGATGTCGTCGCCCTCGGCATCGCCAACCAGACCGAGACCTTCGTCCTCGCCGAGCGGGCCTCGGGAGGCGCCGTGCACCCGGCGCTGGTATGGCAGGACCGCCGCACCGCCGATCGCTGCGCCGCCCTCACCGCGGCCGGCCACGCGCCCTTCGTCCGCGCCCGGACCGGCCTCGAGCTCGATGCCACCTTCCCCGCCACCAAGGTCGCCTGGGTCCTCGACCACGTCGAGGGCGCTCGCGCCGCCGCCGAGGCCGGGGAACTCGCCTACTTCGACGTGGGGGGCTGGCTCCTGCGACACCTCGCCGGAGCGGAGGCCTGCGAGGTCGGCAACGCCGGTCGCACCCTGCTCTGCCCGCTGGGCGGGGAGGAGTGGGACCACGAGCTCCTCGCCCTGTTCGGGATCCCGCGCGCGCTGCTCCCGCCCATCGTCGCCTCCGACCGGGTCGCCTCACTGGGCGACGGCGCCGTCACCAGCGTGCTCGGCGACCAGCAGGCCTCGCTCTTCGGCCTCGGCTGCCGGGCGCCGGGGACGGCCAAGGTGACGCTGGGCACGGGGGCGTTCGTTCTCGCCCAGGCCGGGACCTGCCCCCCCGATCCGCCCCCGGGGGTGCTCGCCTCGTGCGCGTGGAGCCTCGGGGGCGAGAAGAGCTACGCGCTCGAGGGCTTCGTGCCCGCGGCCGGCGCGGCGCTCGACTGGTTTGCCGGGATCGGGATCCTGCCCCCGGCGGGCGAGCTCGACGCGGTCCTCGGTGCCGCCGGGCCCGAGGACGGCTCGGTCGTCTGCGTCCCCGCCCTCCACGGCCTCGGCACCCCGAGCTGGGATCCGGCGACGCGGGCGGCGCTCGTCGGGCTCGCCCGCGCCACCACCCGCGCCGACGTCGCGCGCGCGGTGGTCGACGGCGTGCTTCACCAGGTCGCCGACGCGCTCGCCGCCGTCGGCGTCGGGACGGCGCTCGCTCGCGTGCTCCTCGACGGCGGCATGGCGCGCTCGGACTGGATCGCGCGGCGTCTGGCCGAGCTCGCCGGGGTCCGCGTCGAGCGGGCCGCCGCGCGCGAGGCCACCGCGCGGGGCGCCGCGATGATGGCCGGCCTGGCCGCGGGCTGGTGGGACGACATCGAGGAGCTCCCCGCCGTCGCCATCGACCTCGTGGCCGAGCCGTCGGGCCCCGCCTCCGAGCGCCTGGAGCGGCGCGAGCGCTGGGCGGCGGCGGTGGCGCTGGCGACCGGCTGGTCGGGCTGAGCGAGCCGAGGTCGCGGGCACGTCACAATCGGTGAGTGACCGGAGCCGGGTACCCCTCCGCGCGCAAGCGCCAGGCGCTCTCGCTCTTCCAGGGTCTGCCGCGTCACTACGACCGGATGGGGGCGGTGCTCAGCTTCGGCCAGGACCCGCGGTGGCGTAGCGCGCTCGTGCGCGCCATCGATCCCCAGCCCGGCCAGCGCATCCTCGACGTCGCCACCGGGACGGGCATGGTGGCGGCCGCACTGGCGCGCCGGGCCGACTGCCGGGTGGTCGCCCTCGACCAGAGCGAGGCGATGCTCTCCGGGGCCCGCGCGCGCGTCGCCCGGGACCCGCGGCTCGCCGAGCGCGTGACCTTCCTGCCCGGGGAGGCCGAGCGGCTCCCCTTCGCCGACGGAGAGTTCGACGCCCTCACCTTCACCTACCTGCTCCGCTACGTCGACGATCGCGCCGCGACCATGCGCGAGCTTGCCCGCGTGGTCAAGCCGGGCGGTCGTATCGCCATGGTCGAGTTCGGCCTCCCCGGCGACCCCCGGCTCCGGGCGCTGTGGCGGATCCACACCCGGGTGGGTCTGCCGCTCCTGGGCCGGCTCGTGTCGCCGGCGTGGGTCGAGGTCGGGCGCTTCCTCGGCCCCAATATCGAGCGCTTCCACGAGCGCGAGCCCGACCTCGTGGCGCTATGGGCGGAGGCGGGAATCGGCGACGCGCGCCGGCGCGCGATGAGCTTCGGGGCGGGCATCGTCATGTCGGGAGTCCGGGATGGCGACCGAGCGCCGTAGCCTCAGCCGGCCCGCCTTCTATGCCTTGGCCAGCGGGGGGTGGCGCGATCTCATCACCCTGCTGCATCCGCCCTACACGGCCTGGCACCTGAGCTACGTCGCGCTCGGGGCGGCGGCGGCGCCCGCCCTCGATGGCGGCCGGCTCCTCGCCACCCTCGCCGCCTTCTTTCTCGCCGTCGGGATCAGCGCTCACGCCCTCGACGAGCTCAGTGGACGCCCGCTCCAGACGACGCTGCGGCGGAGCACGCTGATCGGTCTCGCCGTCGT
>DASZMD010000206.1:0-3817 GCA_035551955.1 Solirubrobacteraceae bacterium | reverse complement strand
CTCGGCCGCGACATGCGCCTGACCGCGCCCGCGCTGGCGGCCCGCTACCGCGAGGGGATGACGGCCGAGGGCGCCACCGTTCTCGACGCGGGGATGGTGGGGACGGAGATGCTCTATTACCTCGTCGGCTCGCGCGACCTCGACGGCGGGCTCATGTGCACCGCCTCTCATAACCCGAAGCCCTACACGGGCGCCAAGCTCGTCAAGCGCGGCGCCATCGCCCTGTCGGGCGACGCCGGGATCCAGGACGTGCGCCGCCTCATCGAGGAGGGACTGGGCGAGCCGCCCGGAGGCGGGCACGCCGAGGAGGTCGACATCTACGCCGAGTTCCAGGAAGCCGTCCTCGGCTTCATCGAGCCCTCGGTCGTGGAGCCGCTGCGGGTGGTGGTCGACGGCGGCAACGGCATGGCCGGCCCCATGGCCGGGCCGCTCCTGCGCCGTCTCGGACTCGACCTGGTGGAGACCTCGTGGACGCCCGACGGGAATTTCCCCGACCACGAGCCCAATCCCCTTCTGCCCGAGAACCGCGAGCTGATCATGCGCCGCGTCCGCGAGGAGGGCGCCGACCTCGGCATCGCCTGGGACGGGGACGCCGACCGCTGCTTCTTCATCGACGACGGCGGGAACTTCGTCGACGGCGACTTCCTCACCGCGCTCCTCGCTGACTCGATGCTCCGCAAAGAGCCGGGCGGGACCATCCTCTACGACGTGCGGGCGAGCCGCGCCGTCCCCGACACCGTGCACCGCGCCGGAGGGACGGCGCTGCGCAACCGGGTCGGGCACGCGTTCTTCAAGACCCGGATGCGCGACGAGCACGCCGTGTTCGGGGGCGAGGTCTCGGGCCACTACTACTTCCGCGACTTCTACTGCGCCGACTCGGGGACGATCCCGGCGCTGCTCATGCTCGAGCTCCTGTCCGTCGAGGGCAAGCCCGCCTCCGAGCTCCTCGAGCCCTACCGCTCGCATTACTTCATCTCCGGCGAGATCAACTCCGAGGTCGCCGACCCGCTGGCCAAGATCGAGGAGATCTCCGAGCATTACGCCGACGCCCAGCAGGATCGCCTCGACGGGATCTCGATCGACTACGACGACTGGCACTTCAACGTCCGCCCCTCCAACACCGAGCCGCTCCTCCGGCTGTGCCTCGAATCGCTCGTCTCGCGGGAGGACATGGAGCGCCGGCGCGACGAGGTCCTGGCCCTGATCCGGGCGTGAGCGCCAGGTGGCGGCGCCGGAGACCAGCCCGGAGGACGCGCTCGCCGTCGCCGAGCGCGCCGGCATCCACCGGCTGCCGCTGCCCACCCCCTTCCTCGTCGGCCGGGTCAACTGCTACCTGATCGACGATGACCCCCTGACCCTCGTCGACACCGGCCCGAACTCGGGCAAGGCGCTCGACGAGCTCGAGCTCGCGCTCGCCGCCCACGGCCGGCGCATCGAGGACCTCGAGCTCATCGTCATCACCCACCAGCACCTCGATCACCTCGGCCTCCTCGAGATCCTGGCGCGCCGCTCGGGAGCCGAGATCGCGACGCTCGACCTGCTCGCGCCCTACCTGGCCGCGTTCAGCGAGAGCATGGACGGAGACGACCGCTTCGCGGAATCGCTGATGCGCACCCATGGCGTGCCCGGAGAGGTGGTCATCGCCCTGCGCGCGGTCGCCACCGCGTTCCGGGCCTGGGGGTCGAGCGCCGAGGTCACGCGGCCGCTGGCCGACGGCGACACCCTCGAGCTCCGCGGCCGGACGCTGCGGGTGCACCACCGCCCCGGCCACAGCCCCTCGGACACCGTGTTCCTCGACGAGCGCCGCGGTCTCCTGCTCGCCGGGGACCACCTGATCGCCCATATCTCCTCCAACCCGTTCGTCTCCCGCCCGCTCGGCGCCGACCCCGACGTGGAGCGCCCCCGCGCGCTCCTCACCTACATCGAGTCGATGCGGGCCACGCGCGAGCTCGACCTCGAGCTCACCCTCCCCGGGCATGGCGACCCCATCCTCGACCACCGGACCCTGATCGACCAGCGCTTGGCCATGCATGCGCGCCGTGCCCGCAAGATGCTCGGGATGATCCGCGACCGGCCTCTGACCGCCTACGAGATCGCCCGCGCGATGTGGGGGAACGCCGCCGTGACCCAGTCCTACCTGACGCTGTCGGAGGTCCTCGGCCACGTCGACATGCTCGTGCGCGACGGGCGGGCGCGAGAGCAGGTCAGCGACGGCGTGGTGCGCTTCGAGGCCGCGTAGAGCCCGGGGCTCAGTGCTCGAAGGCCAGTGTCGAGGCCTGGAGCGGCGACACCGTCACCTGGCCGCCGCACTCGAAGGCGCCCTGGGGGATCGAGGTGCGCGTCGTGTGGGTGTCGTCGGGAGCGATCACCTGGAGTCCATAGGCGGTGGTGCAGCCGGCCGTGCTCCCGGCCCCGTGGTTGACGCCGAGCCGGAAGGACACGCTCGCTCCCGGCAGGACCACGAGTTCTGTCTCCGATGTCTTCCCGAAGAAGTCGACGGTGGTGCGGGTGGGCTTGGTGGGCAGGGCGTTCCCTGCCTTGTCGAGGAAGAGGACGCCGGGGTAGCCGAAGGTGCGGCACTGGTAGGGGGTGACGTTGCGCAGGGCGAAGCCGAGCTCGCCGTGGCCGGTGGCCCCCGCCTGACCGAGGTAGCGCAGGGCGAAGTCCGAGGTCACGCACGGCGGCGGGGCGCCGGCGTTGGTGCTCGTCTGCGTCGTGCTCGTCTGGGTCGTGCTCGTCTGGGTCCCCGATGTCTGCGTCGTGGTCGTCGTCGACGGGGTGCTGTTGGTGGGGACGACGGGAACGGTGGCGGAGGACTGTTTGTTGCTCGAACCGCCGCACGCGGCGAGGAGGAGCGCACACGTGCACGTCATGGCGGCGATTGCGGCGCGGGGGCCCATTCCGACGTGCTTTGTCGTCACGCGCTCATTTCCTTCCGGGCGGCGCTGATCACGTAGCGGCAGATCTCCTTCTCGTCGTCGGCGAGCGCGAGGAGATCGAGGTCGCTGGCGGAGATCTTGCCCTCCGCCGCCACCGTGTCCCGCAGCCAGGCGACGAGCGGCTCCCAGTAGGAGCGCCGGACGAGGACCACCGGCGGAACGTGGACCTTGGCCGTCTGGATCAGGGTCAGGAGCTCGAAGAGCTCGTCGAGCGTTCCGAAGCCGCCCGGGAAGATGACGTACGCCGAGGCGTAGCGCACGAACATCACCTTTCGGGTGAAGAAGTAGTGGAACTCGAGAGAGATGTCGAGGTGGTGGTTGATCGCCTCCTCGAAGGGGAGCTGGATCGCCAATCCCACCGACAGCGCGCCAGCGTCCCTGGCGCCCCGGTTCGCGGCCTCCATGATCCCGGGGCCGCCGCCGGTGATGATCGCGAAGCCCTCGCGTCCGAGCCGCCGCGCCACGGCGCGCGCGAGCTTGTAGTCGGGATCGTCGGGCGGCGTCCGCGCCGAGCCGAAGATGGTCACGCCGCGCTCGACGCCGGCCAGGGCGGCGAAGCCGTCGGCGAGCTCACCGCGCATGCGGGCCACGCGGATCTCGTCGCCCTCGCGCGACGCCGGCATTCCCGGCGCCGGCCGCGAGAGCAGCTCCTCGTCGTCGCTGCGGGGCTTCTCGGAGGTCATCTGCTGCCAGTAAACCAGGCATCGGGTTCGGCCTCTCCGACCTCGCGGCCGTGCGCGTCCGGCCGCCGACAGCGCCATCATCCATTCCGTCACATGGCCGACAAGGACGAACCCGGTCGCGAATCGCGCTCCCAACGGGATGCCGAAGCCGTCGTGCGCGATGCCGAAGCGGTGCGGCGCGACGCCGACGCGGTC
>DASZMD010000205.1:0-2753 GCA_035551955.1 Solirubrobacteraceae bacterium | reverse complement strand
CCGCCGGAACAACCGCGAAGAGTCCGCGTCTTGTGCAGCGAGAGCATGAAGCAGCCGAAACCCGGCCGATCCGCACGAGGGTCGCGACGATGTCAATGGCCATCGGGTTCTCCCGACTGGCGGCCACAAAATTCCCCAATTTCCAGCCCCTTCCCCAAGCCCGCCTCCGGAATCGAACCGGAAACCTCTTCATTACAAGTGAAGTGCTCTGCCAGTTGAGCTAGGCGGGCGGACGAGTCGGGGCCGAGTTTAGGGCGCGTCGAGGTGGTCCTCCCACCAGGAGACGGTGTCGGCCATGGTCTGGCGCAGGGAGATCTCTGGCCGCCAGCCGGTGTCGGCGGTCAGGCGCTCGTGGGAGCCGCGGCGGTCCATGACTTCGTGGGCGCGGACGAGGGAGGGATCGACGATGTGGTCGATGCGGGTGGGGGCGATGAGCTCGGCGAGGAGGCTGATGTGGTCGGTGGTCGAGACTGAGGTTCCGGAGGCGACGTTGTAGACGCCCGGTCCCGTGCGCTCGGCGAGGAGACGGTAGGCGTGGACGACGTCGCGGACGTCGGTGAAGTCGCGGCGGGTGTCGGGGTTGCCGGTGACGATGCGGATCGCCTCGGCGCCCGAGAGGCGTGCCTCGGCGGCTTGGCGCGCGAGCGAGGAGAGGACGAAGATGGGGAGCTGGCCGGGGCCCGCGTGGTTGAAGGGCCGGACGCGGACGAGGTCGAGGCCGTGGGCGTTGGCGTAGACGCGTGCGAGCAGATCGCCCGCGACCTTGGAGACGGCATACGGGGTGGCGGGGCCGAGCTCGCCGTCCTCGGCGATGGGGAGGGGCTGGTCGGCGGCGTAGACCTCGCACGAGCTGACCCAGACGACGCGGACGTCGGGGGCCTCGTTGCGTACGGCCTCGAGGACGTTGGCCGAGGTGGTGGTGTTCTCGGTCACCGTTTCCGCCGGGTACTCCCACGACCGGCCGACGGAGCTGAGCGCGGCCAGGTGGTAGACGGTGTCGGGGCGGGCGCCGCGCACTGCCGTGGTGGTGGCTTCGAGGTCGCGGAGGTCGACGGCGCGGCCCTCGCCGGCCGCCGTCTCGCCGCTGCGGGAGACGCCGATGACGTCGTCGCCGGCGGCGGCGCAGGCCGCGGCGAGGTGGCCGCCCGCGAATCCGGAAGCGCCGGTGATGAGGACGCGCAAGCTACTGAATCAGGACGCCGGCTCGACGGAGACTGCGTGGGTCAGCGACCCGTGGCCGTTGCTCGAGAACTCGGCCTGGTAGGCCGGGGGAGCCGGCTCGGGCTCGGCGTTGAGGCGGCGCTCCAACTCGCCGAGGACGATGCCGAAGAGGAGGTGGCGCCAGGTGGCCTGAGCCAGGGCGCGGCGGTTCCCGGTCAGCGCCGGGAGTTTTGACCGCGCGGGGTGCAAGCGATCCGTCAGCCTGCCCAGGGGCCAGGTGAGAGCGTTCTCGATCAGCGCCACGGCGGGGCCGCGGGCAACCGGGGGCAGCGGGAGCAGAGGCGCCACATTGGCGTACATGGCGCCGAAGATGAGTCCGTTCTGCACGTGGAGGAACAGGCCGGGGAGATACCAGTCGTCGCCCTCGACGACGCCTCGGCCCAGTATCTCGACGTCGTCGAAACGACTCCCGAAGACAAGCTTGTCGACTGGCTGCTGGGCCGCCCACACCGCGGCTGCGACCCCACCGCATACGGCTCCTCGGAGGGTTCGTGTCCGGTCGATCGCCATGGTCGCGATCAGCAACTGTAACGGGCGAAGCGCGAATGGGTACGCCATTGTGCGATGGATCACGATTTGGTGCACCGCCGGGCGCGCGAGCGCGGTGTCAACCCGCTCGTGTATTGGATCGTGCGGGCGTTCCTCCAGCCCTTCTTCCACATCTACTTCCGCTACAGCCGGATCGGGCGCGAGCACATCCCCCGCGAGGGCCCGGTGATCATCGCCTCGAACCACCGCAGCTTCCTTGACCCGTTCGTGATCGGGACGATGGCGAGGCGGCCGATGTACTACGTCGCCAAGTCCGAGCTCTTCCGCCATCGCTGGCAGTCGTGGATCCTCAGCTCGCTGGGCGCCTTCCCCGTGGTGCGGGGCAGCGGTGACGCGGACATGATCGAGACGGCCAAGGCGATCCTCGACCGCGGGGAAATCGTGCTCATGTTCCCTGAGGGGACGCGGATCAGGCCGGGGTCGCTCGGCAAGCCGCGGCGCGGGGTCGGGCGCCTGGCGCTCGAGACGGGCGCGCCGGTCGTCCCCATGGCCCTCATCGGCACCGAGGCGGTGCGCCGCGGCTGGCGCATCCGGCCCCACAAGGTGCGGGTCCGCGCCGGGCGCCCGCTCCACTTCCCGCTCGTGAGCGAGCCCTCGCCGGCGCTGGCGAGCGCGGTCACCGAGCGCATCTGGCCCTGCGTGATGCTCCAGTGGGAGTGGCTCGGCGGACTGCCGTCGGTGCGCCGCGCGGCGATCATCGGGGCCGGGTCGTGGGGCACCAGCCTCGCCGTATCCCTGGCCCGTGCGGGCCTCGAGGTCGACCTCGGCTGCCGTACCCACGAGCAGGCGAGCGAGATCGCGGCCACCCGCGAGAACGCCGCCTATCTGCCCGGGGTGCGGCTCCCCGACAGCATCCGCGTGGCACGTGCCGCCGACCTCGAGCTCGGCGGCCACGATCTCATCTGCCTCGCGGTCCCTTCGCGCTCGCTGCCCGCCGTCCTTGCCGCCCACGGCGAGCGGATCCCGCAGCGGGCCGGCGTCCT
>DASZMD010000204.1:0-1830 GCA_035551955.1 Solirubrobacteraceae bacterium | reverse complement strand
CGCACCAATCTCGTCGGGCTCCTCAACGAGCTCGAGAGCGCCGGTCTGCTCGAGCGCCGGCGTACGAGCGAGGATCGCCGGCGCCACACCGTTCACCTGACCGCGCTCGGCTCCGAGCGCCTGGCCGAGGCCGAGAGTGCGCTGACCGCGGCCGAGGACAAGGTCTTGGGCGGCCTGGACGAGGCCCAGCGGGAGTCCCTCTATCTCCTGCTCCAGCAGGCCAGCAGCGACAGGTATGCGGCGGACTGCGGCGGCGGGGACTGCTCAGGCGGGGACGGCAGCTAGCCGGGCCCGCTCCTCGGCGTACAGCCGATGGGCGAACACGCCGGCGGGATGGGCGCGCATGCGGAGGACGACGCGCTCCGCCGACTCTCCCATCGCCTCGGGAGGCGGGAGCGGGGAGCCGTAGCGCTCGGGGAGGAGCATGGGCGCGGCCAGCGCCGCGAAGGTGAGATCGGCGGCGGTGAAGCGGTCGCCGAGGAGAAAGCGCCGGCCGTCGGAGAGGCGCTCGGCGATGTCGTCGAACACCACCTCGACGCGCTCGAGGGCCACCTCGGCGGCGGGCGCGTCGACCCCGAGCACGCGACGAAGGACGACGCCGACGGCCGAGCCGCCGACGCGGAAGAAGCGCCGCTCCCAGCCCGGGACCCCGGCCACCGCCCAGCGACCCAGCTCCTGGACGATGGGCAGCGTCTGCTCATACATCCACAGCCGGCCGTCGGGGCCGAAGCCCTCGTCGAGCCAGGTCTCGAGTTCCGCGGCCTGCTCACCGAGCTCGCCTTCGGGGTAGAGCCGGCGCTCGGGCTCGGTCTGGGTGTCGGCCCAGCGCAGGATGTCCGAGGAGTCGGGGATGGCCTCGCCCTCGGCGGTGACGAACACGGGCACCGTCCGCCCGCCCCCGGCGCGCTTGGCGGCGAGCATATGGATCATCTGCAGGTGGGGCTGCTCGACGTAGTCGACCCCGGCGCGGTCCAGCGCCCAGCGCGCTTTCTCACAAAAGTGGCTGATGGGGATGGTGACCAGGCGCGCGGGCACCGGGCGAGTGTGGCAGGTCTGGCTATGGTAAGCGCGGTGACCGAGCCCCCGACGATCTACCGGTGGGGCGGCGGACGCGAGGCGTTCGCGCGCTGGCTCGAGGTCTTCTACGACCTGGTCGAGGCGGACGACCTCCTGAGCCCGGTGTTCGGGGGCCGCGTCGGCCAGGAGCACCGCGAGCATGCGACGAGCTGGTGGTGCGAGGTCATGGGCGGCCCCGCGGAGTACACCGAACATCTCGGGGGCTACGAGCACATGCTCTCCCGCCATCTCGACCTCGGCATCACCCCGGAGCAGCGCCTGCGCTTCGTCACCCTCCTGAGCCGCGCCGCCGACGATGCCGGGCTCCCCGATGATCCCGAGTTCCGGGCCGCGGTCATGGGCTACGCGGAATGGGGCACCCGGCTCGCCCTTCACAATTCACGCCCCGGTGCCGAGGTCGCCCGCCACGCCCCCGTTCCGCGCTGGGGCTGGGGCGTCGCGCCGCCGTATCAGCCGTAACGCGCGGCATATAGCTATACGGCTATATGCTGATATGGCTATACTCTGCCGCGACCGATGAGCTGGGCCCCGCCGCGCTGTCTACCTGAGTGACCGTCCCCCGCTACCGAACGGAGAGAAGCCATGACCCCCCCAAGCTCGGATAACCGGTCGCGCTGGCTCGCCCTCGTGGTCCTCTGCCTCGGGTCGCTGATGATCGTCCTCGACAGCACGATCGTCAACGTCGCGCTGCCCTCGATCAAGAAGGATCTCGGCTTCTCTCAGACCTCGCTGGCCTGGGTGGTCAACGGCTAT
>DASZMD010000203.1:0-1719 GCA_035551955.1 Solirubrobacteraceae bacterium | reverse complement strand
TGGGCCTCCTCGCCCACGGTGAGGAAGTCGATGATCAGGTGTTCGTGCGGGTTCGTGACACCGAGCTCCGACGGCTCAACGGGTCCGGTGACCGTCATCACTTTGCCCTTCAGTTCTGCGTCCACTCTCGCTCCTTTGGTTGCTTGTGACGATGGTGAGGGCTCACGTCGGGACGATGGGCGGAAGGCGCTCCGTCCAGGGCCGTGCTCGCTCGAGCTGTCCGGCGAGCTGCAGGAGGATGTCCTCGCGGCCGAGGCGACCCGTGAAGTGCGTACCCACCGGCAGTCCCTCGGTGCTCCAGGTCAGGGGAATGCTCATCGCCGGGTGACCGGTGACATTGGCGAGCAGGAGGAAGATCCCTCCACCGAGCTCCTTGTTCCACCACACCTCCTCGACCTGGGCCGGCGAGGGTAAGAGCTCCTCGTGCAGCGCCGGCGGCGTCGGGGTGGCCGGGGTCAGGAACAGGTCGTAGGTGGTGAAGAACGACGCCGCGTCGCGCGCCACACGGTGCAGTCGCGCCACCCCATTGATGTGCTCGCTGGCGCTGCGCTCGCGTCCGCGCTGGATGAGCCACCACGTGATGGGGTCGAAGTCCGCCTCGCTTGCCACCCGCTCGAATGCCGCCTCCCACGCGTCTATAGACGCGGCGTTGGCGTCGAAGGCATAACCCTCGAACTCGCGCACGAGCTGCTCGACGTCGTAATCCGGAGCCGCCTCCTCGGCGCGGTGGCCGAGCTCCTCGCACAGGCGCGCGGCGTCGAGAACCGCCTCGGCGCAGTCGGCATCGACCTGGCGTCCGTCCGGAGCGGCGGTGCTGAAGCCGATGCGCAGCGCCTGTGGGTCGCGCCCCGCGGCCTCGAGATACCCGCCGCCGGGGTTGGGGGCGACGAACGGGCCACCGGGGTCCGGCGTGCCGGTGGCGTCAAGCGCGGCGGCGCTGTCGCGCACCGACACCGACAGCACGTGGGCAACGGTCAAACCTGCGCAGCCTTCGCTTGCCTCTGGCCCGAGCGGGTTGCGAGCTCGCGTCGGCTTGAGGCCGAACACGCCGCACCAGGCCGCGGGCCAGCGGATCGAGCCGCCGGCGTCGCTGCCGTGGGCGAGCGGCACGAGTCGCGCTGCCACCGCGGCTCCGGCGCCGGCGCTCGAGCCACCGGTGGAGCGGCGCGCGTCCCACGGGTTGTTGGTCGGGCCCGGCCACGAGGTCTCGTTGGTGTTGGCGAACTCCGAGCTCGAGCTCTTGCCCACGAAGATCAGACCCGCACGTCGCATCCGAGCGACGAGCTCGGAGTCGGCGTCATCGACCACCCCGCCCACGAACCGCGATCCGTCCCAGCGGGGCGCTCCGGCGTAGCGGCCACCGACGTCCTTGAGCAGCGTAGGCGTCCCGGCCAGCGGCAAGGCGCTCGCGGTCATCGCGGCGAGAGCCTCGAGCTGCTCTTCGAGGTCTTCCATTCGCCACACGACCGAGCCGAGCTGCCCGTCGAGCTCGTCGATTCGAGTGAGGGCGGCGTCGGCAAGCTCGCGGGCGCTCACCTCGCCCCGGGCGATGAGCTCAGCCTGCCCAACTCCGTCGAGGCGGGCGAGCTCCCATGCCCGAGTTGTCACTGCGAATCATCACCCTGCGTCGTGACCCCGGCCATGTCCGCCGTCTTCGGAGCTCGGCTGAAGGCCTCGCGGACCATGGGAGCGAAGAACTCCAGGGGCGCCGACTTGTAG
>DASZMD010000202.1:0-8982 GCA_035551955.1 Solirubrobacteraceae bacterium | reverse complement strand
ACGTTCATGTGCTCGTCGTCCCACAGCGTGGCGAAGATCTTCCCGCCCACCCGGAAGGACGGCCGGCCGTGATGGTGCTCCTCCGTCGCCTCGGGGAGGGCGAGGGCGAGGGCTCGGGCCTGGTCGGCGGAGACCACGCGCTTCAGGCGACGGTGGGGGCGATGGTTTGCGAGTTCGGCTCGGCCCCGGGCGCGAGCGACCGGCGCTCGCGCACCATCATCGGCATCCCGTTCCCGGGGCTCAGGGTCGGGAGCTTCTCGAGCCGGAGCACGTAGCCGGCCCGGAGCTCGAGCCGGAAGCGCTGGAGCACCGCGGTGGCCACGGCCTCGACCATGAGCTGGCCGAAGCGCTTGCCGATGCAGATGCGCTGCCCGCCCCCGAAGGGCAGGTAGCCGCCGCGCGGGATGGCCCGGCGTGCGTCGGGGGCAAAGCGCTCGGGCACGAACGCCTCCGGGTCGGGAAACACCTCGGGCAGGTGGTGGGTCACCCACGAGGAGTGAAGGATGTGGGTCCGGGGGGGGATCCGGTGGCCGCCGAACTCGAAGGCCTCGATGGCCATGCGCGGGCCGAACCACACCGGGGGGTAGAGGCGCAGCGTCTCCTCCACCGCCATGCGCAGCTCGGGCAGGCCGGTGATGAGCTGCTCGGCGGTCGGCGGGCGCCCGGCGAGCACGGCATCCTGCTCGGCAATCACGCGCGCCAGCACGGCGGGATGCCGGGCGAGCTCGTAGAACAGGAAGGCCAGCGTCGAGGAGGAGGTGTCGTGGCCGCCGAAGAGCATGTGCATGAGGTGATCGCGCAACTCGCCGTCGGTGAAGGCGCGGGCCTCGATGAGCATCGAGAGGATGTCCTCGCCCGCCACCCCGGATCCCCGCCGGCGCTCGATCTCCGCGTAGATGAGCCGGTCGAGAGCGCGCCGCGCCACCTGCATGCGCGCCCACGGCGTCCCCGGTCCCCGCAGGAGCGTGGCCCACACCTCGGCGTTGGTGAACGCGAGCACGCGCTCGAACAGCGCCGCCGCCTCCCGGCCCACCCCCGCCTCCCCCGGGTCGAGCCCGACCACGGCGCGCATGGCCACGGTCATGGCGAGCTCGCGGACCCACGGGTAGAGGTCGAGCGCCTGCCCCGCCCGCCAGCCGGCGAGGGCACGGTCGGTCTCCGCGAGCATCACCGCCACGGCGGCGTCGAGCCGGGCGCGATGGAAGGCGGGCATCATGATCAGCCGCGCGCGGTCGTGATACTCGCCGTCGGTGGTGATGAGCCCGTCGCCGATCAGAGGCGCGAGGTACTCGCCGAACATCCCCTTGCGCCAGCTGAACTTCTCCGCGCCCGCGACGGTGACGAAGTGGTTGGCCTCGGGTCCGATCATGAACACCAGCGGCCGGTGCAGGGTGCGGACGGTGAACACCGGTCCGTAGCGCTCGTAGAGCTCGAGCATCAGGCGCAGCGTGTCGCGCTGCAGGCGATGCGTGCGCGCCAGGCTGAAGCTCATCTCCCCGGGCGGGAGCTGCGGGCGATCGCGGAGCTCGGCGCGGAGCTCCGCGCCCACGCGCCAGAAGCTCGGCGGGAGCTCGGGAACCAACGGGCTCACGCCGACAACGATAATGACCGAGATGGCCGGAGTGGTACGCCCCTACCGAGGTGTCAGTGCCGCGGAGCGGCACTCGCGGCGCCGCGCCCAGTTGATCGAGGCGGCGCTCGACGTGATCGGCGAAGCGGGGATCGCCGGCGCCACGATGACGGCCGTGTGCGCGCGGGCGGGACTCACCGAGCGCTACTTCTACGAGAGCTTCCGCGACCGCCAGGAGCTCCTCGTCGCCGTCTTCGACGCCTGCGTGGCGGAGCTCGACGCGGCCATCGCCGCCGCGCGCGAGGCCGCCGCGCCCACCCTGCTGGACCGTGCTCGGGCGGCGGCGGGGGCGCTCATCGAGGTGCTCACCGACGACCCGCGCAAGTCTCGGCTGTATGCCGAGTCGGTCGGCGAGCCGGCGCTCGCTCCCCGCCGCGCGCAGGCGGTGCGCGCCTATGCGGCCCTGCTCGCGGAGAGCATGCGCGAGCTCGGCGGCGTCGACGAGGAACGGCGCCGTGCCCCGCTCGACCTGGCCGCCCTGGTGCTCGTCGGCGGCATCGCCGAGGCGGTCGCGAGCTGGCTCGAGGGCACGGTGGAGATGTCGCGCGCGACGCTGATCGAGGAGTGGGCGCGGCTCTCGGTCGCCGCCCTCGAGGCGGTCGGCCCGACCGCCCGCTCGTGACCGGGTAGCCTGCGGCGACGTTGAGTCAGCTACGCCCCTACCGTCGTCGCCTCGCGGTGCTGGTGATCCTCGCCGCCGCCGCGGGCGCCGTGCTCGGCGAACTCACGCCCGCCCCTCGCGGCGCGCCGGCGGCGAAGACCACGCATCACAAGTAGTCGCGCGCGTGCCCAGGATCTACGTAACCGGTCACCGCAACCCCGACACCGACTCGATCGCGTCGGCCATCGGCTACGCCGAGCTCAAGGGACGCCTCGACCCCAACAACGAGTACCTCCCCGTCCGGCTCGGCGACCTCAACTCCCAGACGTGCTGGGTGCTGGAGCGCAGCGGCGCTCCCGAGCCGACCCTCCTCACCCACGTCATGCTCCGCGCCTCCGACGTGATGCGCACCGACTTTCCCGTCACCCGCGAGGACGAGCCGATCCGCGAGGCGGGACTGGCGATGGCCCGGGCGAACCTCGGCCTCGTCTCGATCGTCGACGACCGCGAGGCCCTCGCGGGCGTGGTCGACGAGCGCGCGCTCGCCCGGCGCTACATCCGGGAGTCGCGGCAGACGTCGACGCTGCGCGATGCGCCCACCTTCGTCCGGGCCATCGTCGACGTGCTCGAGGGCACGCTCATCTCCGGGGATGACAAGCGCCTGGCCGGGCGCGTGTGGGTCCACGCCATGGACGTCAGCGCCCCCAGCGGGATCTCCAAGGGCGACGTCGTCGTGATCGGGAATCGCTCCGACGCCCAGCGCCGGGCGATCGAGCTCGGCGCCGCGCTCCTGGTCACGAGTAATTCCTCGACCCCGGACGACGAGATCCTCGCCCTCGCGCGCGAGCACGAGACGGCGGTCGTGGTCTCGCCGCTCGACACCTACGTCTCGGGCCGGATGATCACCCTCGCGGCCCCGTGCAGCGCCTTCATGGAGTCAGACCCGCTGACCATCACCCCCGGCTATCTGCTCGTCGACGTCTCCGAGCAGATCAAGGAGATCCATTACGGCGCGGCCATCGTCGTCGACGCCGCTCGGCGGCCGGTGGGACTGGTGACGCGCTCGGACCTCGTGGCACCGGCCCGCCGCCGCGTCATCCTCGTCGACCACGCCGAGGAGGGACAGAGCGTGGCGGGCATCGATCAGGCCGAGATCGTCGAGATCCTCGATCACCACCACATCGGCTCGATCGAGACGCGCGTTCCCGTCAAGGCCACCTTCGACCCGGTGGGCTCGACGGCAACCCTGGTCATCGAGCGCTTCCGCCAGAACGGCATGGAACCGAGCCGCCCCGCCGCGCTCATGCTCCTGGGCGCGATCCTCTCGGACACGGTGATCCTCAACTCGCCCACGACGACCGAGCGCGACCACGCGGTGATCGAGTACCTCGAGCGCGTGCTCGCGCTCGACGCCCTCGCCTTCGGGCGCGAGATGTTCGAGGCCACCGCCGACGTCTCGGAGGTGAGCGCCGAGGAGATCGTCTCCCGCGACGCCAAGGAGTACCAGGTGCGGGGCGACCACGCCATCTGCATCGCCCAGATCGAGGTCGTGGGCAAGGATCTGCTCGAACGCTCCGACGAACTGCTCGCGATCATGCGCCGCCGCCAGGAGGATCGGGGCTACCTGCTCTACGCCCTGATGATCACCGACGTCCTCACCAAGGGCACCGACCTGCTCGTGGCCGGCGACGTCGCTGCGGTGGCGCGCACCTTCGGCGCCGAGAGCAGCGACAGCACGATCGAGCTCCCCGGGGTGATGAGCCGCAAGAAGGAAGTGGCGCCGAAGCTCATGGCGTCGCTGTAGGGCCCAGCCACGTCGTTCAGCCCGAGCTGAGCGCGCCCTCGGTGACCTCCTGGGTGGCCAGCCTCCGCGTCGGCGCTTCGCCCCAGAGCTGCTCGAGCCGGTAGTACTCGCGGGTGTCGGGAGTGAACACGTGGACGAGGACGTCGAGGTAGTCCATCAGCACCCACCGGGCCTCCGGAAGCCCCTCCACCCGGCGCGGAAGCAGCCCGTGGTCGTGCTTCATGCCCGCGTGGATGGCGTCGTGGATGGCCTTGACCTGGCGATCGGTCCGGCCGGAGCAGATCACGAAGTAGTCGGTGTAGCCGATCACCTCACGGAGGTCGAGCTCGATGATGTCGAGCGCCTTGCGATCCTCGGCGTAGGAGGCGATGGCACGGGCGATTTCTTCTGGGGTAACAGTCAGCGGTACATCCCCTTCTCGTCGATATAGGTCGCCACCGCGTCGGGCACGAGGTAGCGGATGGGTTGCCCGGTCCTGACCCGCCGCCGGACCATCGTCGAGGAGACGCCGATCCACGGCATCGAGAAGAACCGGGCGCGCGCGCCGCCCGCGAGCTCGCTGAGCCCGGCCACCGCTCGCTCGCGGGGCGTGCCTCGGCGGTTGGCGACCGCGGGCGTGGCCAGGGAGACCACGACCTCTGGATCGCGCCAGCTGGGCAGACCTGCGGCGACGTCCCCTCCCAGGATCAGATACAGCTCGTTGTGCGGCTCTTTCGCGTGCAGCTCCTGAAGGGTATCGACCGTGTATGACGGTCCGGGCCTGGCGATCTCGAGCGAGGACACGGCAAAGCGCTCGTCGCCCGCCACTGCCCGGCGGCACATCTCCAGGCGATGCTCGGGGCCGGGGTCGTCCTCGAGTGGCTTGTGGGGCGGGGCGAACACGGGGACGAGCATGACGAGGTCGAGGCCGAGCTGAACGTACGCCTCCTGGGCGCACACGAGATGACCGAGATGCGGCGGGTTGAAGGTGCCGCCGAAGACGCCGATGCGCACTGAGAGCCGGCTAGGGGCGGATCTGGCCCGAACCCTCGACCAGGTACTTGAACGTGCAGAGCTCGCGCAGGCCGATGGGTCCGCGGGCGTGGAGCTTCTGGGTGGAGTTGCCGATCTCGGCTCCCATCCCGTACTCGCCGCCGTCGGTGAAGCGCGTGGACGCGTTGACGTACACGCACGCGGCGTCCACCCCGAGCTGGAAGGCGCGCGCCGCCTCGGTGTCGCGGGTCACGATCGCCTCCGAGTGGCCCGAGCCGTGAAGGTTGATGTGGTCGATCGCCTCGTGCACGGAGTCGACGACGGCGACGGCGAGCTCGAGGGCCAGGTACTCGGTGTCCCAGTCGGCGTCACCGGCCTCCTCGACGAGCACCTGGCCGGCGCTGGCCCGCGCCCGCTCGTCGCCCCGTAGCGTGACCCCGGCGTCCGCGAGGGCCCGCAGAGCCCGCGGCAGGAAGACCTCGGCCACGTCTGCGTGCACGAGCAGCTTCTCGGCCGAATTGCACACACTCGGCCGCTGGACCTTGGCGTTGAGGATGATCGCCTCCGCGGCGTCGAGGTCGGCGGTGGCGTCGACGTAGACGTGGCAGTTGCCCGAGGCCGCGTAGATGACCGGTACGGTGGCGACTCCCTTGAGCGCCGCCTTCAGGCGTTCACCGCCGCGGGGGATGATGAGATCGACGACTCCCGTCTGGGTGGCGAGCTCGGCGAGCTCCTCGGTGCCGCCCCCGGCCACCAGCGCCATCGCCCCCGCCGGCAGGCCGGCGGCCTCGGCGGCCTCGATGGCGATTCCCGCCAGCGCCGCGTTCGAGTTCGTGGCCATGGTCGAGCCCCGGAGGATGACGGCGTTGCCCGATTTCAGGCACAGCGCGGCGGCGTCGATGGTGACGTTCGGCCGGGCCTCGTAGACCACCGCGATCACGCCCAAGGGCACCCGCACCTTGCGCATGTCGAGCCCGTTGGCGAGCCGCGAGCCGGAGATCACCTCGCCCACCGGATCGGGGAGCGCGGCGATGTCGCGCACCTGGGCGGCGATCGCCACCACCCGCGCCTCGGTGAGGGCGAGGCGATCGAGCAGATGGGGTGCCACGCCGGCCGCCTCCGCGGCCTCGAGGTCGCGGGCGTTGGCGTCGAGGATGTCCGCCGTGCGGGCGATCAGCGCGGAGGCGATCGCCGCGAGCGCGGCGTCCTTGGTTTCCGAGCCCAACGTGGCCAGCACCCGCGAGGCGCGCTTGGCGGCGGCGCACCTGTCGGCGACCGAGAGTGCGGTAGTGGCCATCGTCACATCATTCAAGCACGAAGTAATCACGGTGCACCGCTTCGGCGCTGGCGCGCGGGAGCAGCTCGCGCACGGCCGGGGACTTGAGGCCGCGGACCTTGCGCAGCTCGACCGCCGAGTAGTTGCAGATGCCCTTGCCCACCGCCTGTCCGTCGAAGTCGACGTCGACGGCGTCGCCGGCATCGAACTCGCCGTTGACGTCGACGACGCCGACGGGGAGCAGGCTCGTTCCTCCCTCCCGCAACGCCCGCGCCGCGCCGGCATCCACGAGCACGCGTCCGCGGGCCGGCTTGGCGTATTTGAGCCACAGCTTGAAGCTCGAGTACCGGCCCTCGCGGGCGGCGAAGCGGGTCCCCACCGGCTCGCCGGAGGCGGCCGCGCGGATCGTCCCCGGAATCAGGCCGCTGGCCACCACGGCGGGGATGCCGGCGGCCGTGGCCATCTCGGCCGCGACGACCTTCGAGCGCATGCCGCCGGTCCCCAGGGGTGAGGTGTTGTGGCCGATCTCGAACCCTTCGAGCGCTTCGAATTCCTCGACCGCGGGCACGAGCGCGGCGTCCGGATGGGCGTGCGGGTCGGCGGTGTACACCCCGTCGGCGTCGGTGAGCATGAGCAGCATGTCGGCGCCGAGGAGGATCGCCACCTGGGCGGCGAGGAAGTCGTTGTTGCCGAAGGAGATCTCGTCGGTGGTGGTCGTGTCGTTCTCGTTGATCACGGGCACGACCCGCCACTCGAGCAGCTTGCCCAACGTCCCGCGCGCGTTCAGGTAGTGCGTGCGCGCGCTCATGTCGAAGAAGGTGAGGAGGACCTGCGCGGTCGGGACCCCGCGCGCCCGCAGGAGCTCGTCGTACACCTGGTACAGCTTGCCCTGGCCGACGGCGCTCGCCGCCTGGAGCTCGTTCATCGCCCGAGGCCTGAGGGCAAGGGCCATGACGCCCATCCCCCGGGCGATCGCCCCGCTGGTCACGATCACCACCTCGCGGCCCTCGCCGTGGAGTCCCGCCACCTCGTCGCAGATGCGTCCGAGCACGTCGGCACGCACCTCGCCGCGTTCGTCGGCGACGATGCTCGACCCGAGCTTGATCACCAGGCAGCTCATGACGCAGAGCTTAGAAGCCGTCGGGGCTCTAGCAGTGGCGGTAGACCCGGGTGAAGCTGAGCTTCTCCGGGTGCCCGCCCACCTTGATGCGCTCGAGGAACTGGACGATCACCCTCCTGCGCTTGTGCCCCGAGCCGAGGTCGACGGTGACGTTCGTGGTACGCCCGTGGGCCCGGTGCGTGACCGGCCGCCCGCGCCCGACCCGGACCGAGACGGAGACGAAGCTCTCGCGCAGGGCGAGGGCGAGGGCGACGCGCCGGTGAGCCGAAGCCGTGCAGCCGCTGACGATCGTCGCCTGACCCGAGCACCACGGGTTGGCGGGGACGCCGACGCACGGGCTGGGCATCGTCGGGAGGTTGGCGGGGAGCGAGTGCATGACCACCGCCGTGGCGCGGGGATAGTTGTCGATCGGCAGGCAGGGCACGGGCAGGCCCGCGATCAGGGCGATCTGCGAGTCGCACGCCGTCTCGTCCAGGAACAGGAGGTTGAGGTTGGCGGGGACCGTGGAGCCGTCGCACGTCGGGTAGTCCGACTCGAGGGCCGCGGCGTCGGGCGAGAGGCCGCCCCCCGGGACGGTGTTTCCGTGGAAACAGTTCGTCGGCTCCCCGTTGAGGCTTACCTGGTCGAAGTCGCCGTTGGTGAGGTTGCCGAAGAACCCGTCGTTCCGGTAGGTGTTGTCGATCACGGCGTTGCCGGCGGGGTCGTAGAGGCAGCTCCCGGAGCCGAGGATGAGGTTGTCGGGCTGGCCGCCCGTGCACGGCGCGCCGTGGTCGGGGTAGGGGACGATGATCGTGCCCCAGGCGCCGTTGTTGGCGAAGGTGTTGCCCATCACGGTGTCGTTGCGTCCGCCCGAGATCGACATCCCGGTGCCCACCGGCCCCGCCGCCGCCTCCCCCGCCGTCGGGACATTGGGGTTGTTGTTGTCGTGCACGTAGTTGTTCATGAACACCCAGCACGAGTGGGTGTGGGTGATCGGACTGACGGCGTTGCCGGGACAGGCGCCGTCCTGGGGCGGGGGGTTGTCTCCGTTCTGGCTGTTGGTGTCGAAGCCGTCCTCGTTGTTGTCGAACTCGGAGTTCTCGACGACGAGGCTGCCGCCCGAGTTCGATCCCGAGTAGCCCAGCGCGTTGTACTCACTCCACGCCTGGTCGATCGTCTGGTTGCACACCTGCCCGCAGGCGCCGATGTACAGGCCCGAGTCGTTCATGTTGCTCGCGTACGTGTGATCCCACGTCCCGCCGCTCCAGTTGCTCGAGAAGATCCCGTACTCGGCCGCCGAGGCCCTGCTCTCAGCGCTCGTGCCGTCGTAGTACGTGCTCGTCGCCGTCAGGTAGGACCCGGTGAAGCCGTAGCCGCCGACCGTGCTGCTGTCGTAGCCGCCGTTCCACCAGAACTCGTTCCCGGTGATGTACGTGCTCCCCGAGCCCCCGCTCGTGCCGGCGTTTCCCCCCGCGCCGGCGAGGAAGTTGCAGGCGGTCATGTTCTCGACCGCGACATTGGCCGCCTTCCACACCATCAGCCCGTTGAGCCCTCCCGCCCCGGCGCTCGTCGCGGGACCGAAGTTCTGATCCGCCGAGGC
>DASZMD010000201.1:0-9319 GCA_035551955.1 Solirubrobacteraceae bacterium | reverse complement strand
TGGGCCCCACAGGGGGACCGACAGGTCTCCGCCCGGACAGGTGGAGGCGGCCATGAGGAGATCGATCTCGGCGAAGAGCTCGAAGCGGTCTCCGACCTGAGCCGGGCACGCCTTCATGAAATACCGCTCGTCCGCGGGGAGCAGGCCTGTGACCTGGAAGACGTTGATGACGTCGTGGACGTCGAACTCGGTGAGGCCCCAGGGCATGACCGCGCGCACGAGGTTGGAGTGACAATGAAAGTCATACGCCGCCCCGGAGAGGAGCTGGCTGACATACGGGTCACACCGGGTGCCCAGCAGGTCGTGACACCCGGCACCGTCCTCGTCGATGCCGTAGGCCAGAGTGTCTGACACCACCGTGGCGAGGGGCCGCAGGAAGGGCAGGTTCGACCACAGCCGATCGCCCGTGCTCACGTGGGCACCGTAGAACTGCCGCGTCCGCGCCGCCCAGAAGCGCTCGCGAGGGTCGTGGCGATTCCAGAGATTAAGGTCGAGGACCTGTGGCCCTTCGACGATCGAGAAGCGGCAGATCTGTCCGGCGGCCACCGGCCACGCCCGGCCGCTGCGCACCGGGATGATCAGCTCGCTCACGCGCGTGCGCTGCACCTCTGCGGCCAGGGGAGCATAGATGCGAGCGTCCGGGCGCAACGGTCCCTTGCCATCGGAGATATAGGCGGGCGCGGGTCTGGTGCTCCTGGGGCCGGACACGTGTTACCTCCCTGTCGTTGACGGCAGCGGCAAAGCGCCCTCGATGACCCGGCGCAGCTGCTCGGAACCGACCTCGAGCGAGCTCAGGTCGATGCGCTCGCGCAGGGTGTGCATCCCCGATCCGCGGGCGCACCCGATCGAGACGGCGGGAATCCCGGCGGCGGCGGCGGCGTTGGCGTCGGTCGATCCCGCGCCGAACGCGTCGGCAAGCCCGAGCCCCCGGCGCACGGCCCGGATCGCGGACACGAGCGGATGCTCGGGATCGATCTGGCCAGCGGGGCGGCGGCCGAGGACGTCGCACGCGATGGCCAGGGGCGGCGCCACCGACACCGCCCGCAGACGCGCCTCGAAGGCGTCGAGCTCGGCCTGCTCGAGCGAGCGCCGCTCGACGATCATCTCGGCTCGGGCGGGGATCGCGTTCACCGCCTCGCCGCCGGAGAGCTTTCCGACGTTGGCACCCTCATCAGCCAGGCGATCGGCGATCTTGACGAGCGCGTGGAGCGCGCTTGGCGTCCCCCGGTCCGACCACGAGTGACCACCGGGGCCGGTCACCGCGAGGCGGGCACGCAGGCTGCCGACGTGCTCGGTGATGACCTCGTCCAGGCCCTGGCCTTCGAGCGCGATCGCTGCTGCGGGCCTCAGTTCGCGGCACGCGTGCAGCGCCCCCCGCAGGTTCCCGAGCCCCTCCTCGCCGACGGTAAAGACAACCGCGAGCGAGGCGGGAATCGCCGGCATCGCCTCGAGCGTCCACACCAGCGTCATCACCGCGGTGGCGTTATCCCCCACCCCCGGGCCCACGAGATCGTCGCCGTCACGCGTCATGGGGAGCGGCGTGCCGGCCGCGAACACGGTGTCGACGTGGGCCATGATCAGCAGCTCGGGAACGCCCGGGCCGAATCGCCACACGAGGTTCCCGGCGCCGTCCCGGTGGCGTTCGCCCGGTCGCTCGCGCAGGCGTTGCTCGAGCCACTCGAGCCGGGCCGTCTCCGCCCCCGTGGGAGCGGGGATGGCGGCGAACGTCGCGAGAGCGCCAGGATCGATCACGCGCGCTCGCTGGGGATCACCGCGGTGACGTCGATCTCCACCAGCCACTCCGGCCGCGCCAGGGCGCTCACCACAAGCCCGGTAGAGGAGGGGTGCACGCCGCGGAGGTGCTCGCCGAGAACCCGGTAGACGGGCTCGCGGTGGCGGATGTCGATCAGGTAGACGACGATCTTGCAGATGTCCTCGACGCGGGCGCCCGCCTCGTCGAGCAGGAGCTCCACGTTGCGCATCGCCTGGTGCGCCTGCGCGGCGGGGTCGCCGATGCCGACGTTCTCGAAGGTCTCGAGATCCTGGCCCACCTGGCCGCGGAGGAAGACGAGGTTGCCGGCGAGGACCGCCTGGCTGAGGTCGTTGTCGAGCGCCTGCTCGGGATAGGTGTCCTTGGTGTTGAAGGGGCGGATGCGCGTGTGGCTCCGGCGAGCGCCCCGGGCGCCGTGCACCACCTCTCCGGCCACGACGACATCGGCGACGACGCCCTGTCCCACGGCCAGGCACAGCTCGTCGGGGTGCCCGACGGCGAGCACGGTGAGATCTCCGCGCTTGCCGGGATCGAGCGAGCCGCGATCGGCCTCGAGCTGCAGCGCGTAGGCGGCGTTGAGCGTCGCCGCGACGATCGCCTCGCCGGGGGTGAGGCGGAACCAGGGCGCGGCCAGGCCCACGGTCGCGGCCAGCGAGGTGGCGTGGATCGACGAGCAGTAGTCGGTCGCCACCGCGACGGGCACGCGCTCGTCGATGAACAGCCGGGCGTTGGCGCGGCGGTCGGTCATGTAGACGAGCTCGGCATGGGGCAGGAGCACGGCGATGGTGTCGGTCTCCCCCACCTCGCGAATCTCCTCGTCGGGGGTGTAGGTCAGATGCTCGGCCGATACCGCGCCGCCGGCCACGGCGGTCCTCCATCCCTGGGAGCTGGCCCACGCGTCCGAGTGGGCCTTGGTCGCGATCCCGAGCTCGCGCGAGCGCGCGAAGAGACGCCCCGCCTGGGCGGGCGTGAACAGCCCGTCCTCGCAGGTGATGTCGTGAAAGGCGCAGATGCCCTGATCGATCGCGCGCGGGAGCAGCGCGAGCACCTCGGCGACGTAGGCGTCGGCCTCGGTGCCGGCCGGGACGACGTGGGCGCCGAGGAAGGAGATGACCAGGCTCATGGGTGTGAGCGCCCGGCTCTGCTCGAGGAGCTCGAGCTGGTGGAGCTCGTGCGCCGGGGTGAGGCCGTAGCCGGACTTGACCTCGAGGGTGGTGGCGCCGCCGGCGAGGATCCGCCGGTAGGCATCCCCCACGCGCGCGAGGAGCTCGGAATCCCCGGCGGCGCGCGTCGCCTCGACACTCGCCCAGATCCCTCCGCCCGCGCGGGCGATGTCGGCGAGGCTCGCGCCCGCCAGCCGCTGGGCGTACTCGGCGTGTCGCTCGCCGGCAAACAGAGGGTGGGAATGGCACTCGATCAGCCCGGGGAGCACGGTGAGCCCGGTCGCGTCCAGGACCGGCGCGTCACCTCCCCAGTCGGCGAGCAGCTCCTCGCTGTCGCCGACAGCGACGATCATGCCGTCGCGGATGATGACGGCACCGTCGGCCATGAGGTCGAGCTCGCCCTGGGCCGGGCCCCGCCGCGGCTCGCCGAGATCGCTGATCCGCGCGAGCTGGGAGGCGTGGATGACGTTGAGGTCGCTCACAGGGTGCCCTCGAGTCCCGCGTAGCGACGCACGAGCTCGGCGGGCCCGTCGAAGTCGTAGTTGTTGTAGACGGCGAGCAGGTGCGAGAAGGCCGGGGCCTGGGCGAAGAGCTGGAAGGTGAGGCGATGCCCGGCGTAGTCGGAGTTGAGGAGGTCCCGGGCGAAGGCGAAGAGGCGGCGGCGGTCCTCGGCCGGGTACTCCCCGATGGCCATGTACTTCTGGAGCCACGGGCCCGCCTCGGGATCCTCGAAGGCGGCGGCACTGGGGGTCACGCACAGCTGTCCACCGCACAGGTCGCGGGCGAGGTGCATCATCGCCGGGAGCTGCGAGCAGGCGAACACCCGGCCGGTGTAGAGGAGCGCCTGGTTGGGCATCAGCAGACCGCCCGGGCTCACCTCGGCGTGCTCGATGGCCGCGATCAGATGGGCGTCGATGCCCTCCCGGTAGCAGGCGAGCTGGGCGAGCTTCTCGCGCACGCCCTGGTGCACCTTCACCCCGGTCTGGGCCGCGTTGGTGTAAGCCACGCCGACGAGCAGATCGGCGAAGCGCAGGTGCCGCTGCACGAAGGGGAACATGCTGTAGCGGTGCAGGGTGGCGCGGATGAAGGCGGCCGCGCGCGTGTGCCGGTAGAAGAAGACGTTCTCCCACGGCACCTCCACGTCGTCGAAGACGATCATCGTGTCGATCTCGTCGAACCGGCTCGAGAGCGGGTAATCGGCGGGGGCACGGTCCGCGAACGATGATCGGCAGATGTGCCTGATCCCCGGTGCGGCCATGTCGGCGACGAAGCCGACGGCGTAGTCGGAAAGCTCTGTCTCGCCCCATTCGCCGATCGTCGGCTTCACAAAGGCCTGGTTGGCATAGGCCGCGGCGGTCTCGAACTTGGCCCCGCGGACGACGATCCCCCCCTCGGTCTCTCCGACGACGTGGAGCAGCACGTCGGGGTCCTGCTCCTGAGGGCGTCGTGACCGGTCGCCCTTGGGATCGGTGTTGGCCGAAACGTGGAACGGATCGGCGACGGCGGCATGGCGGACGTGACTGCGAATGTGCTCGGAGAAAGCGGGGCTGATGGCGTCGAGGACGTCCTGGCCGTCGTAGAGCGACCACATCTCGCCGACCGTCTCGTCCCCCACGCGGGTGACGATCCCCCCGAGGTCGTCGAGCACGCAGTCGACCGCTGCCCGCTTGGCGTACCAATCCTCCCGGGCCTGGGGCGGCTTGGAAGCCGTCGCGCAGCGCTCGCCCGACTCCGGGTCGAGGTAGGACATGACCTCCGAGGTGGCCTCCTCGTGGGCGAGGTCGTAGATCCGCGCGCGGGCGTCGACGATCGGCCGGAAGGCGGGATGGGTGGCCACGTCTTCCACCCGCTCACCGTCGATCCACACCACCCGCCCGTCCCGGAGCGACTGACGGTATTCCTCGCCGGTCCTGATCACCGGGCCAGTTTCCCGCATCGGGCGGGCGTCATCCCCGGCTCGAGCGGCGGCTGGTCCCGCGGCCAACGGCGATCGATCAGAGTTGTCCCCAGGGCCATGGTGCGCGCCCTCCCTTGTCCTGATGATGCCGGGCGCCGGTCGAACTGTAAGACACTCCCGGGAGGTCGAGCTGCAATGGCGATCGTTGAGGCACCGCAGGCAACCGAACCGCCCGGCGGAGCGACAACAGCGCAGGGGATCGAGACTCGCTCGATCGATTGGATTCCTCACGAGGAGCGTCACGGCAAGGTCTGGCACCTCGGGGCGGTCTGGTTCTCGGGCTCGGCGGAGCTCACGACGCTGGCCACCGGCGTGGTGGCGATCTCGCTGGGCGGCAACCTCATCTGGACGTTGATCGCGATGCTCCTCGGGGCGATGTTCGGGACCCTGTTCGTCGCCTTCCACTCCGCCCAGGGCCCCCAACTCGGGCTGCCGCAGATGATCCAGTCGCGCGCTCAGTTCGGATACCTCGGCGTCGCTCTGCTCGTGCTCCCCGCCGCCTTCGTCATGTACGCGGGCTACAACGTCTTCAACGGCCTGCTCGCGGCGCAGGCCCTGCACACCGTGGTCAAGGGCGGGACCGTGCTCTGGCTCGCGGTCGTCACCGTGGTGGGGGCGGCCTTCGCCCTCTGGGGCTACGACCTCATCCACCGCAGCCAGCGCTACCTGACGGCCCTGTTCATGATCCTCTTCGGCATCTACACGATCGGGGTGCTGGCGACGATCAGCCTCCCGGGAGGCGCCTTCAGCCTCGGCGGGTTCAAGGCGACACCGTTCCTCGGCGCCTTCGCGGTGGTGGTGAGCTACCAGATCAGCTGGGCCCCCTACGTCTCCGACTACTCGCGCTACCTGCCCTCCTCGGTCGGCATCCGCTCGACCTTCCACTGGACCTATTGGGGGCTCGTGAGCAGCGGAGCCTGGATGTTCTGGCTCGGGGCCATCATCGCCGCGCCGATCGCCTCGCAGGCCCCGAGCACGGTGGACGCGATCCACTCGACGGGCAACGCGCTGTTCAACGGCTGGGGGTCGATCGTCCTCCTCGGCTCGGTGCCCGCACTCGTCCTCATCCTCGCCATGAACATGTACGGCGGGTCGCTCGTGCTCCTCACCATCGTCGACTCGTTCAAGCAGATCAAGCCGACCATCCGCCACCGCGCCATCGGCATCGTCATCGTCGGGCTCGTCGGCCTCGGGGGCGGGATCCTCTCCAATTCCAACGCCGCCTTCCTCACCAACTACAACAACCTGCTGGTGATCCTCCTCTATCTCTTCTCCCCGTGGACGGCGATCAACCTGGTCGACTACTACCTGGTCAGGCGGGGCCACTACGCGATCAAGCAGATCTTCAATCCCAAGGGCATGTACGGCCGCTGGGGCTGGCGTGGCATCACCGCCTACCTGATCGGTTTCGGCGCCAGCGTGCCCTTCTGGGTCGTGGGCACCTGGTACACGGGACCGGCCGCCACCGCGCTCGGCAAGAACGACATCTCCTTCTTCATCGGGATCGTCGTCTCCGCCGTCGTGTACTTCGCCCTCACGCGCTCGCTCGACCTCGAGCACGAGCGGCGCGTCGAGCGTGAGGAGGGGACGCTCACGGCCGCGGAGCTCCAGGAGACCGAGAGCGCGCTGCCGGCCTGAGCGGTCGATGGCCGAGCACGACACCCAGACCGAGCCGTTCCTTTCCGCCCACGCCCTCGCGGACCTGCTCCGGCGCCGCGAGGTGTCCTCGAGCGAGCTCGTCGAGGTCTTCCTCGCCCGGATCGGGGCGCTCAACCCGACGCTCAACGCGTTCCTGACCGTGAGCGCCGAGGAGGCCCGCACCGCCGCGCGGGTCGCGGACGCGATGCTCGCCGAGGACGTCGACCCTCCCCCCCTGCTCGGGGTCCCGATCGCGATCAAGGACCTCGAGCAGACGCAGGGGATACGGACGACGTTCGGGTCGCTCCTCTACCGCGACTTCGTCCCCGACACCGACGACATCGCCGTCGCGCGCGTGCGCGCCGCCGGGGCGGTGATCCTCGGCAAGACGAACACGTGCGAGTTCGGGATGCTCCTGGAGACGAAGAACCGCCTGGGCGACGAAGCCCGTAATCCGTGGAATCCGCAGCGCATCACCGGAGGCTCGAGCGGCGGTTCCGCGGCCGCCGTCGCCGCCGGGCTGTCGCCGCTGGCCACGGGCACCGACTCGGCCGGGTCGGTCAACAACCCCGCCGGCCTCAACGGCGTCTTCGGCCTCAAGACATCGCTCGGCCGCGTCCCCGTCTGGCCCTTTCTCGGGGACTCGCAGCTCCTCAACACGATCGGGCCGATCACCCGCACGGTCAGGGACGCCGCGCTCCTGCTCTCGGTCATCGCCGGCCACGACCGGCGCGATCCCATGGCCATCCGAGGTCCTGTGCCCGATTTCGTCGCCGCCACCGCGCCGGAGGGCGCGCGCACCGGCCTGCGTCTGGCGTGGAGCCCCGACATGGGGCATTTTCCCGTCGACCCGGAGGTGAGGTCGATCGCCGAGTTGGGCGCCTTGACCTTCGCCGATCTCGGTTACCCGGTGGCGGCAGAGACGCCCGAGATCGACGAGCCCTTCACCGACCTGTATCTACCGCTCTACCGCACCGAGTCCTACACGGCGATGGAGGGACTGCTCCACGAGCACGGCGAAGATCTCCACCCCGAGGTCAGAGAGGAGCTCGAGCTCTCCGCCGGGGTGACCCGGTCGGAGTACGTGGCCGCGCTGAGGAACCTGTGGCGCTTCCGCAGCCAGCTCGACGACTTCTTCGAGCGGTTCGACCTTCTGCTCACCCCCAACTGCCCGGTGGAGGCCTTTCCCGTGGGCGAGACCCCCACTCACATCGACGGTGTCGAGGTCAGCCCCCATTGGAAGTCGTTCCTCGGTTTCACCGCCGTCTGCAATCTCGCCGGCCAGCCGGCCGCGACGGTGCCGTGCGGATTCACTGCCGCCGGTCTGCCCGTGGGCATGCTCATCATCGGCCGGCGCGGCGAGGAGGAGACGGTGCTCGCCGCCTCGGCCGCCTTCGAGCGAGCCCGTCCGTGGGCGGGGGCGATCCCCGACCTGGCCAGGTTTTGATCTCGGCGCGCGGGCAGCCTTCGCCACACACCCGGGCGTGCCGTACTCTTTGAGCGTCGAGTCCGGAGGTCGAATTGCTACCTGCGTCTCTTCGCTCGTCGCGACCACACCCAACGGGGTTGGGGACCCTGGCAATGTGTGCTGCCGTCGGCCTCCTGGCCGCGGGCTGCTCGAGCGGCTCGAAGTCGCGGCCCGGCCACGCGGGCAGCACCGGGGCGGCGGCGAGCGACGTGCACCTGGTGATCTCCCCGGCCTCCGGGGTGACCGATATCGCCCCCAACCGCGGCATCAAGGTGTCGGCCGCGGGCGGCAAGATCACCCACGTGCTCGTCCGCGCGCGGCGCGGGCGGGTGGCGGGAAAGCTCAACGCCGCCGGCACGGTGTGGCACAGCACGTGGGCGCTCCCCGTCTCGCAGCACTACACGGTTACGGCCACGGCGACCGGCGCATCGGGGGCGCCCGTGACGCAGGCGAGCTCGTTCCGCACCTTCACCCCGCGCCGCACGTTCACGACGATGATCATCGAGGGCTATCACCAGACCTACGGCGTCGGCATGCCGATCATCCTCTACTTCGACCGGCTCGTCGCCAACAAGGCCGCGGTCGAGCGCTCGCTCCAGATCAAGAGCTCGAAACGGGTGGTGGGCGCCTGGTATTGGGATACTCAGTGCCGGACCGCGCCCGAGTGCCTTTACTTTCGCCCCCGGCATTACTGGCCCGCCCACACTCAGGTGAGCTTCACCGGCCACCTCGATGGTGTGCAAGCCGCCCCCGGGGTGTACGGGCACCACGATCTGACCCAGTCGTTCACCATCGGCACCCGGTTGATCGTGGTGGCGAGCACGGCGCTCCACCGCATGCACGTGTACCGAAACGGGAAGCTGTTCGCGAGCTGGGCGATCAGCACCGGACGCCCGGGCGATGACACCCCCAACGGGACCTACCTGACGATCGAGAAGTCCAACCCCGTCGACATGGTGGGCCCGGGCTACAACATCGAGGTGCCCTACTCGGTCCGCTTCACGTGGAGCGGCGACTACCTCCATGACGCGTACTGGTCGGTGGGACAGCAGGGATTCACCAACGTCAGCCACGGATGCGTGAACATGTCACCGGCCGACGCCGCCATCTACTACGGCATGGCGGTTCC
This sequence comes from Solirubrobacteraceae bacterium, assembly GCA_035551955.1. Classification (GTDB taxonomy): domain Bacteria; phylum Actinomycetota; class Thermoleophilia; order Solirubrobacterales; family Solirubrobacteraceae; genus Palsa-465. Next base: position 193 of record DASZMD010000201.1, on the reverse strand, counting down.
CGGTGACCCCGTCACCATCAACGGCAGCCCACGCCCCGGCGTCTGGGACAACGGCTGGACGCAGTGGTTTCTGCCGTGGCGCCAATACCTCCGGGGCAGCGCATTGCACAAGGCGGTGCGGGCCGGGCCTCACGGGAGTACGTTCATCAGCCGTCGGCGACCGACCCCGACGGCACCGGGGACCGCCACCACC
>DASZMD010000200.1:0-9175 GCA_035551955.1 Solirubrobacteraceae bacterium | reverse complement strand
GGATGCTTGTAGTGCTCGAGGATGTTTTCGCGGTAGAGGTCGTCCATAGTGTTTCCCTAGAGCTGCATTACCTGTCTTACGACCGCCAGCCCTTCGAGCAAGCGGTCGATGTCGGACTGAGTGTTGTGGACGGCGAACGAGGCCCGGGTGCTGGCCCCGATGCCCAGCCTGCGCATGAGCGGCTGGGCGCAGTGGTGCCCGGCGCGGATACACACGCCCTCACGGCCGAGGATCTCCCCGACGTCATGGGGGTGCGTGCCTTCGAGGGCGAAGGAGATCAGCGAGCCGCGCTCGGCGGCGGCCATCGGCCCGTGGATGGTGAGGCCGGGGAACTCGGCGAGCCGGTCCAGCGCCTCGGCGACAAGCGCCTCCTCGTGGGTGCGGATGCGCTCGATGTCGAGCTCGCGGATGAAGTCGACGGCGGCGCCGAGCCCGATCGCCTCGGCGATCTGTGAGGTGCCCGCCTCGAACTTCCAGGGCAGGTCGGCCCAGGTCGACATCTTCTCGCCGACGGCGCGGATCATGTGCCCGCCGGCCAGGAAGGGGGGCATCGCCTCGAGCAGCTCGCGGCGGCCGTGGAGGACGCCGATGCCCGTCGGCCCGTAGGCCTTGTGTCCCGTCCAGGCGTAGAAATCGGCGTCGATCTCCTTGAGGTCGACGGGCAGCTGCGGCACCGACTGGGCCCCGTCGACCACCACGACGGCCCCGGCGTCGTGGGCGCGACGGACGATCTCAGCGACCGGATTGATGGTGCCGAGGACGTTGGAGACGTGGGCCAGGGCGAGGAGTCGCGGGCCCCGGGCGAGCAGCGCGTCCAGCGCCTCCATGTCGAGGTGCCCGTTGTCGAGCACGGGCACATAGGCGAGCTCGGCCTCGCGCTCGTGACAGAGGATCTGCCAGGGCACGACGTTCGAGTGGTGCTCCATCTCGGTGATGACGACGAGGTCGCCCGCCTTGACGTTCTCGCGGCCCCAGGTGTAGGCGACGAGGTTGATCGCCGCCGTCACGTTGGAGGTGAAGATGGTCTCCTCGACCGTCGACCCGAGCCAGTCGGCGATGCGCTGACGCGCGCCCTCGTAGAGGTCGGTGGCCTCCACGGCCAGTGGATATACGCCGCGGTGGATGCTCGCCCGCGAGTGCGTGTAGTAATGCGTCATCGCATCGATCACCGACTGCGGCGTCTGCGACGTCGCGCCCGAGTCGAGGTAGACGAGCGGCCGCCCGTTGATCTCCCGCCGCAGGACGGGGAACTGGGAGGAGACGTCGGGGAGTGCGGCCGTGGTGCTCACGCCGCCGCCTCGATCTCCTCGCGGATCCAGCCGTAGCCCTTGGCCTCGAGCTCGGTGACGAGCTCAGGGCCGCCTTCCTTGACCATCCGGCCGTGGAACATGACGTGCACGTGGCTCGGCTGCACGAAGTCCAGGATCCGCTGGTAGTGGGTGATGATGAGGACGCCCATGTCGGGGCCGGCGACCGAGTTGACGCCGTTGGCGACCACGCGCAGGGCGTCGATGTCGAGGCCCGAGTCGGTCTCGTCGAGGATCGCCATCTCGGGCCGCTGGAGCGCGAGCTGGAGGATCTCCATGCGCTTCTTCTCACCGCCCGAGAATCCCTCGTTCAGGTACCGGCTCGAGAACTCCCTGGGGACCTCGGTCAGCTTCATCGCGGCCTCGACCGTCTGGCGGAAGTCCTTGAGCGAGATGAGCTCTTCGCCCTTCGCCTCGCGGTGAGCGTTCATCACCGTGCGCAGGTACTTGGTGACCGTCACGCCCGGGACCGAGACCGGGTACTGGAAGGCCAGGAACAGGCCCATGCGGGCGCGCTCGTCGGGGTCAGCCGCGGTGATGTCCTCGCCCTTGAAGATGATCTGGCCGTCGGTGACCTCGAGTCCCGGATGGCCCATGATCACGTTCGCCAGCGTCGACTTGCCCGAGCCGTTCGGGCCCATCAGTGCGTGAATCTCACCCTTGTCGACGGTCAGGTCCAGGCCCCGGAGGATCTCCTTCTCTCCGGCCCGGACGAATAGGTTTCTGATTTCTAGATCTGCCATCTCCCGCTTTCAGTTCAAGTTTTCGAAGACTTAGGCCGCAGCGCCGGCCCGAAGTTCGGCTTTAGCCGACCTTCCTAGGGTTGTCGGCGACACCGACTCCCCCGCCACAGGTTCTCCCCGCTTGGAGAACTCGACCAGGTCGGCCAGCGTCGTCTGCTGTAGCGAGCGGATGATCCCGCCCTGCACGCGCGTCCACAGAAGCTTGGTCGCGCATCCCCTGCCGGCGTCCGGCTCGTGCGAGCACAGCACGCGCTCGGTGTGCTCGTTGACGAAGCACTCCATCGGTGCGATCGCGCCCTCGAGCGCCTGCACCACCTCATCCATCGAGATCTCCTCCGGTGCGCGCGCGAGCCAGTAGCCGCCGTGCGCACCGCGGGCGCTCATCACCAGCTCGGCCTTGCGTAGCCTCGCCACGACCTGCTCGAGGTAGGCGAGCGGCAGCCCCTCAGCCTCGGCCACCGCCTTGAGGCTGGTGGGGTGCTCGGGCGACTGGCGACCGAGCTCGACCATCAGGCGGACTCCGTATTCAGCCTTGGAGGAGAAGATCATGGATATAAATCCTACCAGCGCGCTAGGTTAAGCGCCAACGCGGGCCGTTTTCCGGATAGGGTCTCACCATCGAACGCCTAGAGATTCCGCCCCTCGGCAACTCCGGTGATGTTGCGGCCATCGCCGCCGCGGCACGCACGTCCGGCCGCCTCGGCATCGACACCGAGTTCATGTCCGAGGGGCGCTACCGCGCCCTGCTCTGCCTGGTCCAGGTGGCCGTCGACGACGGCACGGGCGGCGAGCCCCAGATCGTCCTCATCGACACCCTGAAGGACGTCGACGTGACCCCGCTCGCCGAGCTCCTCGCCGATCCGTCGATCCAGATCGTCCTCCACGCCGGCCGGCAGGACGTCGCGATCCTCCGTCGAACCTGGCAGACCGACATCCACAACATCTTCGATACCCAGATCGCTGCCGGCTTCGTCGGCGCCAGCGCGCAGGCCGGCTACAGCAACCTCCTGGGCACCATCCTCGGCCGCCGCGTGGGCAAGACGGCGAGCTACACGCGCTGGAACCACCGGCCCCTCACCCCCGAGCAGCTCAGCTACGCGCGCGAGGACGTCGTTCACCTGCTCGAACTCGCAGACAAGATCCACGAGCGCCTCGAGGGCTCGGGCCGGCTGGAATGGGCGAGCGAGGAGTGCCGCCTGCTCGAGTCGGCCACCGACGAGCGCGACCCCGAGACCGCGTGGGAGCGCCTGCCCCGGATCGGGCAGCTCGATCCCCGTTCGCGCGCCATCGCGCGCGAGCTCGCAGCCTGGCGCGAGCGCACGGCGTCGCAGGAGGACCGCCCGGTCGGCTCGATCCTCGCCGATCCCGCCCTCGTCGAGGCGGCCAAGCGCCGGCCCTCGTCGGTGTCCGCGCTCGAGCAGATCCGCGGCGTCCATCCCTCGAACATCCGCCGGCGCGGAGAGGCGATCCTCGAGGCCATCCGGGTGGGGGCGGAGCACCCGCCGATCCCTCGTGACGACAGGCGAGGAATCTCCGAGTCCGGCGACGCCCCCATGATCGCGCTGGCCGAGTCGCTGATCCGCGCCCGCGGACTCGAGGCGGGCCTGGCCTACGAGCTCATCACCTCGCGGGCCGAGCTCGACCAGATCGTGGCCTCGGCCCGTCGCGGGGACCCGGAGCCGTCGGTGCGCACGCTGACCGGGTGGCGCCGCGAGCTCGTGGGCGAGGATCTTCGAGAGCTGCTCGCGGGCCGCCGTTCGCTGGGCGTGGGCCCCGACGGGCGCCTCGAGGTCCAGTCCCGCGGCTGAGGCCGTTTACATTGAGTTAGGGGCTGCCGGGGGCATTCGGGATCGGCTTACGATGTCGCCAGTTCGGCCCGCAGGCGAAGGAGAGTCCCGATGAAGAAGCTGTCGATCCCGCTCCTGGCGAGCGTGCTGGCGGTTAGCGTCGCCGCGTGTGGCAGCAGCAACTCGAGCACGACCAAGACCACGGCCACGACCGCGCCCGCCAAGACCGTCTCCGTGGTCGTGATCACCGCCAAGAAGGAGCCCGGGCTCGGCACCGTCCTCGTCGACTCTCAGGGCAAGACCCTCTACCAGTTCCTCCCCGACGCCGGCAAGCACGTCACCTGCACGGGCGGCTGTGCGGGCGTGTGGCCGCCGGTGATGCTTCCCACCGGGGCCAAGGTCGGCGCCTCGGGCGGCGTCAAGGCCTCGCTCCTGAGCAGCGATGCCGATCCCACCGGCGGCCGGGTCGTCACCTACGCCGGTTGGCCGCTCTACACCTACGTCGCCGACTCCTCCCCGGGGAGCCACACCGGCCAGGGCATCAACCTCAACGGCGGCCTGTGGTACGTCATGAGCCCGACGGGCCAGGCCATCAAGTGACATCGGCTCACGCCGAGTCCCCAGCCGGCTACGAGGGCCCCGCCACCACGTTCATCGACATCGTCGGCGATCCGTCGTAGAGGGCGTCGGAGAGGGCCAGGGAGATCGGGCGCGGGCGCTTGATCCAGCCGAGGTCGATGTCCTTGAGGTCGAGCGCCGCAGTCGCATAGGTGACCCTGAAGCGGTCGCGGGGCGAGTCGGCCGCCTGCTCGTCGCCGGTCTGGGCCGAGACGCGAATCCAGCCGTGCTCCTTGAGCCACTGGCGCTCGTTCGCCACCAGCTCCTGGGAGGAGGCGAAGCGGCGGTTGACGAGGACGAGGTCGAGCGCGCAGTAGGCGTTCGCGCCCGCGTCACAGGCGCTGGAGCGCACTACCACGCGACCCCCCGGGACGATGGGAACGGCGCTGAGCGCCGGACGGCGCGGCGCGTCGCCGCCGCATCCCGCGACGCTCACCGCGACGGCCAGGAGCGCCACCAGGCCGGCGAACACGCGACTCACGCTCGACGTCATCGCCCCTAGTGTTACAGCGAACCATGGGGTCGAGCAGCAGGTGACGGTCGGGCGCTACGCGGTGGGAATCGCCGCGCTCGTCGTCGTGTGCGCGTCGATCGCGGTGGGCGCGATCTCGCTGCGCGCCCGTCTCCTCCCGGGGTGGGGCGGCGCGGTGGCCCGCCTCGCCGAGTTCGTCCTCGGCTTCGCGCTCCTCATCGCCGTCCTCGAGGTGCTCGGCGCGGTCGGCCTGTTCGAGCTCGGGCCGATCGTGGTGGCGTGCATCGCCGCGGCGGTAGTGGCGCGGGCGTGGTCGCTGCGGGCGCCCGGCCCACCCGGCGAGGCCGGCACGCCTGCTCGAGGCGCCCCGCGCCCGCCGACTCCCGCGGTGGCCGTCGCCGTGATCGCCGCCGCGCTCCTCATCGCCGAGTGGGCGCAGCCCATGCTCGCCTCCTACGACATCGGGATCCGCAGCTTCGACTCGCTTTGGTACCACCTCCCGTGGGCGGCGTCGTTCGCTCAGACCGGCTGGGTCACGAGCCTGCGCTTCACCGACGTCCAGTACCTGACCGCCTTCTATCCGGCCACGGCGGAGCTCGTGCACGGGCTCGGCATCGTCCTTCTCGGCCGCGACACCCTGTCCCCGGCCATCAACCTCGGCTGGCTGGCGCTCACCCTCCTCGCCGCCTGGTGCCTCGGGTCGCGCCGCGGCCTCGGTCCGGCGACGATGACGGGCGCGGCGCTGGCGCTGGCCACCCCGATGGTGCGCATCTCCCAGGCCGGAACGGCCGCCAACGACATCGCCGGGGTCTTCTTCCTCCTCGCCGCCGCGGCTCTGGTGGTGCACGCACATGCCGAGGCCACCCACCGCACCGCGCCTCTCGCCCTCGCGGCGATCGCCGCCGGCCTCGCCGTCTCCGTCAAGCTCAGCCTGCTCGCGCCCGCGCTCGCGCTCACGGTGGGGGCGATCTTCGTCGAGCGCCGCCGCCGGCGCGCGGCCGCGGCGACGGCGTGGATCCCCGCCTTCATCCTCGCGGGCGGCTACTGGTACGTACGCAATCTCATCGCCGTCGGCAACCCCCTGCCCTGGACCGGCCTCGGGATCCTGCCTACTCCGGCCGCGGCGCTCCAGCAGCACACCGGCTTCGCGATCGTCCACTACGCGACCGACACCGGCGTCTGGAGCCGCTTCTTCGCCCCCGGCCTGGCGGCGGGGCTGGGCCCCTGGTGGGTCGCCGTGCTTGCCCTCGCCGTGCTCGGCCCCGTCCTCTGCCTGCTCGGGCGAGCGGAGCGGACCACCCGCATGCTCGGGCTCGTGGCCCTGGTCTCCCTCGCCGCCTACGTGATCACCCCCGAGAGCGCGGCCGGTCCCGCCGGCGACCCTTCCGGCTTCGCCTTCAACCTCCGCTATGCCGCCCCTGGCCTCACCCTGGCCCTGGCCGTGACCCCGCTCGCCCCGTGGCTGAGCGGCGCCCGAGCGCGGGCCGCCACCCTCGCCGTGCTCGCCCTTCTCCTCGCCGTCACCGTCGCCGAGGGCCGGCTGTGGAACGGCAGCTATGTCCCGGGCGCCGTGCTCGTCGCGGTCGCGGCGGTGGCCATCCTCGGACTGCTCATCGCCGCCCCCCGTCGCCCCCTCCTCGTCGCCGCAGCGGTGGCGGCAGCCGCCCTCTTGGTCGCCGGGTACGCCGGGCAGCGGCACTACCTGCGCGGGCGCTACACCTTCCAGCCCGGGGTCTCCTCGCTTTCGCGGCTGTGGGCGTGGGCTCGGGGCGTCCACCACGCCCGCATCGGCCTGGCGGGGACGTTCGGCGGCTTCTTCTCCTATCCGCTGCTCGGCCTCGACGACTCGAACCGCGTCGCCTACGTCGCCCGCCACGGGGCCCACGGGTCGTTCACGCCGATCGGCACCTGCCGCGCCTGGCGCGCCGCCGTCGACGCCGGGCGCTACCAGTACCTGGTGACCACGCCGGCGCGCGACCCGTGGCACCCCCGAGGCCTCGAGTACTCCCCGGAGGGGCGCTGGACGGCCACGGATGGGGCCGCGCGGGTCGTGTTCCGCCAGCTCGCCCACGGGGAGCCGATCACCGTCTTCGCGTTGACCGGCCCGCTCGCCCCCCGCGGATGTCCGGCCTAAGTAACCTCCGGGGTATGTCCGCTACCACTGAACTGCTCGCCGACCCCGAGCTCCAGAACACCGCATGGGACCTGTCGGAGCTCGCCGGGGGCGCCGGGCAGGAAGGGGTCGAGCGGCAGCTCGATCGCGCCACCGAGCTCGCCGAGGACTTCGCCAACAGATACGCCGGCCAGGTGGCCGAGCTCGATTCCCCCGAGCTGGCCGCGGCGATGCGCCAGCTCGAGGAGATCCACGAGCTCGCCGGGCGCGCCGCCTCCTATGCGGCGCTGCGGTTCTCCACTGACACCGCCGACCCCGAGCGCGGAGCCCTGCTCCAGCGCGTCCAGGAACGCGGGACGGAGATCGAGACCAAGCTGCTGTTCTTCGAGCTCGAGTGGGCCGCCGTCGACGACGAGCGCGCCGACGAGCTCCTGGGCGCTGACGAGCTCGGCTTCGCCGCCCACCATCTGCGCAGCGCGCGGCGCTACCGCCCGCACCTGCTCTCAGAGCCCGAGGAGAAGATCCTCACCGAGAAGGCGCTCTCGAGCCAGGCCGCGTGGGGCCGGCTGTTCGGCGAGCTCACCTCGACCTTGACCGTGCCTCTCGAGGGCGAGGAGGTCAAGCTCGAGGTCGCGCTCAGCCGCCTGCAGTCGCCCGACCGCGAGGTGCGTCGCGCCACCGCCGAGGCCGTGTCCGGCGCCCTCGAGCCGGGCATACGCACCCGGTCCTTCATCTACAACACCCTCATTCACGACAAGGCCGTCGAGGACCGCCTGCGCCACTACCCGCACTGGCTCGCGAGCCGCAACCTCTCCAATGAGGCGTCGGATGAGTCCGTGATGGCGCTGATCGAGGCGGTGCGCGGTCGCTACGACATCCCCCAGCGGTGGTATGCGCTCAAGGCCCGGCTCCTCGGACTGCCGCGCCTGGCCGACTACGACCGCTCGGCGCCCGTCGTCGCCGAGGACGTGACCTACGGCTTCGGCGAGGCCCGGGCGCTCGTGCTCGACACCTATAACTCGTTCTCTCCAGTGGCGGGCGAGGTGACGCGCCGGTTCTTCGACGAGCGCTGGATCGACGCGCCCGTCAGGCCCGCCAAGCGCGGCGGCGCTTTCTGCGCCTACACCGTGCCCAGCGTGCACCCCTACGTGATGCTCAACTTCACGGCCCGGCGCCGCGACGTCCTGACCATGGCGCACGAGCTCGGGCACGGGCTCCACGCTGCGCTTGCTCAGCCGCAGCGGGTCTTTCACCAGTCGACGCCGCTCACCCTGGCGGAGACCGCCTCGGTGTTCGGGGAGGCACTCGTGTTCGGGCGCATGCTCGACGCCGCCTCGACACCTCAGGAGCGCCTGAGCCTGCTCGCCGAAAGCCTCGAGGGCGCGATCGCCACCGTCTTCCGGCAGATGGCGATGAACCGCTTCGAGCACCTCGTCCACACCCACCGCCGCTCCGACGGCGAGCTCTCGGTGGATCGCATCAACGAGTTCTGGACCGAGACCCAGACCGAGCTGCTCGGCGACGCCGTCGAGGTGACCGACGGGTACCGCATGTGGTGGTCCTACGTTCCCCACTTCATCACCACCCCCGGGTACGTCTACGCGTATGCGTACGGGCAGCTGCTCGCGCTCTCGGTGTACCGGCGCTACGTCGAGGAGGGCGAGTCGTTCGTCCCCCGCTACCTCGACCTCCTCGCCGCGGGGGGGTCGCGCAGCCCCGAGGAGCTCGGCGCCATCGTCGGGATCGACCTCGCCGACCCAGGCTTCTGGGACTCCGGGCTGAAGCTCGTCGAGGAGCAGCTCGTCGCGGCGGAGGCCGCGGCGGCTGAGGTCGTGGGCGACGACGAGGGCTTGTGACGGCCTACGTCCCGCCCGCTCGCCACCTCCAGCGCGCCAAGGACCTCGCCGATGCCCGCTACTTCGAGCCGCTCGATGTCGACGATCTCGCCCGTGCCGCGCGGCTGTCGCGCGCCCACTTCAGCCGCGAGTTCCGCTGCGCCTTCGGTGAGCCGCCGCATGCGTACCTGCTGACCCGGCGCCTGGAGCGCGCCGCGGCGCTGCTGCGCTTCAGCGATCGGTCGATCGCCGACATCTGCTTCTCGGTCGGTCTGCACAGCGTCGGCTCCTTCACCACCA
>DASZMD010000199.1:0-16467 GCA_035551955.1 Solirubrobacteraceae bacterium | reverse complement strand
CGGACGATGGTGTTGGCGTGCGCTTCGCCCAGCGACCCGCCGACGTAGCTCGAGTCCTGCGCGTAGCAGAACACCGGGCGGCCGTCGACCATCCCGGCTCCGCCCACCACCCCGTCCCCGGGAGCGGCCTTCTCGCCCATTCGATCAGAGTGGACCTCCGAGCGGATCACGTGCAGCGACCCGGGGTCGCACAGGACGTCGAGGCGCTCGACCGGAGAGAGCACGGTATCGGGACGCGGTACGAGCGCAATGCTCATTGCTTACCTCCGTCGGTCGTGATCGTGCTGTTCGCCATGTCTCGCACGGTGGCCCAGCAACGCTCCATCACCAAGCATCGACGGGGGCTAACCCGACAACCGGGGGGTATCGCCCGAGCCGCCGATCTTTGTGTCTATTCGCATTTGCCCGCCCCGTAGATCACGGCCGTGTGACTTTCTGACACGTGTGGTTTCACGCTCAGCCGGCTGGGGTACGCCGCGCTCCAGTGTCGGTGATCGGAATCCCGGGTGGGCGCAACAGTGAGGGGCTGGAGGGCGAGCAGCGCGTCGTCGTCGAGTTCCTGACCCGCGCGTACTGGATGGAGATCGAGACGGTGATGAACTACCTCGCCGCTTCGATCAGCCAGCTCGGAGGCCACGCAGCGCTCGAGGTGAGGACGGCGCTCACCGAGGGCGTCGAGGATGAGGTGGCCCACGCCCGCGCCCTCGGTCGCCGGATCCAGGAGCTCTATGGCGTCGTCCCGGGGGCGAGCGGTGTCGCCGGCGACGACGAGTATCCCCAGCCCTTCGAGCGCCAGACCGACCTCGAGGGCATGGTCGAAGCGGTGATCGCCACCGAGACGAGCGCGATCCGCCACTACATGAGGATCATGCGCGCGACCAACCGGGTCGACCAGGTCACCAACGACCTGGTGCTCGAGATCCTCCGCGACGAGCAGCGCCACCTGTGCCGGTTCGAGGGCTACCTGAGCGAGCTTCGCTCACAGCCCGCCGCTGCCTAGACCTCGATCCGCGACAGCGCCTCGAGGAAGCCCTCCGTGTAGGTGGGGAACTGCGCGACCGTGTCGCGGAGGACGTCGACCGAGATCCCGGCCTTGACCGCCAGGGCCGCGTAGTGGATCCACTCCCCCGCCAACGGGGCGACGGCCCACGCGCCCACCAGCACCCGGCGCTCGCGGTCCACCATCACCGACAGCTCTCCGCGGGGGTCGCTCTCATATGTCCACGGTCGAGAGATGACCTCGGGAAGCGCGACGCGGGCGGTGGCCACGTCGAGCTCTTGGGCTCTCGCCTGCTCCTCGGTCAACCCCACCGCTCCCACCTCGGGGTCGGAGAACACCACGCGGGGGACCGCCGAGTAGTCGGCGGCGACCGACTCACCCGCGATGTCCGCGCAGGCGATGCGCGCCTGGTACTTGGCCACATGGGTGAAGGGCATCACCCCGGTTACGTCGCCGATCGCCCACACCTGGTCGCCCGCTCGGCAGCGCTCGTCGATCTTGATCCCGTCCCCGTAGGGGTGGATGCCCACCGTCTCGAGGCCGAGGTCGGTGACCCGCGGGGACCGTCCCGAGGCCACGACGACCTCGCGCACGCGCAGGGTCCCCGCCTCGCCGAGGTCGAGTTCGCGGTCACCGCCTCGGGCGCTCACGGCAGCGATCTCCGCGCCCAGGTGGAGCTCGATTCCCTCCTCGCGCAGGGCAGCGGCGACGAGCTCGCCCACCCGTGGGTCCTCGCGCGCGATCAGCCCCTGGGCCGCCTCGAGGAGGTGCACCTGGGCGCCAAAGCGCCTGAGGAGCTGCGCAAGCTCGATCCCCACCGGGCCGCCGCCGATGACGGCCACGCTGTCGGGGACCTCGGTCAGCGTCGTGGCCTCGCGGTTGGTCCAGTAGCCCGCCGCCTCGAGTCCGGGGATGTCGGGCATGCGCGGGACGCTCCCGGTGGCGATGATCACCCGCGCGGCCACCAGCAGGGTGTCCTCGTCGACCTCGACCTGGCCGGGGCCGCGGAGGCGGGCCTGGCCCTTATAGACGCGAATCCCCTCGTCCTGGTAGTCCGCGATCTGCTCTGAGTCGTCGAGGCCGCGGATCATCCAGTCGCGATAGGCCACCGCCTCTTCCCACTCGCGCTCGGGCGTGGCCACCCCCTTGGCCCGCGCCGCCTCGGCGCGTGCCTGCACCGGGCGCAGCAGCGTCTTCGAGGGGATGCACGCCCAGTAGGCGCACTCGCCGCCGACGAGCTCGCGCTCGACCAGGGCGGTGTGCAGGCCCTGGGCATGGAGTTGCGACACGGCCGCCTCGCCCGCCGGCCCCGCCCCGAGCACGACGGCGTCGAATCGATCGTTGTCGGGCATTCAGACACCGCATACCCGCGGCGACAACGAGCCGAAACTGTGCGCCCGGGGCTACTCGTCCTTGCTCGGAGCCCCGAAGGTGACGTCGATCTGCTCGCCCTCGATCCGCTCCTCGACCTTGGCGATCGCCCTCAGCGTCTCCTCGTCGCCGATCGTCGGCGGGTCGTGGAGGAGGCTCCGCGGCCACAGCCGGCGGGCGTGCACGACGTTGATCTCGGCCGCGTAGAGGGTCGCCTGGGCACCCAGGTAGAGCCATGTGAGCAGGCCGATGACGAGCGCGAAGGGGCCATAGGTAGAGTCGGCGTGGCGGACGACGTGATTGATGTAGATGCCGCCGACGACCTGGAGGATCTCCCACAGGATGGTGGCGACGATCACGCCCTGCATCAGGCACTTCGTCTTGATCTCCGCCGCGGTGAGGAGGCGGAAGGCGGAGAGGAAGAGGAGGACGTTGAGGAGGAGCGAAAGGACGATCCCCGCGACCTTGGCCGCCAGCCCGCCGAGTCCACCGCTCACCAGGCCCGAGGCGCCCGAGGAGGCGATGAAGAGAACGCCGAGGAAGGCGAGCACGCCGAGCCCGCGCAGCCGCGTCTGGATGAAGTTGGGCCGCTCCCGCAGGGGGACGGCCCACACCTTGTTGAAGGCGTTCTGGCTCGCGTTGGTGACGCCGAGCCCGCCCCACAGCGATCCGAGGATCCCGATGATCAGCGAGCTCGCGTTCCCGTGCAGGGCGTGGATGTTCTTCTGGATGTCGGGGCCGATGATGGGGAACTGACCGAGCACGCCGCTCTTCACCGAGGCCTGGAGACTGGGATCACCGTGGAGCACGTAAGCGAGCACGGTGACAAGCACGAGCAGGAGCGGAAACAGCGCGAAGAACCCGTAATAGGCGACCAGGGCGGCGAGCGAGCCGGCCTGGTCGTCGGAGAACTTCCTGATCACCGCGAAGGGAACGGCAAGCCAACGGTGTCCCTGCTGGTAACGGTCAAAGGCCTCGAGGCGGGCGCGGAAGTTCATGTGCGTGCGGGGAAGTTCTACCCGCGTCACGCAATCGCACGCATCGCGGAGGCGGGGAAGTTCCCCGCAGGCCGGAAGTTCGCCGCAGGCGAACTTCCAAGGTAATCGGCATGGATGCCGATTACCCGATTACCCGATTACCCCGCCCCCCGCAGTCCGCCCCCGACCGCCCGCAGGTAACGGAAGGGCCGCCCGTCCCTGAGCTCCCGCACCACCGCCTCGACCAACCCGTCCCCGTCGGACACCCGCCCGTCGGTCACCGCCGCGACGTGCTGACGCTTGCTCTGGATCAGGCGGGCCATGGTCTCGTCGATGGTGCCGGCGGCGAGGAGATACCAGGCGGTGACCGCGTCGTGCTGGCCGATGCGATGACAGCGGTCCTCGGCCTGGTCGTGCATGGCCGGTGTCCACTCGAGCTCGAGGAAGGCAACGTTGGAAGCCCGCGTCAGGGTGATCCCCTGCGCGGCCACCCGCGTGGCGCCGATGATCAGGGACGGCCCCTGAGGATCCTGGAAGGCGGCGATGCTCGCCTCGCGCGCGCGGATCGAGTCGGCGCCCAGGAGGTGGAGGGCGTCGGGGAAGCGCGCCAGCACCGCCTCCTGGACCTCGACATGGCGGGCGAAGACCACGAGGGGCTCGCCGGAGGCGAGGAAGTCGGCGATCCACGCCAGCGCGGCGGCGAGCTTGCCGCGCGCGGCCAGGCGCTGGAGCGTCCCCAGCTGGGCCAGGCGCTCGGCGCGCAGGGTGGCGGCGATGCGCGCGTTGAGCTCGGACAGGTCCAAGGGCTGGGTGCGCAGCCACTCGATCACGTCGCGCTCGGCGAGGCGATACTCGCCGGCGTTGGTGAGGGCGACGGGCACCACCACCTGGCGCTTGGCCGGGAGCTGGGGGAGGACGTCGGCCTTGAGCCGGCGCACGAAGCAGCGCCGGCGCAGGTGCCAGTGCAGGCGCTCCTCGCTCAGGCGGCCGCGGAACTCGCGCGAGAAGCGCGCGCCCGAGCCGAAGTCCTCGATCCGCCCGATGACCCGGAGCTGGGAGATGAGCTCGTCGGCGTGATTGAGGACGGGAGTGCCGGTGAGCGCGAGGCGCAGGCCGTCGGGGGCGACGGCGCCCGCGAGCCGGCGCACGGCCTGGGTGCGCTTGGCGTGGGGGTTCTTGCAGTAGTGCGACTCGTCGATCACCAGCGCGCGCGGCTCGCGGCGGGCGAGCGCCTCGCGGTGGGCGGCGAGGATCTCGTAATTGAGGATGGTGATCTCGCCCGTCGGGGGGACGGGCGGGCGCCCCTCGACCACCACCACCGAGCGGTGGGGGAGCCAGCGCTCGGCTTCGCGCTGCCAGCCGAGCTTCATCGAGGCCGGGCACACAACGACGGCGGGGAAGGCGCCGTCGGCCTCGAGCGCGGCCAGCGCCTCGACCGTCTTGCCGAGGCCCTGCTCGTCGGCGAGAAAGGCGCGCCGCGCCGCGAGCACGTAACGCACCCCCGCCCACTGGAAGGGCGCGAGCTCGCCCCCGAGCACGGCGGCGGTGGCGGCGATCGGCTCGGCGTGCTCGGCGCGCGAGGCGCGCACGGCGTCGGCCGCCGCCTCGCGCTCGGCCAGCAGCCCCTCCAGCACCGCCGCCGCCGGCCCCACAACCTCGACGTGGTGCCGGGCGAGGAAGTCGTCGAGGGCCTCGGCGAGCCAGGGGTCGATCGGCACCGACCGCCCGCCCTCGGCGCCGGGCAGGCGCTCGAAGGCGGTGCCGATGTCGGGGTCCCACAGGACCTCGAGGTGGAGCCGCTCTCCCTCCACGGTGCGGGCGAAGACGAGCCGGGCCGGCGCGGGCACGCCCCCGAGCTCGACCACCTGCAGGCAGCGCTCGGCGGCGATGTCCAGGCGCGCGGAATCGAGCTCGCGGAGCGCCCGGCCGGCGGCCTGCGTCATGGGCGCGAGCAGCCGGCCCTCGCGCTCGACGGCGCCCGCGCTCAGCTCCTCGGGCACGGTGCCCCCGCGCGTGTCGAGGACCCACCAGCCGCGGCCGTCGTAGCGGGTGGTGCGCACGTAGCCGAGCCAGCGCCGCTCGGCGGCGGCGAGCCACTCGAGCACCGCGTCCTCGACGGTGAGCTCGGGGTAGCGCCCGAGCACCTCGACGACCTTGATCGCCGCCCAGTCGTCGGCGGGCGCGTACCACTCGCGGGTGTCCCAGTCGAAGCGGCGTCTCGGGATCGTGCGCACGAGCTCGACGAGCGCGCGCTCGTAGGGAAAGGCGAGCACGACGAAGCGCTCCCCGTCGGGATCCTCGCGCAGCTCGACGTTCGGTCGCTCGGGGGCCAGCTCCATGCCGCCCCTCACGCTAGCGGGACCTCAGGCGCGCGCGCCGCGCGTGGCCTCCGCGTCGACGACGAGCTCGTCGGAGAGGACCACGCCGTAGACGCCGAGAGCCCGCTCGCGGGAGACCCAGCCCTCGCGCACGTCCTCGGCCACCGCCTCGGGATCGCGGGTCAGGGGATCGCCGTAGCCGCCGCCTCCGCCCGTGTGCGAGGCGACGCGCTCGCCGGGGGCGATCTCCATCGCCGTCGCCATCGGGACCGCGGCGACGTTACCTTCGCGATCGATCTTCCACCCGTCCGACGGCCTCCCGGTCGCGCCCCCGCGCACCCCGCGCGCCGGGTTCTCGTGCCCCTCGAAGCTGTAGGCGATCATCATCGGCGTCCCCTTGGCGCTGTAGATGACCTCCGAGCCCAGCGCCCCCCGGTGGCGTCCCGCCCCCTCGGAGTCGGGGATCAACCGCTTGACGTGGACGTGCAGGGGGTACTTCTGCTCGTCGACCTCGGTGCTGTCGTGGTACATGAGCGAGGCGGCCACCGGCAGGTAATAGGTGGGCCAGCCGTCGGCCTCGGGGCCGCCCGGGCCGCCGGTGCTGCCGAGGAAGATCTGGTTGACGTAGGGCGCCCCGGCGTAGCGCGCGTCGCGTCCGGAGATGACCGCGTAGGAGATCCCCATCCCCAGCGCGCCCTCGGCCAGGCCGAAGCCGTCGCCGAGCTCGGCGAAGGCGGCCTGGGTCAGGCACACGAGCCGGTCGGCGATGTTCGTGGTGGCCATCGAGCACGAGTGGGGAAACTCGGGGATGCCGGCCAGCGAGCCCTCGCGCAGGAGGACCTTGACCCGGCGGAAGCTGCCGGCGTTGTGGGGGACGTCGGGATCGATCGAGTTGAACACCCCGGTCATGACGTTGTTGGTGGCGCACGCGCGCGACTCGTTGAGGCCGCCCGCGTAGTTGTCGGGGTTCTCGCGGAGGTCGAGCTCGATCATCCCCCCCTGCGGATCGATCGCCACCTTGACGGTCAAGGGGATGCCCTCGGGGACGCCCGGATAAGGGTCGTGGGTCGCACTGCCCACCAGCGCGCCCGCCGGGAGCTGAGCGATCGCCTCGACCATGCGCCGCTCGCTGTAGTCAAACCACTCGGCGATGAACGAGCGCACGGTGTCGCGGCCGTACTGGTCGCAGAGCTCGATCAGGCGCCGCTCGGCGATCCGCGCCGAGCCCAGGGTGGCCAGGTAATCGCCGTACCACTGGTCGGGCACGCGGATGCGCCGGCGGCACATGCGGATGATGTCCTCGACGTCGCGGCGGTCGCGCTGCACCTGCACGCACGGGAAGATCAGCGCCCCCTCGGCGTAGACGTCGGGGGCGGCGGGCATGTAGGTGGTGGGGAGCGCGTTGCCGCAGTCGGCCTGGTGGGACTTCGCGCACGCGGTGAACATGTGCTCGCCCTCGTGGAAGACGGGGACGAGGATGGCGTGGTCGGCGGGGTGGGTGTTACCCATGTAGGGATCGTTGTGGAGGAAGGCGTCACCCTCGGCGAAGTCGGGGTGAAGCTCGGTCATCGCCTCGGCCAGGAACTCGGTGCCGATGACATGCACGGGCAGGCCCTCGGCCGAGGCGAGGAGCTCGTTCTCAGCGGTGATGAGCGAGCACGAGAAGTCACGCGCGGTGTTGAGCACGGCCGAGCGCCCCGAGCGCAGCAGCGTGTTGGTCATCTCCCGCACGATGCTCTCGAAGCGGTTGGAGAGGACGGCGAGGAGGACGGGGTCGAAGGAGGTGGCGGTCATCACGCCGCCTCGAGCAGGTAATCGCCGCTCTCGGTGACGGTGGCGCGCCACCCCGGGTACACGACCACCGTGGTGGTCGGCTCGCCGATGATCGCCGGGCCGGTGATCACGTGGCCGGGGGCGAGGGCGCCGGCGCGGTAATACGCCGTCTCCAGCGGCCCCTGCTCGCCGAACCACGCCGAGCGCATCGCGGTGGGATCGGGCGGTCCGGAGGCGGCCCCGCCGAGCTGAGGCAGGTCGGGCTTGGGCAGGCGCGCGGTGGCCCGTCCCTTCCAGTAGATGCACTCGATGTACTGCCCGGGCTCGCTGACCGCGAAGACGCGCTCGTGGACGCGGTGGAAGTCCTCGACCATGAGCTCGACGTCGGCGGCCGTCGCGAAGGCGCCGGCGCGAAGGGGAACCTCGAGCTCCCACACCTGGTAGGGATAGCGGGCCTCGACGAAGAACTCCCGTTCCTGGAGCTCGGGCGGGGTGTCCAGGCGCGCGAAGAGCTCGTCGATCTGCTCGCCGAGGTGGGCCAGGCCGCGGTTGACCGCCTCGGGGTCGAAGCGGTTGGTGTCGGCGCGCTGGCTGATGCTGTACTCGGCGACGATGTCGGAGAGCAGGCCGCCGCACGCCGACAGCGCTCCCGCGGTGCGGGGGACGAGCACGCGGCGGCAGCCGAGCTCCTCGGCGATCCGGGCCACCGTCATCCCTCCCGCCCCGCCGCCGGCGACGAGGAGCGAGCCGCGGGGATCGAAGCCCTCGTTGATGGTGATGTCGCGGATGGCGCTGACCATGTGCTCGGCCGAGATCGTGAGCACGGCGTGGGCGGCGCGCTCGGCGTCGAGCCCGAGCGGCTCGGCGATCTCGCGCTCGATCGCCTCGCGGGCCGCTGCCGCTGAGAGCTTCATCCGCCCGCCGAGGAAGTAGTCGGGATCGATGTAGCCGAGGACGACGCTGGCGTCGGTCACCGTCGCATCCGTCCCGCCCAGGGCGTAGCACGCCGGTCCGGGGCTGGCCCCCGCGCTCTCAGGACCAACGCGCAGCAGGCCCCCGCTGTCGATCCAGGCGATGCTCCCCCCGCCCGCGCCGATGTTCTTGATGTCGACGGCCGAGAGGCCGGTCATGTGGCCGATGTAGGCGCCGCCGAGCCACGTCTCCCGCGTGAACTTGAGATACCCGTCGCGCACCAGGCTGACGTCGAAGCTCGTGCCCCCCATGTCGCACACGATCACGCTTCGCTCCTCGGGGGCGTAGACCTTGCCCGCCACCGGAGCCATGGCCGGGGCGGAGTTGACCGAGTAGATGGGACGCGAGGCGACGTCCTCGACCCCCAGCGACCCGCCGAACGAAGTCCCCACCAGGAGCTGCCCGGCGAAGCCGGCCCGGCGCAGGTCGAGCGCCATCTCGTCGAGGTGGCCCTGCATGAGGGGCTTGAGCGAGGCGTCGATGGCCGCCGAGGAGGCGCGGCGGTACTCGCGGATGATCGGGTTCAGGCGATGGGAGAGCGTGCACGGGACGCCCGGCAGCTCCCGGGCCACGAGCTCGCCGACGCGCTCCTCGTGGGCCGGATTGAGGATCGACCACAGCAGGCAGACGGCGACCGCCTCGACTCGCTGCTCGCGCACGCGTGCGAGCACGTCCACGAGCTGCTCCTCGTCGAGCGCGACCACCACCTCGCCCTCGGAGTCGATCCGCTCGCGGACCTCGAAGGTGAGGCGTCGGGGGATGTAGGGGGCCGGATAGGCATGGCGGAAGTCGAACGGGTTGACCTTGCCCCCCTCGCGCAGGACGAGGGTGTCGGGGTGGCCCTCGGTGGTGAGGAAGGCGGTCCGCGCCGTCTGGCCGGTGATGATGGCGTTGGTGGCGTGGGTCGTCCCGTAGATGAACACCGAGGTGCCGGCGAGCAGCGACTCCAGGGTCAGCGAATGGGACTGGGCGCCGTAGGCGAGCGCCTCCGCGATGCCGTCGAACACCCGCTCGCGCGTCGTCGGCGCCTTGCCCACCCACAGCTCGCCGCCGCGCTCGTCCGCGACGACGACATCGCTGAAGGTCCCGCCGGTATCTACGGCGATCCGAAACGTACTGCTAGGACTCGACAAGGCTGCCGGCGAGCGGGTCCGCGGTCATCCCCGGCTCCTCGGCCGGCGACTCCGACTGCGTCGCCAGGTCGATGACCTGTGAGCTCGGGTAGGGCTGGTCGAGCGCGAGCGTGGAGAACCCGAGCGCGTGCTTCAGGTCCTCGGCGCGCGGGACGGCCGCACGCACGATGCCCACGAAGGCGGCGTAGAGGATGCCCGACATCGCCCACGTGATCAGGGTCGCCGGCCCCCAGTACCGGTTGGCGTTCTCCCCCGGCATGATCCCGGTGGCGTAGGCGCCGAAGGCAACGGTGATGGCCAGGGCGAGGATGGCGGGCCAGTTCGCGAACGCCGACTGACCCCAGCTCGGAACCTTGGCGAGCGGCCGCGAGATCCGGTACAGGCGCGGGAGGAGGAAGTGGTCCACGCACATGATGACGGTCGCGCACGGCACGCTGATGGCCAGGAAGGCGGCGACCTTGTAGAAGCCGTTGGTCACCGCGTAGTTGACGAGATAACCGGCGAGGGCGGAGATCCCCGCGCAGACGATGCACGAGTACAGGCGCTTCCAGCGGCTCCAGCCGCCGAACATGTTCTGCACGGCGTTGATGGCCTCGTAGTAGTTGCCGTCGTTGATGGCGAACTGGCTGAGGGTGGCGAGGATAAAGGCGAGGGGGAGGAGCCCGAAGAGCGAGTAGTGGGTCGTGTAGTTGACCACGGTGCCGAAGCTCGAGGAGCCCGCGAAGTCGGCCATCATCCAGCCGCCGACGGCGAACAGGAGCATGCTGCCGCACAGGGCGAAGCCGAAGGCGGCCGTCGGCCACCAGAACTTGGGCTTGCCATAGCGCCAGATGTCGGGCTCGTTGCCCCACATGGCCGAGCCGACGATGACGCCGACGATCTGCCAGACCGTGAGGCCGAGGGCGTTCTTGGGGTGGGCGCCGAGGTGTGAGCCGCTGACCAGGCCCTTGACCACCAGGTAGGCGACCCAGAGGATCACGAGCGGGGTCACCACGTAGCGCGCGAAGACGCTGATGCCGGTGAAGCCGAAGAGGTTGTTGAACACCATCACCGCCGCGAAGACGATGGTCAGCGCCTCGACCCCGCTCCAGCCGTAGAGGCCGTTCCAGATCTGGACCATGAGCCCGGCCTGGAATCCGGTCCACCCCAGCGAGCCGACGATGAGGAAGATCGACACGAGGTTGGAGCCGCTGAGCCCGAACACCGATCTGGTCAGGAGCGCGTGCGTCTGTCCGGTGCGTGAGCCCAGATAGGCGGCGAAGATCGCATAGGCGAAGTAGATGGCGGCGCTCAGGAGCACCACCCCCACGCATCCGAGCAGGGTGAAGCCGGCATCGTGGATCTGGGTGCCGATGAACAGGTAGGAGAAGCCGGCGGCGAAGGTGGTCCAGATGCCGATGAAGTGCCACAGCGGGCGGCGGTGGTCGAGGGGCACGATCCCGCTCTCGCTGGTGGAGAAGTCGTGGGCGATCGAATCGTGCAGCGAGGCCCGCTCGAGCTCGAGATCGTCGGCGACGTCGGCAGCGAGATCTTCGGGGCGGTGGTGATGCTCGGCGGTCTGTGCCATCACGCCATCCTGTGTCGAGGTGGGGGGATCTGGCGCACGCTAACGGCGCCCTGGGATACGGACCATGGACTCACTGTCCAACCGCCCGGCTGCTCGGCTGGCCACCCAGGCCCAGGCTCGCGTCCGGGGTCTCGCAGCAGCGACGGTGGATCTCGTCGAAGGCGGGCGCGAAGACGCGGCTCATCTCCTCCGCCCGCCCGTGCCGCGCCAGGAGCTCGGGGGCCAGCGCGCGCAGCTCCTCGAGCACGGCGTCCTCGGCCACGAAGGTGCACACCCCGTCGCGCACCACCACTCGGCCATCGACCATCACGAGCTCGATCGAGGACCCGTTCTCGCTGTGCACGAGGTGGTTGCGCAGGTCGTTGCGGGGCGTGAAGTTCAGCGTCCGCAGGTCGAAGACGACGAGGTCGGCCTTCAGCCCGGGGGCGACGGCGCCGGTGACGCCGTCCAGGCGCATGCTGCGCGCGCCGCCGCGGGTCGCCGCCCACAGGATCTCGGTGGCCGTGGGCCACTGCTCGTAGTACGGCGTGGTGACCTTGTGGAGCAGGGCGGCGGCCTTGATGACGTCGAACATGCGCGCGCTGTCGCTGCTCGAGACGCCGTCGCTCCCGAGCGCGACGTTGACGCCCGCGTCGAGGAGCCGGCGCAGCGGGGCGATGCCGGCGCCGAGCTTCTGGTTGGAGATCGCGTTGTGGGCGACCGAGGACCCGGCGGCGGCGAGGGCATCGATGTCGCCGTCGGTGAGCCAGATCCCGTGGGCCAGGGTGGCGCGCTCGGAGAGGACCCCGAGCCCGTCGAGGTAGCCGACGAGCGTGTCGCCGTAGAACTCGTGCCCGGTGACCGCCTGCACCTTGGTCTCGAGCACGTGGATGTGGTAGGTCGTGTCGTGCTCGCGCGAGAGCTCGTCGGCGGCGAGCAGGAGGTCGTCGGTGCAGCGCTGGGGCCCCGAGGGGGCGATCGCGTAGCGCAGGCGCCCGGCGCGGCCGTCGAAGCGCCGGAGCGCCTCGCGCGAGAACTCGAGGTAGTCCTCGGTGGTGGGCGGCGGCTCGGCGTGGACCCGGGCCAGGACCTCGTCGGGCAAGAGGTCGTTGGCGAAGGGGATCGTGTCGGTGAGGAAGCGGTTGATGATGTTGCCCGAGCAGTTGGCGCGGATCCCCGCCTGCTCGTAGGCGTCGAACACGGCGCCGAGCGCCTCGATGCTCTGGCCGGGGCTCTCGATCACGTCGTCGAGCACGCAGGTGACCCCGTTCTTCAGCGATTCGATCGCCACCATCAGCGTCCGCAGGTGGATGACCCGCTCGGGGAGCGGCTCGAGCCCGAGGATGGGATATGACAGGAGCATCCACAGCTCGAGCGGCAAGTTGTCGTAGCGCCCCCGGAACAGCGCCTCCCACGAATGCAGGTGGGCGTTGATGAGGCCGGGGGCGAGGAGCCGCTCGCGTCCGGGGATGACGGTGTCGGCGGGCTCGGGGGCAAGAGTCCTCGGCGGCGCGACGCGGGCGATCCGGTCGCCGGTTACCAGCACGTCGGCCGCGAAGGGCTCCGAGCCGTGCTCGTCGTCCATGGCGATGACGGTGATGTCCTCGAACAGGGTGCTCATGAGAGCGCGGGGATGATGTGCTCCCCGTAGGCGGCGAGCGTCGGCTCCTGCTCGCCCGCCATCAGGTAGATGTTGAACTGCTCGACGCCGAGCTCGGCCAGCTCGGAGAGCTGCTCGATGTGCTCCTCGACCGACCCGAGGACGCAGAAGCGGTCGCAGATGTCGTCGGAGATGTACTTGCCGTGCGCGGCGCCCGTGCGGCTGTGCTCGGCGTAGTCGTAGCTGGCGACGTCGGCCGCGTAGTCGGTGAGCACGGTGGGAACCCCGCCGCCGGCGCCGTGGGCGGCGATGATGTCCTTGACGTGGTTGGAGACCATGGCCGGGAACCAGCGCACGTCGTCTCGCCAGCGCTCGCGGTCCCCGATCACCGCGGGGGCGCACACCACGGGGGCGAGGCGCGCGCCGGTGCGGCCCACCTCGGCGGCCGCCGACTCGGCCCGGGCGATGATCCAGGCGGTGATCTCGGGATCGGCGAGCTGGATGATCACCCCATCACCGGTGCGGCCGGCCACGGCCAGCGCCCGGGGGCCGTAGCCCGCGACATACATGGGAATCTCGGGATGGCCCTCGGCCCAGGTGAGCTGGAGGTCCTGGCCGTTCCACACCACGGGGCGGCCGTTCATGAGCTCCTTGATCATCTCCAGCGAGCGCTCGAACTCGCGCACGGGGACGGGCTTGAGCCCGACGACGCGGCGCGAGGAGTCGCCGCGGCCGATCCCCATCACCATCCGCCCCCCGCTGATGTCCTGGAGGGTGGCGTAGGCGCTCGCCGTCACCGTCGGCTCGCGGATCCCCGGATTGGTCACGCAATGCCCGAGCTTGACCCGGCTCGTCTGGGTGGCGGCCACGGTGAGGAAGGCATAGCCGTCCTGCCACAGGATGTGGGAGTCGTAGGTCCACGCGTGCGTGAAGCCCGCCTGCTCGGCCAGCTGGACGAGCTCCACGAACCGGCCGCTCGGTGGGTCGGGCAAGATGGTCACGCCGAACTCCACAGCGCGAGGCTACGGGTCGCGCTCGGGCCGACGCTAGGACCATATGTACAACCTTGAGGGCCTTCGGTTGGACACGCGGCACAAGCCTGTCGCCAGGTGGTCCGACCGCATCTATGATCGCGCCCGATGGGCCTGATCGTCCGCCAAGCGCAGCGGGTCGGCGCCGGAGCCGAGCCGCTCCCGCCCCTCGTCGACATCGCCATCGAGGACGGGTTGGTCACCTCCGTTGCGGAGGACTTGCCGCAGACGGCCGCGGCGGAGATCGACGCGGGCGGGCGCCTGGTCACCGCTCCCTTCGTGGACAGCCACTTCCATCTCGACGCCGTGCTCACCGCGGGCACCCCGAGGCGCAACGCCTCGGGCACCCTGCTCGAGGGGATCGCGCTGTGGGGCGAGCTTCAGCCCTTGCTCCACCACGACGCGGTCAAGGAGCGCGCGCGCGAATACCTGCGCTGGTGCGTCTCGCAGGGGATTCTCTTCCTGCGCAGCCACGTCGACATCTGCCAGGAGTCTCTGGTGGGGGTGCGGGCCCTGGTCGAGCTCCGCGACGAGCTCCGCGGGATCATCGACGTCCAGCTCGTCGCCTTCCCCCAGCACGGCCTGCTCCGCTTTCCCGGCGCCCCGGACCTGCTCGACGAGGCGCTCGACCTCGGGGTCGACATCGTCGGCGGGATCCCCCACTACGAGCGCAGTCGCGAGGCGGGGGTCGCGAGCATCCGCATGCTCATGGACCGCGCCGAGCGCCGCGGCCTGGCCGTCGACATGCACTGCGACGAGACCGACGATCCGCTGTCTCGCTTCGTCGAGGTGCTGGCTGAGGAGACGGTCGCCCGGGACATGCAGGAGCGGGTGACGGGCAGCCACCTGACCTCGCTGCACTCCGTCGACAACGCCTACTTCGCCAAGCTGCTCGGCCTCCTCGTCGAGTCCTCGATCGCCGTGGTCTCGAACCCCCTGCTCAACATGATCACCCAGGCGCGGGCCGACACCTACCCCAAGCGCCGCGGCCTGACCCGCGTTCCCGAGCTCATGGCCGCGGGCGTCAACGTCAGCTTCGGCCATGACTGCACGCTCGACCCCTGGTACCCGCTGGGGGCGGCCGACATGCTCGAGGTCGCCTCGATGGGGGTGCACGCCTGCCAGATGTCCGGCGAGCACCAGCTCGGTCTCATGTTCGACGCGGTGACGGTGAACGGTGCCCGCACGCTCGGGCTTTCCGGCTACGGCCTGGAGGTCGGGTGCGCCGGCGACCTCGTCGTCCTCGACGCCTTCAGCGTCGCCGACGCCCTGCGCACGCGCCCCGCCCGGCTCGCCGTGGTGCGCGGCGGCGAGGTGGTCGCGCGCGCCACCGCGCCCGAGCGCACGCTGCTCTCACCGGGTCTCCACGGCCCCGTCGAATTCGTCCAGCCCGCCTTCCGATGACCTCGCCAACCACCAATGAGGAGCTCGCCATGTCGATCCTGATCCAGAATGCGACCGTCATCGCCATGGACGAGGAGCACGGCGCAACGCCCTTCCCCGCCGACATCCGCGTCGAGGGCGACCACATCTCCGCCATCGCCCCGGCGCTGCCCGCGAGCGACGACGCGGACGAGGTGATCGACGGGCGGCGCCGGCTCGCCATCCCCGGCCTCATCAACTCGCACTTCCACTCCAACCAGAACTTCCTCCGCGGCCGCTACCCGAGCCGCCCGCTCGAGTCGATGATGCTCTACGCCTACCCCTTCGACCCGTCGATCGGGGTCTCGCCCGAGCTCGTGCGCCTGCGCACCCTGGCGGTGGCGATCGAGGCGCTCAAGAGCGGGGTCACCTGCGTGCTCGACGACTGCGCCGAGCTCCCCGCCCAGGACATGGGTCAGCTCGCCGCCCTCTTCGGCGCCTATGACGAGTCGGGGATCCGCGCCAACTGCTCGGGACACGTGATCAACCGGCCCTTCGCCGACACCCTGCCCTACGCCGAGCGCTTCCTCCCCGAAGACCTGATCGAGCTCTTCCACGCCGCGCCCCCGCCCACCACCGACGCCTACATGGAGTTCGCCGCCGAAGCGGTCGCGCGCTTCCACGACCGCGGGCGCCAGCGTTTCGTGGTCGCCCCCTCGGGGCCCCAGCGGTGCACCGAGGATCTCCTCGGCGCCGCCGCCGAGTTCGCCAGGCGCCACGAGACCGCCTACCACACGCACGTGCTCGAGACCAAGGTCCAGCTCATCACCGGCCGCGAGCTCTACGGCAAGAGCCTCGTCCAGCACCTCCACGACTCCGATGCCCTCAACGAGCGCCTGACCATGGCCCACGCGATCTGGATCACCCCCGAGGACATCGAGCTGATGGTCGCCTCGGGATGCTCGGTGGCCCACAACCCGGTGTGCAACCTGCGCATCGGGTCGGGGATCGCCCCCGTGCGCGAGCTCCTCGACGCCGGGGTCAACGTCGCCCTCGGCACCGACGAGATCGACTGCAACGACTCGGGCCGCCTGTTCGACGTCATGCACGTGGCCGGCCTCGTACACAATCTCACGCACTACGACTACGACGAGTGGCCGACGGCGGCCGAGATCCTGCACGCGGCGACGATGGGCGGCGCCCGGAGCCTGTGCATCGACGACATCGTCGGGTCCCTGACGGTGGGCAAGAAGGCCGACATCGTGCTCGTGGACCTCGACGCCCCGCCCTTCGTGCCCTTGAATGATCCCTGCGTGCACCTCGTCTACTCCGAAAACGGCTCCTCGGTCACCGACGTGCTCGTCGACGGCGAGGTGGTGGTGCG
>DASZMD010000198.1:0-2489 GCA_035551955.1 Solirubrobacteraceae bacterium | reverse complement strand
GTCCGGTCGGCGAGGTGCGCGCTCTGCGCGACGAGAACCGCACCCTCTACGACGTCATCAAGCTCGTCTCCTCCTCGCTCGAGCTCGGGCCCATGCTCCACGCCATCGTCGACCTGGCCACCGACGCGACCGGCTGCCACGCGTGCTTCATCTACCTGCTCGAGGACGACCGGCTCAGCATCCGCGCCGCCTCGCCGGTCTTCGCCGACGCCGTCGGCCGCGTGCAGCTCGGGCTCCACGAGGGCCTGACCGGCTGGGTGGCGAGGCATCGCACGCCCCAGTTCATCCGCGACGGCGCCATGCACGACCCCCGGATGAAGTACGTGCCCCTGCTCCAGGAGGAGCGCTTCCAGTCGATGGCGGCCGTCCCCATCCTCGCGCGCTCGGGCGACACGATTGGGGTCATCGTCCTCCACACCGAAGCCCCCCGCGAGTTCACCGAGGACACCCTCAAGCTCCTCGTCCACATTGCCTCGCTGGTCAGCGGCGCGATCGAGAACGCGCAGCTCTACGACCAGGAGCGCCGCCGCGTGGATGCGCTCACCCGCCTCTCGGGCCTCGCTCAGGAGGTGGCGGCGGCGACCGACGCGGCCGATCTCGGGCTCGTGGTGGCGCGGGGGACGCGCCGGCTCCTCGAGGCCGAGGTGTGCCAGGTGTACCGGCTCGAGCGCGACGGCAACGGCGTCCTGCTCCTCGCCTCCGATCCTCCGGCCGCCTCGACGCCGCCCGTGCGCTCGGTGGCCGAGCTGGCCCTCGACGCCCTCGACGCGATCGAGGACCGTGGGGGGCGCCCTCCCACCCGGACCCTGTGGCCCGAGCTCCAGGTCGGCGATCAGCTCGTGACCCCGTTGACCGGCGGCGGCGAGCGCCTCGGCCTCCTGTGCGTGGGCGCCCCGGCGCGGCGCTCCTTCACCGAGGAGGACACCGAGCTCGCCCACGCCATCGCCCACCTCGCCGCCGTCGCGATCACCCGCGCCGAGCTGATCGAGCACCTGACCAACGCCAACATCGTCAAGGACATGTTCGAGGCGCTGGCCGCGGGGGCGACGGCCTTTGCGGTGGCCAAGGCGGCCGAGGTGCGCTGCGATCTGACCGGCGCCTACCTGATGGTGTGCGCCGAGCCCGCGGGCGGGCGCGAGCCGAGCTCGGGCGACTGGCGCGCCGCCGCCGAGGTGGTGGGGGCGCGCCTCAGCGCCCTGTCGCCGCGGGCGGCGATCGAGGCGGGCCCCGGTCCCGTGCGCGCGGCGCTGCCGCTGGGAGCTCTCGCCTCGCTCGAGCCGGTCTTGCGCACCTGCCGCGAGCTCGGCAAGGAGACCGGCGCGGCGATCGGCGTCAGCGAGTGCCGCGAGACGCCGGGGGAGGCCGCGCGCGCCTACCGGGAGGCGCTCGACGCGACGACGATCGGTCGCGCGCTGCTGGGCGACGGCGGGGCGATCGCCTATTCCGAGCTCGGCGCCTATCGCTACCTGGTGCGCATCGCCGCCGACGAGGCGCCCCGCGACCGGATGCGCGCCGCCGTCGACGAGGTCATCGCCTACGACGCGCGCCGTCGCACGGCGCTGCTCGACACCCTCGAGCGTTACCTGGCCGAGCGTCGCAGCGTGATCGAGAGCGCCCGCGCGCTCTTCATCCACCCCAATACCCTGCGCCAGCGCCTGGCCCGGATCGAGGAGCTCACCGGGGTCGAGCTCGACCGCGACGACCTGCTGTCGCTCGAGCTCGCGATCAAGCTCGCGCGCCTCCACGGCCGGCCGGCGGCGGCGTAGCCGGTGTCCGGCGCCGAGCCCCAGCAGGTTTTGAAGCCGCTGACCGAGGCGGCGATCTTCCTCGTCGTGACCGTCGGCGGCGGGGCCGAAGACGACGTCCGCGACCTGTTCGGCGACGTCGCCGGGCTCGTCCGCTCGGTCGGCTTCCGGATTCCCGAGGCGACCCTGAGCTGCGTGGTGGGCATCGGCTCGGACCTGTGGGACCGCATGTTCGCGGGCGGCGCCCGCCCAGCGGGGCTCCACGTGCTCCCGGAGATCGTCGGCGCCCGGCACACCGCCGTCTCCACGCCCGGCGACCTCCTCTTCCACATCCGCGCCCGGCGTATGGACCTGTGCTTCGAGCTCGCCGGCCAGCTCATGAACCGCCTTGCGAGGGAGTCGGAGGTCGTCGACGAGGTCCACGGCTTCAAGTACTTCGACGAGCGCGATCTCCTCGGCTTCGTCGACGGCACCGAGAACCCCGACGGCAGCGCCGCCCTCGCCGCGGCACTGATCGGCGACGAGGACCCGTCGTTCGCCGGCGGCTCCTACGTGATCGTGCAGAAGTACCTGCATGACCTCGACGCCTGGAACGCCCTCACCGTCGAGGACCAGGAGCGGGCGATCGGCCGCACCAAGCTCGCCGACATCGAGCTGCCCGACGACGTCAAGCCCGCCAACTCCCACGTCGCCCTCAACACGATCGTCGACGAGGACGGCGAGGAGCGCCAGATCGTCCGCGAC
>DASZMD010000197.1:0-4085 GCA_035551955.1 Solirubrobacteraceae bacterium | reverse complement strand
TCTCCGCGCTGAGCCTGCTCATCGAGTCCACTCTGGCCACGGGCCGCCTCAGCCCCACCGGCGAGGAAGTCCTGCGCAGCGCCCTGTTGCGTCATCTGCGCAACCGTCTCTACATGCAGGCCCACCTCGAGCGGCGACCGCACGCCGCGGATACCCCGCTCGATGCCCCGCTCATCGTCACCGGACTCCCGCGTACCGGCACCACGCTTCTGCACAATCTCCTCGCTCAGGATCCGCGTCACCGGTTCCTCCCGCTCTGGCGGGCTTTGCATCCGGTCCCGGAGGAGGCGCCCCACGGACCGGATGAGGTCACGCTAGCGGGACAGGCGGAAACCTGGCTGGAGCGGTTCTACGCCATGGTCCCGGGGTTTCGCGCCATCCATGGGTTGACACCGTGTGGACCCGAGGAGTGCGATGCGCTGCTGCAGAACGCGTTCGCCAGCCAGCACTTCGACGACATGTTCGACGCCGAGGCGTACTCGCGCTGGTTCTACGAGACCGATCTCGACCGTGAGTACGCGTATTACGCGCTCCAGCTCCGGCTCCTGACCCCGGGTCGGGAGGCGAACAAGCGCTGGGTGCTGAAGTCTCCCGGCCATCTCGGTCAGCTCGACGCCCTGCGCCGGGCGCTACCCGGTGCGCGCATAGTGCACTGCCACCGCGACCCGGCCCGAGCGGCGGCCTCATACGCGAGCCTGATCATCACCGTGCGCCGGCCCAACAGTGAGCCGCTCTCGCCCGAGCGCATCGGCGAGCAGGCCCTCTGGCGGGGGGCGACCGCCATGACCCGCGCACTTCGCGTGCGCGCGGGGCCGGACGACGGCTCCTTCTTCGACGTCTCCTACGCCGACCTAGTCGCGCACCCGATCGCGACGGTGACGCGAATCTACGAATGGCTGGGCGCCGCGCCCCTGGACCCGGTCGCAGAAACGGCGATGCGCCGCTGGGTGGCCGA
Organism: Solirubrobacteraceae bacterium; assembly: GCA_035551955.1. Classification (GTDB taxonomy): domain Bacteria; phylum Actinomycetota; class Thermoleophilia; order Solirubrobacterales; family Solirubrobacteraceae; genus Palsa-465. The sequence continues at coordinate 3,130 of DASZMD010000197.1, read as the reverse complement.
GAACCCCCCGGACCGCCACGGCGCCCACAGCTACGATCCCCGCTTCTTCGACCTACCCGCCGATCGGGTGAGAAGCCAGTTCGTGGCCTACCTGGACCGGTTCGAGCCACTGTGCGCGTCGGCCGGCATCATCTGACACGTTCCTCCGCCGGGCGGTCAGTGCCATGACTCGTGCCTGCCCGCCGGTGGCAACGTCCACTCGCGTGACATACACTCGTCGGCGTGCGGGACGGATTGTCGGGTGTGCGTTTGCGGGCGGTCGCGCTGAGCGTGGCCTTCGCGGCGGCGATGCCTGCGATCGCGGTCGCCGGCTCCACCTCGGGCACGCTGTGCACCACCCCCAGCTCGACGGCGGCCAATGTCAACACCGACTGTCTCAACGATGGTTCTACGAGCTTTGAGACCACGCTGGCAGTCAACCCCACGAATCCCGAGAACCTCGTCGGCGCCGCCATCTCGGGCCAGCGCGGCACGAACTCATTCACCGCGACGGTGCGCCCCCGAGTCAGCTTCGATGGCGGGCGAACCTGGAGCACGATTGCGGTGAACTTCAACGGCTATTCCTACATCATCGACCCCTCCGTCGCCTTCGACGCGAGCGGAAGCGTCTACCTGGCTGTGGCGGCATCTGGACAATCCACCAGACCCGATATCGTCGTGACGCGCTCGTCCGACGGTGGCCTCACCTGGTCCTCCCCGGTGCGCGTCGCCGCCGGCTCCGGATCCTCCGGAGCGGGCATCTACAACGACCATCCGAAGCTGGCGACCACGGGTACCGGCACCGTCCTGGTCACGTGGATCCGCTCGTTCTACGGAGCCGGCGGTAGCTTCATCGACGCGCCTGTCTACGACGCCGTGAGCCACGACAGCGCCGACAGCTTCTCGGCGCCGACGTCGATCTCGGGCTCCGCTCCGTTCTGTTCCGGCGCGCTGGGGGACAACGCCTGCGATTTGACCTTCGGCAACGCGGTGACGATAACGCCGGCCGGCGCGGTCGTCGCCTTCCAGGACACCTACCAGGATGCCCCCGACGGGGGGACGAACCTGGGCCGCAACAAGCACATGGTCGTGACCGTCGACCCGGTCACGGGGACCCGCACCGGCGGCCCCTACCTGGTCGGCCAGGCCTTTGACGGCATCAATGAACACGACTTCCCCGTCGACGCTCGCGGTCTTCAGACCCTCCAGGATAGTCAGCTCAACCTCGATCTCGACGGCGATCTGGCCGCGGATCCCACCAACGGCCAGCACCTCGCCGTGACCTGGTACGACGACCGAAACGCCCCCCAACCCGTGAACCCCGATCCGTACCAGGCGGTCACCAACGCCGACATCGTCGTCAGCCAGAGCTTCGACGGAGGCCAGACGTGGAGCGCCCCGACGACCATCCCCGCCGCGGGCGACCAGTTCATGCCAGCGGCCGCCTACGACACGAGCGGACGGCTCAGGCTCGGCTACTACGACCGCTCCTATGACCCCCTCAACCACAGCTACGGCTACACGTTGGCCAGCGAGACGGGCAAGGGGACCTTACGCTTCTCGACCGCTCAGGTGACTACGGCGCTCTCGGACCCGACTCAGGGGACGATCGGGCTCGGTTTCACGATCAACAGCGCTTTCCCCAACCCCGCCCTCGGCATCGGCGACTACACGGCAATCGCGGTCACCCCAACCTCGATCGACGCCTACTGGACCGACATGCGCGAGCGCCTGTGCGAGAACGGTCAGTGCGGCTCCACCGAGGACGCCTTCTTCGCCAGTATGCCGCTCCGCTGAGGCGGTGGTGCCTTACCCGGACCGGTTCGAGCCACTGTGCGCGCCGGCCGGCGTCACCTGACCCGTCCCTCCGTCGACGAGCACGACCGAGCCGTCGCGGATCTTCGCGGTACCATCGCCGGTGCCGACGACCGCTGGAATGCCGAACTCGCGCGCGACGATCGCGGCATGAGAGAGGAGGCCGCCGCGGTCGGTCACGATCGCCCCGAGCAGAGGCAGGATGGAACTCAGCACCGGTGTCGTGGAGCCGGTGACGAGGACGTCGCCCCGCTCGACGCGTCCGAGGTCGATGGCGCCGCGGACGACCCGAGCGGGGCCCTGGTAGCGGCCTGGACTGGCTGGCGTGCCTGCGACCACGCCGCCGCTGCTGTCGTCCGCCTCCTCTCCGGACATCGCCCGCATGTACGTCCGGAACGCGCGCTCGGTGCGGGCGGCGCCAGGCGCAAGCCACCCGATCGGCACCGGCGTCGCCGGCCCACCGCCGAGGACGGACGGAGCCCCCATCTGCGCCGCACCGTCGCGATCGCGCGTCCGGGCGGCGAGCTCCTCGCGCGAGGGCCGGGACCCGCCTTCGTTCAGCGACCGCATCTCGGCGTAGTCCGCCTCGAGCAAATGCTCGGGTAGCTCGAGCGCTCCCGCCGCGGTCAGACGGCGGCCGGCGGCGAGGATCGCGCGCCGGGTCAGCCCGTACGCCCACACGTCGCAGTAGATGGCCCGCTCGTCACGGAGCCGGTGGGTCGCTCGCGCCTCGCGCAGAAGCTCGTCGAACATGTCCCGACTCGGCGCCGGTACCGCCGCCCGCACCTCGGCGAGGAGCTCGACACCGGCCGGGGCCGGAGGGTCGTCGACGGCGGCACGGATGGTGGCCAGGAGGAGGTGGGGCATCTCTGTGAGGGTGGGCTCAGCGACGTCAAACCCACCGCCGGCGCTCCAGCAGCCGACGAGCTCGAGGTAGATCGAGACGGCGCGTCCAGCCTTGCCCGGCAGCGCTCCGAGCGAGGCGAGGACGGCGTCCGGAGCGTCCTCGGAGGACAGGATCCTCGCCGCGGTTTGGTCTTCGCGCACCGCCTCGGCCAAGCGCTCGAGCTCGGCGCCGGCGGCGATCCCGGGGGCGCCCGGGGTCCGCACCAGTCCGACCAGGTCGGCGAAGGGCAGTCCGGTCCACTCGTGCGCTTGGACGAGGAAGTCTCCGACAGGAATCACCGGACCGATGTTGAGGCGGTGGTGCTCATAGATCGCCTGCTCCAGGTTGCTCCGGCAGCTGTCCAGGTGCGCGAGCAGCTCGGGCGCAGCGAGGGTGGTCAGCTCCACCGCCTGGAGCGCCCGATGCGCGGCGCTCACCCGCGGCTTGGTC
>DASZMD010000196.1:0-2204 GCA_035551955.1 Solirubrobacteraceae bacterium | reverse complement strand
GGCGCTCGCGCCCGAGTCGCTGGCGAGGATGAGGTTCCCCCTCGGCGAGCTGACCAAGCCCGAGGTCAGGACGATCGCCGCCGAGGCGGGGCTCCCGGTGGCGGGCAAGCCCGACTCCCAGGACCTGTGCTTCCTCGCCGGGACCGACCGCTCGCGGTTCCTCGCCCGCCACGGCGGGCTGGGGGAGCGCGCGGGCGAGGTGGTCGACGCTCGCGGCGCCCGGCTCGGGCGCCACCGGGGCCATCACGGCTTCACCGTCGGCCAGCGCCGCGGCCTTCGCCTCGGCGGCGGCGAGCCCCTTTACGTGCTCGACAAGGACGCCGAGAGCAATCGTGTGGTGGTGGGACCGCGCGCCGATCTACTCACCGACCGGGTCGCGGTGCGCGGCGCACGGCTGCACCGTCCCGGCGCGCGCGTCGACCGGATCAAGCTCAGGTATCGCTCGCAGCCGCTTCCCGCGCGTCTGGTGGGGACGCCGGCTCCCGGCCGCCACGCCGCCCTCACCCTGCACCTCGACGCCGCCGCCGACGGCGCCGCGCCCGGCCAGCTCGCGTGCCTGATGGACGGCGAGCTGGTCGTCGGGTGGGGCACGATCGCCCGCGGCGCTACCTGATCGCGAAGTTCGCGTCGCGGACGAGGTCGACGGCGAGCTGGGGCCAGAACACACCGGTGGCCGGGGCGCCGGGACGGCAGGCGCCACCCGACCGGCCGGGGTAGGCGATCCACGCGAAGGCGTCGACGTTCGTCTGGCCGGTATTGAAGCTGGGGAGGGGGCCGAGGCCGCGGCCGGGAGGATTGCAGAGGATCTCGTTGCCGTACTTGACCCTCGACCTGGGGACGAGCGGCCCGCGACCGTTCTCGGCCGTATTGACGACGAAGTGCCGGCCGCCGGTGAGGCGGGAGATCTGCTGGCCATAGCGGATCTCGTGCGAGGTCCAGTCGAAGTGGGTCGAGTTGACGTAGAAGCCCTCGATCTGCGAGACCCCGGCGCGCCGCAGCATGCTCGCGGTGCGGGACGCGGGGACGGCATCGCCGGCGCCGGCGTCGAGGTAGACGACGGCGCGCGGAAGCTGGGAGAGGACGTTGACGGCGTCGTGGAGCTCGGCGAGCCGGACGGCGAGGCCGTGGTGGCTCAGGCCGCCGACGGTGATGAGCGAGTCCATCTCGAGGAAGACGATCACCCGGTTGCTCCCGATCCCCGAGGCGAGGCTGGTGATCCACCGGTGGTAGGCGTTCTGCCGCCAGGGCGGGTCGGAGTAGTGGCCCCGCTGGCGGGCCGTCCGCTTGGAGTCGACGACGTAGTAGGTGGCGATCTCGGGCACCGTGCCGGGCTGGAGGACGCTGGCCCGCGCGAGGTACTGGGAGACCTTGAGCCCGGGGTCGGGCCCGTCCCAGTTCCCGTAGCGCTGGACGTTGGGCTGGCGGGCGATCACCCTGAGGGCGTTTGCCCACGCCGGGTTGCTGTTGCTGTACTGCTGGGCGGCGTTGGCGGCGAGCGACTGGGGATCGACGAAGGGCGTCGCCCCGGTGAGCGGGTCGGTGGCCGGCGGCGCGGTGTCGAGGGCGAGGGGATTCAGCGGGTCCTTGGTGAGGGTGGGCGCGGTGTCGTTGCCGAGGATGGTCAGCACCGCCGTGGAGGGGATGCCGAGGCCGATCGGCGAGGGGCCGAAGAGCGAGACGCTGACCGTCTTCGGGAGGCCGGGGACACCGTGGTCGACGATGGGGACCGAGAAGGTGGCGCTCGCCTGGCCGGCCTGGAAGTCGATCATCCCCTTCACGGGCGCGAAGTCGATGTACTTCTCGGCGGTGAGGGGGAGGGCGATGTACCGGACCTGGGCCTCCTGGCTCGTGTCGAGGCGGTCGACCTCGATCACCGCCGAGCCCGCGTTCTCGTTGACGAAGAGCAGGGGGGAGGAGATGCGGAAGCCGGCGAGGTCGAGCGGGGCGGCCGACGCCGCGCCGGAAGCGGCCAGCGCGGTGAGGATGAGGGCGGCGAGGGCCGATATCAGGCGGAGGGAGCGCATCAACCTTAGATGTCGACTTGACGCTCCCGACGCTTGATAGTCACGGTTTGCCGCCCAACGAATCGACACCCACGTGCATACACTGGTGTCGCGATGACCTCCGACGAGATCAGGCGGACGTTCCTCGAGTTCTTCGAGCAGCGCGACCACCTGCGATTGCCCTCGGCGCCGCTCGTGCCC
>DASZMD010000195.1:0-4578 GCA_035551955.1 Solirubrobacteraceae bacterium | reverse complement strand
GCGCTCGTGTCGCCCTCCATCTCCAGATCCATGCGGATCTTGAACAGCTTGAGCGTGGGGAGCTGGCGGATCGACTCGGCGCCGGCCTCGCGGCCGAGCACCTCGAGCGTCCCTTCGACTCCGAGCGGCGAATCGGGCTCGGTGGCGAGGGTGAACCAGATGTTGAACTCGTGGTTGCGCAGGTAGTTGTGGGAGACGCCGGGATGAGCGTTGATGATCTTGGCGGCCCGCCACGGGTTCTCGGCGTCGACCTTGGCGGCGACGAGCATCGATGAGTACCCGAGGGCGCGGGTGTCGAAGATCGGCGTGACCTGGCGGATGATGCGCTGTTCGAGCAGATACCGAACGCGCTCGATCACCTCACCCTCGGTGGCCCCGGCGGCTGCCGCCACCGCCGCGTAGGGGCACGGCGCGAGGGGGAAGCTCCCCTGCATGAGGTTGAGCAGGCGCTTGTCCCCCTCCTCGAGGGGGATCGCCGCGCCGTGGGTGCGGCTGCGGAGCTTGGGGACCGCCGTTACGTCTTTTGTAGCCATTCCGCAGCATCCTTCGCGTGGTAGGTGATCACGATGTCGGCGCCGGCCCGGCGGATCGAAGTCAGGGTCTCGAGCACGGTCGCGCGCTCGTCGAGGTAGCCGGCGGCGGCGGCGGCCTTGACCATCGCGTACTCGCCGCTGACGTTGTAGGCAGCGACGGGCATCGCGGTCTCCTGCTTGACCCGGCGGATCACGTCCAGGTACGGGAGCGCGGGCTTGACCATGACGATGTCGGCGCCCTCCTCGACATCGAGAAGCGTCTCGCGCAGCGCCTCGTCACCGTTGGCGGGATCCATCTGGTAGGAGCGGCGATCGCCGAAGGCGGGCGCCGAGCCGGCCGCCTCGCGGAACGGCCCGTAGAAGGCCGAGGCAAACTTGGCGCTGTAGGCAAGGATCGGGGTCTCGACCAGGCCGTCCTCGTCGAGGGCGGCGCGGATCGCGCCCACGCGGCCGTCCATCATGTCGCTGGGGGCGACGATGTCGGCCCCGGCGCGCGCCTGGGAGACGGCGGTGCGGGCCAGGAGGTCCAGGGTGGCATCGTTGTCGACCGTCCCGTCGCCGCGGATGACGCCGCAGTGACCGTGGCTCGTGTACTCGCACAGGCACAGGTCGGCGATCACGAGCAGCTCGGGATGGGCCTGCTTGATGGCCTGGATGGCGAGCTGGATGATGCCCTCGTCGTCCCACGCCTCCGAGCCGTCCTCATCCTTACTCAGCGGGATCCCGAACAGGAGCACGGCGGGGATCCCGCGCGCCACCGCCTCGCCGGCCTCGGCCACCGCCTGGTCGATCGACAGGCGATCGACGCCGGGCATGGCCTCGATTGGCTCGCGACCCTCGATCCCCTGGGCGACGAACATGGGGTAGACGAAGTCGGACGCGCTTAGCCGCGTCTCGCGCACCAGACCGCGCAGCGTGTGGGTAGCGCGCAGCCGGCGCAGGCGAGTCTGCGGAAAGGGCATCGCCATCGAGGATACCGGCACGCCCGCGCCGGCCCGGTGACCCTAGACCACGTTCCAGGGCTCCACGTGCCAGGCGGTGACGAGGCCCGCCTCCACGTACGGATCAGAGCGAGCGAAGGTCTCGATCGGCTCGCGCCCGATGTCCCCGAAGACGATGACGGCGCCGTGAGGAGGATCGCCGAGCGCCCCGGCCATCACCACCCGCCCGGCATCGCGCTCGGCGCGGATCCTCGCCAGGTGCGCCTCCCGGTAGGGCCCGCGGCGCTCGAGGATGTCCTCGACATAGTCGTAGAAGAGGATCTGATGGCGCACCGGTCATACAGCCTAGGCCAGCCGGCGTACCGCCGCGCGCGCCAGGATCCCGAAGGCCACCGCCAGGCCGATCAGATGCAGGAGCGGCCATCCGATACCGGGAGCGGTGCCGCTGAAGGCATTGTTGGTGGCATCAAGGGCCGGCTTGAAGGGGAAGATGAAGGCCACCGTGTCGAGCGCCGACTTCAGCGTCCCCGAGACCGCCGCCGTCGGCACCAGGGCGATGAAGGCGATCGGCAGCGAGAGCATGAAGGCGAGCAGCGAGGCCGCACGCACCTCGCGGGCCAGGCCTCCGATGGCCACCCCGAGCGCTCCGAAGGCAATCCCCGCCGCCGCCAGCGCCACCACCCACAGCGGGAACCGCGACCACGCGAGCGACACGAAGCTCGATATCCCGGCCGACATCACGAGCGCGGCCAGGGTCGCGCACCCGCCCGCGAGCACCACCTTTTCGGCCAGGAGCGCAGACGGCGACACGAGCCCGCGGACGAGGCGGGCAAAGGCATGTTCCTCGCGCTCGAGCGCGAGCATCCCCGCCGCCAGGAGCATGGTCACGAGCATGAGCGAGAAGATCACCGAGATCGTGGCGGCGTAGGTCGCGGCGGGCGTGGTCTTGCCCGCGAGCTCGGTCTGCTGCACGGCCAGCGGGGTCCCGATCGACCCGAGCACCGGGCTGGCGAATCCCAGTCCCTGGATCGCCAGGTCGGCGAACCCCACCACCTGCCCGAGCGAGGAGCGCAGCGGCGAGCTCGCCGGGAGCTCGGCGATCGCCCGCTGCACGAGGGCGCGCGAATTGCGCAGTCCGAGGAGGCGGAAGTTCTGACCGAGGAACTGGATCGTGCCGCCGTTGAGGACCTGCTGGAGGTCGGCCACCGCCACGTGCAGTACCTGCTTGGACACTGCCTGCTGGACGTCGTTGAGGCGCGCCTTGATCGCCTGGTCGGCGAACTGCCGTTCGAGGGGATCGTTGCTGTTGAGGATCACCTGCACCGTCGGGCTCCCGACGCCGGTGGTGACGAGGCTCTGGATCTGCTGCGGGATATCGGCGGGGACGATCACCGCGGCGAGCGCGCGGCCCGAGCGCACGTCGGCCATCGCCTCGGCCTGCGAATGGACGATGATCGGCTGGATCGAGGCGAACAGGTCCTTGGCGTAGCTCGAGATGTTGATCTCCTGGGATCCGAAGTGGATCCGCCCTTGCCCCGGCGGGACCTGGGTGAGGAAGGCCACCTTGGGCTTGCCCGGGGGACTCGAGAGGGCAAAGCCGATCATCAGCGCCAGCGCGATCGGGTAGGCGACGAGGAGCGCCACGAGAAGCGGCGAGCGCCGCAGGATCTGGAAGTCCTTGACCAGCAGCCAGCGCACGCGCTCAGTGGCCGTGCTCGTCGAGGAAGCGCACGAAGGCCACCTCGAAGTCGCGCGGGTTTCCCCCCACGGCGCGCTCGAGCTCGCCGGGCGTGCCCACGAACAGGAGCTCGCCGTCGGCGAGGACGAGCACGCGATCGGCGTAATGCTCGGCCTCGAGCACATCGTGGGTCGAGTAGGCCACCGTCGTCCCGCGTCCCCCGAGGCCGGTCGGACCGATGAACCCCCACAGGCGCTCGCGCTGGCGGGGGTCGAGCGAGGAGGAGGGCTCGTCGAGGAGAAGCGCGGCCGGCTCGCACAGGAGACCGACCGCGACGTTGACGCGCTGCTGGTTACCGCCCGAGAGGCGGCCCACCTCGTCCCGAGCGCGATCGCGCAGCTCGGTGAGATCGAGCATCTTCTCGACGGCGGCGTCGGGATCCGGGAGCTTCTCGAGGCGGGCGAACAGGCGCAGGTTCTCCGCCACCGAGAGCTTCGAGTAGATCGCCGGCTGCTGGGGCACCCAGCCCACCTTGCCGGCGGGGGTGCTCACCTCGCCCTCGCTCGGGGACTGGATTCCGGCGAGGATCGAGAGCAGCGTCGTCTTGCCCGCGCCGTTGGGGCCGATGATCGCCACGAGCTCGCCCGAGTAGATCTCGAAGCTCACGGCGTTCAGTGCCGTGCGGTCCCCGTAGCGCTTGGTCAGCGAGCGGGCGGCGAGCGTCGCCCGGCGCGTGGCGGCGGTGGCGGGCATGGCTCGGGCAGGCTACCCGGGCGTGCGCACGCGCGGCTCCAGTGAGGAGCCGCAGGCGCGGCAGAACGCGTCGCCGGCCGCGGGGACCGCGTTGCAGTCCGGGCAGCGGTCAGGGCGCTCGGCGAGGGCGCCCGGCGCCCGGCCGGCGTCCGGCTCGCCCGCCGCCCCCGGCTCGCCGGTCGCCCCCGGCGTCGCCCCCGGCTCGCCCGCCGCCCCCGGCGCCGCCCCCGATCCGGCCCCCACCGCGCCCGGCACCGCCGCCGACCACGGCTCGAGCACGAGGTGGTGGCGCAGGTAGACGACCGTCTCGCGCAGCACGGCGGAGACGGGAAGGGCGAGGAGGGCGCCGGCGATCCCGTACAGCTCGTCGCCGATGAGGAGGGCGAGGATGATGAGGATCGGGTTGATGCGCAGCGAGATGCGGAAGACCTGCGGGGCGATGATGTGCCCCTCGAGCTGCTGGAGGACGACGAAGAGGATCGTCACCCATACCGCCGTGATCGGGTGGTCGAGGAGGGCGACGATGACCGGCGGGAGGGCGCCGAGGAAGGGCCCGACGTAGGGGATGAGCTCCATCAGGCCGTAGAAGCCCCCGAAGAACACGGCGTAGTGCTGGCCGGCCGGGAAGATCCCGATCACCCCGAAGATCCACAGAGCGACGGCGGCGCTCGTG
>DASZMD010000194.1:0-13241 GCA_035551955.1 Solirubrobacteraceae bacterium | reverse complement strand
CTACATCCTCGGCATCAACCTCGAGGCCAACAGCCGCAAGCTCGAGACCGCCGAGGCCGACGCCCTGGTCGCCGGAATCGGGCGGCGCCACGTTACCGCGCTCGAGCTCGGCAACGAGCCCGAGCTGTACTCGAAGCTCGGCTGGTACCGCCTGGGGGCCAGTTACGTACCCGGACGCCCTGCCAACTATGACTTCGACGGCTTCACCCGCGAGTTCTCGGGCTTCCGCAGCGCAGTCTCCACCGTCCCCGTGGCGGGGCCCTCGACGGGGAGTTACTGGTGGCTGCAGCACCTCTCGCAGTTCCTGGCCGCCGAGCCCTCGCTGGGGATGGTGACGATTCACAGCTACTGGCTGAACCGGTGCCTGAGCTCCACCACCCTGCCCGGGTACCCGACGGTGCCGAACCTCCTCAATCCTCACCCTCCGAGCCGGCTCGCGGGCCAGCTCGGGCATTTCGCCTCGCTCGCCCACGCCCGCGGCGTGCCGATCCGGATCGACGAGATGAACTCGGTGACGTGCGGCGGAGAGCATGGCGTGAGCGACGTGTTCGCCTCCTCGCTGTGGGCGGTGAACGCCCTCTTCGAAGCGATGTCGGACGGCGTCGACGGCGTCAACGTCCACACCTTCCCGGGCACCGCCAATCAGCTCTTCGGCTTCAGCCTGGTCGGGGGCCACTGGGTGGCCACGGTGCGGCCCGAGTACTACGGACTGCTGATGTTCGCCCGTGCCGCCCCTCCCGGGTCCCAGGAGCTCACGGTCATCCAGCAGCACACGGGGCAGACGCGCGCCTGGGCGACGATGGGACGCGATGGCAGGACGCGCGTCGTCCTCATCAACGACAGCCTCACCCAGCCGGCCTCCGTGCTCCTGCGCGCCTTCACGCCGGGCCAGCCCGCCCAGCTCGAGCGGCTGCTCGCACCCAGCGCCACCGCCACCACCGGCATCACCCTCGACGGCCAGAGCTTCGGGGCGCAGACGCAGACCGGGACGCTTTCGGGGCCGACCGCGACGGAGACCCTTCCCGCCCCCACCGGCCCGGGGCCGGTCGTCGCCTACACGGTGCCGGTGCCCTCTGCGAGCGCCGTCATGGTGACGATCCCGCCGCGGCCGCAGAGCTGAGATCGGCTGGCACGTCGGTCTGGGCGACGAAGTCGCGCGAGCGAATGAGCACGAGCGCGCCGGCGGCGCCGACGAGGGCGACGATGGCAGCGACGAGGAAGATCTCGTTGAGCCCGGCGACGAAGCTCGTGCGCACGATCTCGGCTACCACGGGGCGCGCCTGGGGGGGAACGTGGGCGATCGCCTGTCCGATCTGCCCGTCGGCGATCGCCGTGGTGATCGCGTGGGCGCCGGTCTGATGCGCCGCGGCCAAACCCGAGGTGACGTGGGAGCGGACCGCGCTCGAGAAGATCGACCCCAGGGCGGCGATGCCCGTGGCGATCCCCACCTGACGAAAGGTGCTGTTGATGCCCGAGCCCATGCCCGCCTGGCGGGGCGGGACGACGGCGATGGCGGTCGAGGCGAGCGGGGGGTTGATGAGGCCGATGCCGACGCCCCCGACGACGAATCCCGGGAGCAGGTGGGTCCAGTGCGAGGTCGCGGTGAGTCCGCGCATGAGCAACAGGCTCACGCCCACCAGCGCGAGCCCCGCGCCCATGAGGAAGCGCACCGGCACCACCGTGGTCAGGCGCCCGGCGATGGCCGAGGTGAGGAAGACGGCGCCCGAGAGGGTGAGCAGCCGCAGCCCGGAGCCGAGGGGCGAGAAGCCCAGGAGGTCCTGCAGGTACAGCGTGATGTAGAGGAACATGGCGAAGATCGATGCCGACAGAGCGAAGGCGACGAGCGAGGCGCCGTCGAAGGCGGGGCGGCGGAAGAGGGAGAGATCGAGCATCGGCGCGCGCTGGCGGTGCTCGACCGCCACGAAGACGACGATGAGGACGGCGCTCGCGATCAGACAGCCCTCGACCAGGGCGCTGCCCCACCCCTTCTGGCTCGATTCGATCAGGCCGAGCACGAGCGCGGCCAGGGCGGCGGTGAAGGTGACGAAGCCCGGGAGGTCGAGACGCGCACCCTGGGGATCGCGCGATTCGTCGACCTTGGCCAGGGTGAGGGCGAGCGCGACCGCGCCGATGGGGACGTTGACGAGGAAGATCCAGCGCCAGCTCAGCGCGTCGGTGAGGGCCCCGCCGACCACCGGCCCGATCGACACCGCCGCGCCGGTCACCGCCCCCCACACGCCGAAGGCGATCCCGCGTTCGCGGCCGCGGAAAGCGTTCCCGAGGAGGGCCAGCGAGGTCGCGAACATCATCGCCCCGCCGATCCCCTGCAGACCGCGCGAGAGGTTGAGCATGAGGGGGGACTGCGCGAGGCCGGAGAGGAGGGAGGCGGCGGAGAAGAGCACGAGCCCGACCGCGAAGATGCGCCGGCGCCCGAGCAGGTCGGCGACCGAGCCCGAGGTGAGCAGGAGCGCCGCGAGCGTGAGCGCGTAGGCGTCGACGACCCACTGGAGGTCGGCGAAGCTCGAATGCAGACCGGACTGGATCTTCGGGAGCGCGACATTCACGATCGTGATGTCGAGCAGCAGCATGAAGGTGCCGATGCAGACGGCGACGAGGGTCCACCACTTACGGTCCATCATGCCTCCGGGATCGCCAAACGCTCCTCAGCATACAGAACGATCAGATAAGCTGATGATTCATGTCGCTGACTAATCGGGAGCCGGCCGTCGTCCCCGCCCGCCTCGCGCGCTGGCCAGGATTCCAGCTCGCACGCGCCCACGGGCGCGCCCACGCCGCCTTTCAGGACGCCCTCGTGCCCCTCAACCTGACCCCCAAGAGCTTCGGGGCCCTCACCGTGATCATCGAGGATGGCCCCCTGAGCCAGGCCGCCCTGGGCGAGACTCTGTTCATCGACCGCACGACGATCGTCTCGGTGATCGACGAGCTCGAGCGCGCCGGCTACGTCGAGCGCGGCCGCAATCACGCCGACCGCCGGGTCCACTCGCTCCAGGCCACCACCGCGGGCAGGAACGCCCTACGGGCGGCCGAGCGAGTGGCGCAGCGGACGCACGACACCCTCCTCGCCGACCTCGACGGGGACGAGCGCGACCAGCTCGGCGCGCTCCTGGCCCGGGTCGCCCGCTAGCTCATGCGACCTCAGCCGCTGTAGAGATTCATCCGCTGCGCGAGCGACGCGACGCTCGACGTCGTCGCGTAGTCCTTCGATCCGACCTCGAACACGGCGAGCAGGAACGGTCCCCGCTGCCAGAAGTAGCCGTAGCCGTAGACGCTGCCCCCGGCCTTGACGTCCACGTAGCCGATCCCCGTCGCGGCGCTGCCGAGGTTGCCGGTGCTGAGCATCCGGATCGGGTGGCCGCGGAAGAGGTTGAGCTCACGCTGGCGGAAGAACCGGTAGGCGCGCAGACCATCCTGAGGGTTGGCGAACTGCTGCGCCTCGGAGAGGACGTAGTTGCCCTGGCCCGAGTGCGACTGGCTCGATGGCCGGGGCTTGAGCAGGCCTGGGGAGACGTACTCGGACCCGTAGCCGGCACGGAACCCCAGCCGCTTCAGCTGGCTCAGGCCCGCGGGTGAGGTGGCGAAGTTGCGCACCGTCTTGACCCCGGAGGCGCGCGGGTTGAGCTGGGTACCGGCGGGCGCGTTGGCCGCCCCGAGGACGAGGCCCCGCAGGTCCGCTGGGCGGTAACGCGCTTTCCGCGGCCCCTGGGCCGCCAGCTGCCGCGCGAGGGCGAAGCTCGCGGGCTGGTTCACGAGCCCACTGGCGCCCGAGTCGATGAGGAGGCGGACGGTGTTTGCCGAAGGCCAGGCGTAGAAGTAGCTCGAGCCGGGGACGGATGTCAGTGTGCCGTGGATGCCGACGGCGCCGGCCGGGAGCCCGGTCGTCGTGGTCGCGGTGGTGGCGGCATTGGTGCGACGCGCCAGTGCGGCGACGACGGGCACGGCGGCCCGCGCCGCGCCGGCCGAGGGGAAGGCGATCGCGAACGAGACGGTGAGGTGGGCGCGGGTGATCGCCGCTGGCAGCGCCACCCCGGCGAAGAGCGAGCGGAACGCTCCCTTGAATCCGCTCGCTTGGAGCAGCTGCTTCTCGGCGGCGGCATTGTTGTCACCTCGGACCAGCTGATCGAGCGAGAGCGGTCCCGACTGAGTCTTCAGGTAGGTCGAGCCGGCGGGAGCGTCGGAGGGCTTGAGCACGAGGTCCGCGAGGGCGCGTGCCGGACCGGCCGCCGCACCGGGAGAAGCAGAGCTCGCAGCCGGCGCCGAGCCGGAGGCGGAGGAACCGGCGTGCGATGTCCCGCAGCTCGTCAGTCCGGCGGCGAGCGCGGCGAGGATGGCGCCGCGGCCCGCCCAGCGAGTAATCGGACCCGCGTTTCTCAACAGATCGTCGCCACGACCGTCCCGAACCCTGGCTGGCTCGGCTGAGGCCCGTATCCAGACCTCGTATGCACGATGACCCAGTGCACGACGGTTCCGCCGTTGATCGTCGAACTGCTCTGGTAGACGTGGCTCGTCACCAGCGCGGCCATGTAGGGCGCCACCGTCGCGGGTGGGACGGATGAGTTGCCCGTCGCCGAGGTGAAGGTGCCGCCGGCCGGACAGGTCGCGGGGGGCGCGGGCGCCGACGGCGGGTTCGTGATGTACCCCTTGAACGACGCGGGTCCCGAGCCCGAGGTGAGCACGTTGTTCGACCACCACTGCGAGCCCCAGAAGTTGACGGTGCCCGTGTAGTGCGGGGCCAGCTGTCGATAGGTCACATCGCCGATCGCGAAGCCGCCACCCCCGGCCGGGAACCCGTACGAGAAGGTGGTGGTATTCGCGACGGTGGTGCTCCCGCCCGCGTCGGAGATGTTGACGGTTACCGCTTCTGAGCCCTGCGCGGAGTTGGCATAGGCATGGGTACCGGTGACCGAGAAGCCGCCGTGGCCGTTGGACAGCATCGTGCCGGCCGAGCTCGTCCCATCGCCCCAGTGGATCGTCGCACCGTAGTCGGGGACCGCCCCGGCCGGGTCGTCATCGGTGAAGTTGGCGACCACGCCGGTGTAGTTGCCGGGCCACAGGAGGACCGGCGTGCCCGAGCCCGCGAGCGTGTCGTTGGTCACGGCTGGGCCCGCGTGGAGCGCGGCGTCGCTGGTGGTCATCGGCGGGTGAGCGGTGATGGTGGCGCCGCCGGCATCCTTGATCACGACCGACATGGTGCGCGCGTAGCTCGGGAGGCCAGCCTCTTCCGCGTAGGTATGGGGAGGCGCCAGGACGTTGAAGGCGCCGCTGCCGTCGGAGACGACGGTGCCCGTATCGGAGTTGCCGTCGCCCCAGTTGATCGTGGCCGAGTAGTCGGCCGCCGTGCCCGCCGGGTCGGCATCGCCAAAGGATGCAACGAGGAGATTGCTCGCGGTGGGCGCTCCCTCGACCGAGGTCAACGTCGGTTGTGCCGTGACACTGAGGACGGCATCGCTGACCACGGCGCCGGAGTGGGCGGTCGCGTGCACGTTCGTCGTGTCCGTGTCCTGAACCGTCACGTTGACGTTGTAGTTCCCCTCCTCGGCGTAGGTGTTGCTCCCGCTGACCGAGAACATGCCTCCTGACTGCGTGATCGTCCCGGCGCTGGTGTTGCCGTCGCCCCAGTCGATGCTCGCCGTGTAGTCGCCGGGTACGCCGCTCAGGTCGGGATCGACGAAGGTCGCCACCACCTGATTGTTGAACGGGGCCCCTTCGACGGGAGCCACGGTCTTGGTCGTCATGACCGGCAGCGGATCGGGTGAGAGCGTGAAGGGCCCGTCGGTCTGGTGGTTGAACCCTCCGAGCTGCCACGTGTTGTTGGCAATATCGTTCAGGTCGAGCGAGCCGAGAGGAACTGCGCCCGTGTCGAACAGCGGGCCGGCGCTCACGTCGACCCCGGGCCACAGCGTGACCCCTGAGACTGAGAAGGAGCCCAGCTGGACGTCAAAGGCGAGCGCTTTGACCTGCCCGGTCTCGGTCAGGCTGTCCCAGGTGTGATTGGTGAAGCTGGCGTCGGCCAGCGACACCGTGGGCGTGACCGTCAGAGCGGACGATACGGGCAGGGTGATCGAGTCGCCGAGCGGGTAGGTTGCCGTGCTCCCGGTCCCCGTCTGCACGACGGTGCCGCCGTGCTTGACCGTGTAGGAGACGGGCTGGCCGAAGTCGAGCGCGACCTGCGTGGTCGGGTTGAACCCGAGGGTCTGGTGCTGGGTGATGAGCGTGGTGAAGATCTCGTTGAGAGTCGTGTAGCTCAGCGTCTGGCCGCCGAAGCTCGCGGTCAGGTTGGGCGTTCCCGGGGGAAGCTCGGCGATCCTCGCCGCCCACGCCACGGCGCTGATGGGCACGACGATGTAGTCGTCGGTCCCCGATGCCGAGATGCTCGTGCCCGTTATGTCGGGCGCCCCGAGGGAGACGTTGGGGAACTTGACGTAGCCGCTGTTGTTGCAGTAGCTGTTGGGGTAGCTGCTGGCGCCGAAGAGCAGTGTCTCGGCGATCCCGAAGCAGTGGGCCAGCCCCAAGCCCTGGATCAGCAGCAGGTCGCTGGCGGAGATGTCGAAGATCTGGCCGCTGGCGGTCGAGCCGTCGGTGGGAATGTCCAGGTTGACGCTGCCGCTCGTGCAGCTGCCGACGCAGAGCTCGCCGCCGATGCCGGCGTGGAAGCGGAACTTGCCGTCGATCGAGAGGTCGTTGAAGGACGGGTAGCTGCTCGAGATCTGAGCGTTGTTGCCGACCGTGGGGACGCTGCTCGTGATCGTCACGTTGTCCCCGGGGGCGAAGGAGTCGTCGGCCGGCGCGGTGAGGCCGAAGCCGATCGGATAGTTGACCCCGACCGAGCCGCCGGTGGCGCCGTGCACCGTGTCAGAGAGGCCGATCTCCCCGCTCGTGCTCGCGTTATAGGTGGCGCCGTAGGTGCCGTAGTCGGTGTTGCAACTCGTCAGACCGTCGGTGAGATAGTCGCAGATATCGAAGCTGACGTCGGTGGTGCTGCCGCCGCTGGCGCTGGCGTTCCAGGACTGGTCGAACCAGCTGTCGGTCAGGTTGCTCGGTGCCGCGGCCGACCCTGCTCCCCACATGTCCTGTCCCGTGGTCGAGAGCGAGGCCGTGTAGGGCAGCGCCTTCGTTCCGGGCGGGGACGCGGATGCCACCGCTGCCGCCGAGCCGAGCACCACGGCAGCCGCCGCGAAGCCAAACATCAGGCGAACCGCGGCGCCGGTCGCTCCGCGAACAGTCCTTCGTGCATGCAGATCCCGTATCAGCCGACTCGACGACCGCGCCATTACTCAACCCCGTCCCTTTTGTGCCCTTGGATGCCCTTGAAAAATCCCCTGGCGCCTGCCCAGCGCGCCGCGGGCGAGCGTAGTCCACGGCCCATAGCCGTGTAAATGGTTCGACCGGACCTTCTTCGGGGCGCACGACTGGTCCGATCGGACTACGCGGGGCGTGCGGCGCCCTCGCCAGGGCTGGTAGATTGCGTGTGTCGAGTGGACCGGGACCCACTCCACACATGCAACCGGAGCCGAAGCCCGCCGTGAAGGGCAAGCCGCCCACTACGGTCGTACTCGTAGACGACGAGCAGCTGATCCGCGCCGCGCTCGCCCAGGCGCTCTCGACCAGCGGGCTTGACGTCGTCGGCGAGGCGGACACCGGGGAGAGGGGCGTCGAAATCGTGGTCGCCATGCACCCCGACGTCGTCCTCATGGATCTGCGCTTTTCCGGGATCTCAGGCGTCGAGGCGGTCGAGCAGCTCGCCGTGCTCGCCCCCGCCTCCCGCGTCCTCGTGCTCACGCGCTCGGAGGAGAACCGCGTGGTCGAAGCGATCATCGCCGGCGCCAGCGGCTACATCCTCAAGTCCGCGCCGCCGGCGGCGATCATCAGCGCCGTCACGGCCACCGCGGCTGGAGAGTCGGTGCTTTCCTCGCAGATCGCCGGAAAGCTGCTCGACCGCATGCGCGAGCTCGACCTCCCCGCCGCGGCCGGCGTCAAGACGGCAGCGGTGATCCGGGCGGCTCTCACCGAGCGAGAGCTCGAGATCTTCGCGCTGCTCGCCACCGGCAAGCGCAACCAGGAGATCGGGCACGAGCTCGGACTCAGCACCAACACGATCTCTAATCACATCGCCAGCATCCTCGCCAAGCTGCATCTCGAGAACCGCATTCAGGCAGCCGTCCAGGCGGTGCGCAGCGGGATGTCATGAGGAGAGAAGTGGCTGCGCCTCGGCGGTGGCCAGCGAGTCGCTGAGCGCGCATCATCGGCGTGCGGGGTTGACGGCCGGCGCCAGGCGGCGCCGGCGCCCGAAGGCCGGGCTCGACGCGTGCGCCCGGACGAGGAACACCGTCAAGAGGACGATCGCGGCGGCGTCGGCGGCGATCGCCAGCACGATCACGAAGCGGTAGCCGTGCTCCATGAAGCCGAACAACGGCGCGTGCTCGCTGATCAGGAGACCGGCCAGCCCGCCCGCCGCCACCCCGATGCCCGCGAGGGCGGCGAGCTGGTCGAGCAGCTTGCCGCGACGCCCGAGCCGCGAGCGCACCGGGACCAGGAGGTAGAGGCCAAGGGCAGTTCCGGAGATCGCGTTGAGGAGGAACAGCGGACCGATGGTGGGGACGGCGGAGTAGAAGTCGTAGTGGTACTGCTGGTAGTGAATGGCGCCGATGAGGAGCAGGGCGAGGGCGCCGAGGGTGCGTGAGGCGGTGATCAGGGGGGTGTGGGTGCGCTTAGCCATGCGTTATCTCCTTGCCATTGGCGGTGAGGACGTACCACTTGGCTCCGAACTGACTGATGTCCTGTCCGGTGATGGATCCGGCCGCGGTGTCGGGTGCGTAGTAATAGAGGGGGTGGCCGGCGTAGGTCACCTCGGTCGTGCCGTCGGTCCGCTTGGTGGTCCCGAGCAGCGAGGCGCTCACCCCGGTGCCCGCCTTCGGGGCACCAGTGGCGGGGAGCGGCGGCCACAGGCTCGCGCACGCGCCGTAGCACGTGCTCGTGGTGCCCTTGTCGGCGGCGAACAGGTAAAGCGTGCGGCCATGGCTGTCGACGAGGATCTTGCCGAACTTCGAGGAGGCAAGCGCGACGCTCGAAGCGGTGCCGGCGGTCTTGCTCGGGGCGGCGTTGGCGGCGGCGCCGGAGGTGCCCGAGCCCCCATAGCTCGCCCCCCCGCAGCCGGCGATGAGGAGGGCGGCGGCAACGGGCGCGATCGCGAGTAACTTGGACTTGGACTTCCTCATGGCGTGTCGGCTCCTTTGTGGGGTTCCGTAGTAGGTGTCTTCTCACTCCTAGGACGCCCCGATGGTTGGGAACCTTCCTTTCCGCCCACGAACTCGGCCCCGCCCCGTGCGGCCGGGAAGGGTCGGCCCGATCTCGGCGTCTTACCGTCTATATACGACACAGCATCGTAGAACGAACCCAGATCACGAAAGGTGAGACGATGAACCAGCCGACCACATCCGCCATCGCCCGCTCGCCCTTTGCGCGAGCCCGGCGCAAACGGGAGATCGACGCGCTCATGGACCAGTACGTGCGCTGGCGCGAGGGATGCGCCGCCGTCGCTGCCGCCTACCAGACGTGGAGGACCGCCGAGCCCCAGCACCGAGAGCTGGCCTTCGCCATGTACTCGGCGGCGCTTGACCGCGAAGAGGAGGCGGCAAGCGCCTATCAGGTCGCCGTGGCCCGAGTCTCCGCGGCATGAAGGCCCCGCCCGCTCCTCCCCGGCGGTCGCCCGCCGAGGAGGAGTAGCGCGGCTACCGATGATGTGTCAGTAGCCGTAGCTGTTGGTGGGCGCCGGCGCGGGCGCGGGCTGGGACCCGGTGGCGGCGGCGGTGGTGGTGTTGGCGTTCCCGTTGGCCGAGAGCACGTACCAGAGGGCGCCGAACTCCTTGAGGTTCTGCCCCTTGACGGTACCGGCACCGTGGTCACCGACGTAGTAATAGAGCGGGTGGCCGTTGTAGGTGGCCTGCTTGAAGCCGCTGGTGGTGGTACCGAGCTTGCCGGACACCGCCCCACCTTCGGCCTTCACCTTGCGGGAGCCGGTGAAGGGCGGCCACACCGCCCGGCCGGCAGCGGACAGGGTGCTGACGTTGCGCTTGTCACCTTCGAACAGGTAAAGGGTGCGACCGTTGGCATCGGTGAGCGTCTGACCGACCGCGGTGTGCTTGACGGTGACTGCACTTCGGGCCGCCACGTGGGGTCGGTTCTTGGCGCTTCCGCCGCTGGCCAAGACCACGATGGCAACGATGACGACGGCAAGGGTTAGGACGAGGGGGGGAAGAGACTTGCGTTTCATGGGCGTCTACTCCTTGGAAGGGTGATTGGGATCTCTAATAGAGAGGACGCCGCCGAGGGGTCAACCCTTCCCCAAGCGGGGGGTGGCCAATACCCGTCGCAGGCCCCGGAGCATGGCCGCGAAGATGGTGTGGTGAACGGGATAGAGCATGTACCAGTAGGCCAGGCCGATGTAACCCGCGGGATCGAACACCGTGGTCTGGCGGATTTCCGTGGTGTGACCGTTGGAGGCCACGTCGAACTGAAGCCAGAGGCGTCCGGGAAGCTTCATCTCTGCGGCGAGGAGCAGGCGCTGTCCCGGGTCGATGCGCTCGACGCGCCAGAAGTCGATCGTGTCGCCGACATCGAGGTCGTCGGGATCTCGGCGCCCGCGTCTCATCCCCTCGCCGCCGCGCACGCGGTCGAGCAGGCCGCGCAGCTGCCAGAACCAGTCGACGCCGTACCACCCCGTGGGACCGCCGATGCGCTGGATGGGCGCGAACACCTCGATCGGGCTGCCCGACACGTAGAGGACGCGTGAGCTCACCATCCGACCCCTGACCGCGCTGCCGCCCCAGTGCCACGTGGGCGGTTCCGGGAGAATGTCGCGCCACGAGGTATCGGCGAAGTCGTGATCCTCGACGGCGAGGGTGCGCGCGATCGCCTCGGGCAGCCCGCGTGGCCTGACGAGAAAGGCGTCACGGGCGGAAGGGTCGCTCACCACCGTCTCGTTGCGCAGGCTGTCGACCATCGCGCCAGCGACTCGGCCGTGGGCAGGGATGAGGGCGCCGAGGACCAGGCGCCACGCGCGGCCCGAGACGACGGGGAGCGAGAACACCGGCCGGCGGAGCTTCCGTTGACGGGCGTACTCGCGCATCACCTCGGCGTAGGTGACGCGATCCTTGCCCCCGATCTCGAAGACGGCGCTGCGCCGGGGCCGCATCGCCCCGGCGGCGAACAGGTACTCGATCACGTCGTCGATGGCGATGGGCTGGGCGGCGGTCTCGACCCAGTTGGGGGCGGGGATGGCAGGGAGCCGTTCGACGAGCGTGCGGACGGTCTCGAACGAGGCGCTCCCGACCCCGATGACGATCGAAGCCCGCAGCTCGGTGGTGGCGATCCCCGAGGCGCGCAGGATGTCGCCGACCTCATGACGGCTGGCGAGATGGGGGGAGAGGTTCCCGCCCGACCCGAGCCCGCTCAGGTAGACGATGTGACGCACTCCGCACGCGCGGGCGGCTTCAGCGAAGTTGGTGGCGGCGCGGCGATCGAGCTCCTCGAAGCTTCCCGCGGCGTCCATGGAATGCACCAGGTAGTAGGCGGTGTCGACATCGGCCATCGCGGCGGAGAGCGAGGCGGGCTCGAGCAGGTCTCCGAGTGCGACCTCGGTCGTGGGTGCGGTTTGTCCCTCGAGGGCGTGCGGGCGCCGGGTGAGGCAGCGAACGCGGCTCCCCTCGCGCTCGAGCCGGCACAGCAGGCTCCCGCCCACGTAGCCCGTCGCCCCGGTGAGGAGGATGGTGGCGCTCACGACTTCACCGAGGCGAGCCCGTGCCGCCTTCCCACGGCGCGGGAGCGCCCGGCCGGGCACGACATCCATCCCACGGCGCCCAGGGCAATGGGGAGCGAGAGCGAGATGCCCCGGTAGAGGAGCACGGCGGCGGCGGCCGGGACGACGGGGGCGCCGTACAGCGCCAGTGCGCCGATCAGCCCGCCGTCGACGACTCCGAGTCCCGCCGGGAGCGGCAACGCCCCCGCCAGCGAGCCGACCAGGTAGCCCATCCCGATCACCCCAAGCGGCGGAGTGTGCCCGTAGGCGTGAAAGGCCGCCCACAGGACGGCGAGGTCGAAGGCCGAGTACGCGAGCGCCCCAGCGAGCTTCCAGTCGCCGGCACCCACCAGCTCGAGCGCGTCGGTGAGGCCGTCGCGCAGCGGCTGGCAGACCTTGGCGAGCGCGCCGCGGGCATGGAGCGCGCTGCGGGCTCGGTGCCGGGGGCGGGGGCGGGGGGTGGCGCGGTCTCCGTGTGGGGGGTGGGCCAGGGCCGTGCGATGCGACGAGCGGGCCGCGAGCCAGGTCGCGGCGATGACGGCGGCGGCGAGCGCCGCGGGGAGCAGCGTGAGCGCCGCGTCCCGGGGCCCGCCGAGCACCCCCAGCCACAGCAGGGTTCCCAGCGCCGCGAGCGCGAAGGCGGCCGGGGCGCTGGTGAGGATCACGAAGACGACGGTCGCGCGGGCGAGCTGGGCGAGCGACGGGCGCTTCTCGCTCGCCGACCATGCCCCCATCGTCGGCCCGATCACCCCCCCGGCCGGAAGCAGGGTGGTCGCCGCCAATGCCCGCAAACCGGCGGAAATGCTCCCCCGCCAGCCCACGGGCGCAGCGAACACGAGCTTGAAGATGACGACGAATCCGGCGATCGAGAGGACCTCGAGGACGCCGGCGGTGACGATCCAGTCGCCACACCCCTCGACGAGCCTGGCAGGGACGCCGGCCAGCGCGGGCACGCCGAGGAAGGCGATCGCCACCGCCACGGCGACGAGCACACCCCATCGTGTCCACGGGGGTGAGCGCCGTCCCGGTGCCGCTGGGAGGCTTCTCGACCGCCCGGGATCTCTGGCGCGATGACGCGCCGCGGCGACGGGATTGACGGTGGTTCTCATTGCGTGCGCTCCGTTCGATTTCCGAGACAGCACCCTGGCCGGCGCGCCTACGACGCAGCGTAGCAGGTACGACGATACGTAGTAGTGAATTCGCCCCGGCAGGGTGTGACCCGAACGTCGGGTCACACCCGCCGAGGCGTGCTAACGCGCGGAGGCGGTGGTGGGGTGGGCCACCGGGTGAACGACGAGTCCAGCGACCTCGGCGCTGGCTCCGCACATGCGGCGGCTCACGGTTCCCGTCGTCGGGGCGACGCGAATCCGGGAGCTGCCTCTGTCGTCCATGGAAGCGAGACTACTACACGCCATAGTTGGCGCTGGCG
>DASZMD010000193.1:0-2668 GCA_035551955.1 Solirubrobacteraceae bacterium | reverse complement strand
GGGCCCTACGGGATCTCGGTCCCCGGCGCCCGGCGCTACGAACCGGGGACGGTGATCCTGGAGACAACCTGGATGACGCCGTCGGGATGGATCGTCGTCCGCGACGCGCTCACCATCGGGCCCTGGCACCACGCGAACTCGGACGAGAGCTCGCACACCCGGCCGCCGACCGACCACGAGGCCGACCACATGCTCGTCCGCACCGTCGAGTGCCTGCAGGGCGCGGTCCAGATCGAGGCGGTGTGCGAGCCCCTGTTCGGCTACGGCCACACGGTGGGGCAATGGACGATGATCGGCGAGGACTGGCAGACCGCCGAGGCGACGGACGGGGAGACGACGCTGCGCCTCGTCTCCGACCTGCGGATCGGGCTCGAGGGCACCCGCGCCCGCGCCCGTCACACGCTCGAGGAGGGCGAGCAGCGGTTCGTCGCCCTGTCGTGGACGCATGGGCTCGAAGGGCCCGCCGACGGAGAGGACGCCCGCCGGCGGATGAACACGACGCGGCATTACTGGCGGAGCTGGCTGGCCGGCGGCCGCTTCCCCGACCACCGCTGGCGGGAGTACCTCCAGCGCTCGGCGCTGACCCTGAAGGGACTCACGTATGCGCCCACCGGCGCCACGGTGGCGGCCCTGACCACCTCGTTGCCCGAGACCCCGGGCGGGGAGCGCAATTGGGACTACCGCTACTGCTGGATGCGCGACGCCACCTTCACCCTGTGGGGCCTGCACGCGATCGGTCTCGACTGGGAGGCGGACGACTTCATGCAGTTCGTCGCCGACCTCGACCGGGGCCCCGACGGGGCCCTGCAGATCATGTACGGAGTAGGTGGCGAGCGCGACCTGACCGAGCGCGTGGTGGAGAACCTCAACGGGTACGACGGGGCGGTCCCGGTGCGGGTCGGCAACGGCGCCTTCACCCAGCGCCAGAACGACGTCTTCGGGGCGGTGCTCGATTCGGTGTACCTGCACACCAAGCTGAGCGGCCACGTCCCCCAGCGGCTGTGGCCCGTGCTCCAGGACCAGGTCCGGTGTGCGATCAAAGCCTGGAAGGAGCCCGACCAGGGGATCTGGGAGGCGCGCGGCGAGCCCAAGCACTACGTCTCCTCGAAGCTGATGTGCTGGGTGGCGCTCGATCGCGGCTCGCGCCTGGCGGGGCTCGAGGGCGAGCAGGCGCTGGCCAAGGAGTGGGCCGCCATCGCCGAGGAGATCCACGCCGACGTGCTCGAGCATGGGGTCTCCGAGCGGGGCGTCTTCCGCCAGCATTACGACACCGATGCGCTCGACGCCTCGACGCTGTTGATCCCGCTCCTGCGCTTTCTCGGGCCCGAGGACGAGCGCGTGCGCGCCACCGTGCTGGCGATCGCCGAGGAGCTAACCGAGCACGGGCTCGCACTCCGCTACAAGGTCGAGGAGACCGACGACGGCCTCTCGGGCGAGGAGGGCACCTTCCTGATCTGCTCGTTCTGGCTGTGCTCGGCCCTTTGCGAGATCGGTGAGGGGGACCGGGCCCGGGCGTTGCTCGAGCGCCTGCTCGCCCTCGCTTCACCCCTGAAGCTCTTCGCCGAGGAGCTCGACGCCCAGACCGGTCGCCACATGGGGAACTTCCCGCAGGCCTTCACCCACCTGGCCCTGATCAACGCAGTGATGCACGCGATCGTCGAGGAGGAGAAGGAGCCGGGATAGCGCCTTCGCCGGCGGTGAACGTCTACGGTGGCGTCGCCATGCGCCGCCCCCTTGCCACCGCGCCCGGGTCCCGCGCCGGGCGTGAGGCCGCCGAGCACCGCCTCGTCTTCGTGATCGGCGTCGTGGTCTTCGTCGACACGATGTTCTACGCGGTGATCGCGCCGCTCCTGCCCGGCCTCGTGCACGAGCTGCGGCTGTCGAAGCTCTCGGCCGGGGTGATGACGGCGAGCTACCCGGTGGGGATGCTGCTGGGATCGCTTCCCGGCGGCCTGCTCGTCGCCCGCGCCGGGCCTCGGTTCGCGGTGTGCACGGGGCTGGCCCTGCTCGGGTGCTCGACCATCGCCTTCGCCTTCCTTCATGAGGCGGCCGCCCTCGACGTGGCTCGCTTCATCGAGGGATTCGGGGGCGCCTGCTCGTGGGCGGGAGGGCTGGCGTGGATCGTGGCCGAGACCGCGCCCGGGCGACGCGGCGCCCTGATGGGCCGCGCCCTCGGGGCGGCGATCGGGGGAGCTTTGTTCGGGCCCGTGATCGGGACGCTGGCGAGCGCCACGGGGAGGCCGGTGACCTTCGGGGCGCTGGCGGTGGTGGTCGGCCTCCTGCTCGTGGAGACCGCCCGCCTACCCACCCACCATGCCGCCTCCGAGCAGGGTCTCGGAAGCGTGACGGCGGCGCTGCGCCGGCCGGGCATCGCCGCCGGCATGTGGCTGATGGCGGTCCCGGCGATCGCCTCGGGCATGATCAACGTGCTTGGCCCGCTGCGCCTGCACGAGTTCGGCGCCGGGGCGGCGGCGATCGGAGCCATCTACCTAGCGGCCGCCGGGATCGAGGCGGTGATCGCTCCGGTGGTCGGAAGCCTGTCCGACCGGCGCGGGAGGCTGGCGCCGCTCCGCTTCGGTCTCGCCGCCTCGACGGTGGCGCTGCTGTGCTTCACCCTGCCGCGCAGCGTCCCCGTGCTCGCGCTCGTGATCGTGGGCATCGTCGCCGC
>DASZMD010000192.1:0-8555 GCA_035551955.1 Solirubrobacteraceae bacterium | reverse complement strand
GTCGTGGTCAGCGCGGTGGCCCTGTCGGAGAAGGTGCCCGACCCGTCGCTGCGCCCCCATGCCTTCACCCTGCGCACGGGCGAGCTCCTCGACCTCGAGGAGACGGCTCGCGATCTCGTGGCTTCCGGCTACGAGCGCGTCGACCAGGTCGAGGACCGTGGCCAGTTCGCGATCCGCGGCGGGCTGCTCGACGTGTTCCCGGCCACCGAGGACCGCGCCGTCCGCGTCGACCTGTTCGGCGACGAGATCGAGTCGCTGCGCTGGTTCTCGACCTTCACCCAGCGCTCGCTGGGCGACGCCGACGCGGTCGAGATCGCCCCCGCCGCCGAGCTCGCCGAGGAGCACCGCGAGCTCGCGGAGATCGCCGCGCTCGAGGACGCCGAGAACCGCCCCGACATCACCGAGCTCCTCCCCGTCGACCGCTTCCACCCCTTCCTCGACCTCGCCCCGGCCGACGCCACCGTGATCATCGCCGGCGAGGAGGACGTCGCGCCCGTGCTCCACGACCACTGGCAGGACGTGTGCGCGGCCTTCCACGACGAGGACGCCCATCACCTCTACGTCGCCCCCGAGCCGATCGAAGCGGCGCTGCGCGAGCGGGCGCGAATCCGGATCTCGAGCATCGAGCAGGATCAGCCCTTCTCCTTCCGCGCTCAGGACGCCAACTTCGCCGCCCGCGGGCTGCGCGAGGCCGAGCCCGAGCTCGAGAAGCTCGTGCGCTCGGGCTACCGCACGGTGGTGGCCTATCCCGTCCGGGGCGAGGGGGAGCGCGCCGCCTACAACCTCGACCGCCTCCGGGTCGACTGGCTGGGTGGCGCCGCCACCAACGGCCGAGAAACAGGGCCGAAGGCCCCCCTAAACAATCTCGTCTTCGCCCATGCCCGCCTGTCGGAGGGCTTCATCGCCCCCGGCTTCCAGCTCGCCGTCATCCCCGAGCACCGGCTGTTCCGGCGCCGCCGCGCGCCGGACCGGCCCGACCGGGCCCGGCGCCGGGGCGTCCTGCGGAGCTTCGCCGACCTGCGCACGGGCGACATCGTGGTCCACGAGGACCACGGGATCGCGCGCTTCGCGGGCTTTGACACCAAGACGGTGGCCGGGGTCACGCGCGACTACCTGTACCTCGAGTACGCGGGCTCCGATCGCGTCTTCGTCCCCGTCGACCAGCTCGCCAAGATCAGTCGCTACGTCGGCGCCGGCGGCGCACACCCGCCGCTCTCCAAGCTCGGGGGCACGCGCTGGGACACGATCAAGGCGCGCGCCCGCCGCGCCGCCCAGGAGCTCGCGGGCGAGCTCCTGAACCTCTACGCCGAACGCAAGCGCCGCGAGGGGCACGCCTTCGCCCCCGACAGCGACTGGCAGCGCGACTTCGAGGCCGCCTTCCCCTTCACCGAGACCCCCGACCAGCGCGACGCGATCGAGTTCGTCAAGGCCGACATGGAGGCGCCGCGGCCGATGGATCGCCTGATCTGCGGGGATGTCGGCTACGGCAAGACCGAGGTCGCGCTGCGCGCCGCCTTCAAGGCCGTCCAGGACGGCAAGCAGGCGATGCTCCTCGTCCCCACCACGATCCTCGCCCAGCAGCACTTCGGGACCTTCTCCGAGCGTCTGAAGGACTATCCGATCACGATCGAGCACGTCTCGCGCTTCCGCCCCGCGGCCGAGCAGAAGGCGACGGTCGCCGAGTTTGCGGCGGGGCGGGTCGACGTGCTGATCGGAACGCACCGCCTGCTCTCGCGCGACGTGCGCGCCAAGGACCTCGGGCTCCTGATCGTCGACGAGGAGCAGCGCTTCGGGGTCAAGCAGAAGGAGCTCCTGCGCCAGCTGAAGCTGAAGGTCGACGTGATCGCCATGAGTGCGACGCCGATCCCGCGGACCCTGCAGATGTCGCTGGCGGGCGTGCGGGATATCAGCGTGATCGAGACTCCGCCCGAGGGCCGGCGCCCGGTCAAGACTTATGTGGGCGAGTACGACGAGCAGCTCGTCAAGCAGGCGCTGATGCGCGAGCACGCGCGCGGGGGGCAGGCCTTCTTCCTCCACAACCGCGTTGACTCGATCGACGAGACGGCCGAGCGACTGCGGGCCCTGTGCCCGTCGATGAAGTTCGAGGTCGCGCACGGGCAGATGGACGAGAAGACGCTCGAGCAGCGGATGCTGCGCTTCCTGCGCGGGGATGCCGATGTGCTCGTGTGCACGAGCATCATTGAGTCGGGGATCGACATCCCCCAGGCGAACACCCTGATCGTCGAGCGCGCCGACGCCTTCGGGCTCGCTCAGCTCTACCAGATCCGCGGGCGGGTGGGGCGCAGCCGCGAGCGCGCCTACGCCTACCTGCTGTATCCGAGCGCGGCGGCGTTGACCGTCGAGGGCGCGCAGCGTCTGTCGGCCCTGTCGGACTACACCGAGCTCGGGGCCGGCTTCAAGATCGCCATGCGCGACCTCGAGCTCCGCGGCGCCGGCAACCTGCTCGGCGACGAGCAGTCCGGCCACGTAGCCGCGCTCGGCTTTGAGCTCTACATGCAGATGCTCGACGAGGCGGTGGCGGGGCTCGAGGAGGGCGGTTCGGACGAGGACTGGGAGCCGGTTCGCTTGGACGTCAACGTCGACGCCTACGTCCCCGCCGACTACATCCCCTACGAGCAGGCCAAGGTCGACGTCCACCGCCGGATCGCGGGGGCGCGGGAGGTGGCCGACCTCGGGGTGCTGCGCGAGGAGCTCGAGGACCGCTTCGGGCCGGTGCCCGAGCCGCTGCGGAATCTGATCCTGCTGCAGCAGGCGCGGATCAAGCTCGGGCAGGCGGGCGCGCGGGCGGTCACCTTCCGCGGTGATCGGCTCGCCGTGACCCCGATCGAGCTCGACTCGGTGCGGGCCAAGAAGATCCGCGCCGAGATCCCCGAGGCGCTGTACGAGTCGGGTAAGTCCCAGCTCTCGGTGCGGATCCCCAAGGACCCGGCCGCGCGCTTCCCGGCTGTGGTGCGGGCGGCCGACGTGCTCCTGGCGGTGACGACCGAGGCGGACGCGGCCGAGGCCGCGGCGGCGGCGGCGTAAGCCGCTTAGGCGTCCTCGATCTTGACGAGGTGGCGGCGGCGGAAGCGCCACCCGTCCGGGGCGCGCACGTACTCGTCGCGGTACTCGCCCACGAGGTCGACGTAGGTGCCGCCGTGGCCCGCCTTGGCGACGTGGAGGACGAGGGCGGCGGTTCCGGTGACCTGATCGGGGTCGGCGCCCGGCGCCAGGCGCAGGAGGGTCATCTGGTGCTGGGTCCGGCGGGCGACGTTGGCGGCGCGGTGCTCGGCCCACTCGGCGAGGCCGGCCCGGCCGCGGATCTCGCGCCCGCGGATCGTGAGCACGGCGTCGTCGGTGCACAGATCGGCGACCTCGTGCCAGCGGCGGTGGTCGAGGAGATACGCGTACTCGGTGACGAGGTCGGCGATCGCGACGCGGTCCTCGATCGGGACATCGGCCATGGGCGCGAGGGTAGGCGATCTGTGGGACGGGAAGCTCTTATGAGACCCTTCGGAGGAACTTCCCGGGAACTCGCTACCATCCGCCGCCGGTGAAGAGAATCGTGCGTTTGACCCCGGCGCTTGGCGCCATTTTTGTGGCCGCGATCGTTTCCGCGTGCGGCAGCGCCGTGCCCGGCGATTCGGTCGCGGTGGTCGCCGGGAACCCGATCACCTCGCGGGCACTGGCCCATTGGGGCTATGTCGCGGCCGTCGGCCAGTCGCAGGCCTCACCCGGCAGCCCGGTGATCGTCCCCGACCCGCCGAACTACACCAAGTGCATCGCCTCGTTGAAGAAGATCGCCCCCGCGTCGATCCCGCAGAGCGAGCTCAAGACCGCCTGCGTCTCGCAGTTCACGCAGACGCTCGAGTACCTGGTGCGCTCCGCCTGGGTGCAGGGCCAGGCGGCCCAGCAAGGGGTCAAGGTCAGCAACGCTGACGTCATGGCCAAGTTCACCACCGCCAAGAACGCCCAGTTCAAGACCGCGGCCCAGTTCCAGTCCTTCCTGAGCGCGACGGGGCAGACGCTGAACGACATCCTCTACCGCTTCCGGATCTCGCTGCTGGCGACGAAGCTCGCCACGCCCGCGGCGGTGCAGGCGTACTACAAGCAGCACCTGTCCTCCTACTCCTCGACGGAGAAGCGCAACGTGCGCATCATCCTCACCAAGTCCCAGGCTCAGGCCCAGGCGGCGATCTCCGCCCTCGAGCACCATCAGTCGTGGAAGGCCACCGCCAAGAAGTACTCGACGGACTCGGCGACGAAGAACACCGGTGGCCTCCTCACCGGCGTGGTCAACGGCCAGGAGCCCACGGCGCTCAACACCGCGATCTTCTCGGCCCCGCACCTCAAGCTCCTCGGGCCGATCAAGAGCCCCTTCGGCTACTACGTGGCCGAGGTCACCGACATCTTCCCGGCGAGCACGGAGTCGCTGGCCAAGGCGACGGCGACGATCAAGCAGACGCTCTCGCAGGCCGCCCTCTCGAGCCCGCCGTGGGAGAAGAAGTGGAAGGCGAAGACGGTGTGCCGCGACGGCTTCCTGATCGTTGACTGCAAGAACTACGTGGCGCCGAAGACGACCGCGACGACGACGCCCGCGCCGTCCACCACCACCACGACGCCGACGGTGACGCCGACGGTGTCAACGCCGACGACCACGGGGACCACGACCACCAAGAAGAAGTAGGCGGTCCCGTTGACCGCCGGCGGGTCGGAGATCCAGGAGGCGCTGGCTCGCCTCGACGCGATCACCCGGCGCCTGCGTCGTGAGTGCCCGTGGGATCGCGAGCAGGACGAGCGAACGATCGTGCCCCACACGGTCGAGGAGGCCTACGAGCTCGCCGACGCGGCCCAGCGCCGCGACGATGGCAAGCTTCTCGACGAGCTCGGCGACGTCCTCTTCCAGGTGCACTTCCTGGCGCTCCTGCTCGAGGAGCGGGGCGCGGGCGACCTCGCACGGGTGGCCGACGGGGCGGCGGAGAAGCTCGTTCGGCGCCATCCGCATGTGTTCGGCGCCGGTGGCGAGGACTCGCTGACCTCCGGCGAGGTGTTGCGGAGGTGGGACCGGATCAAGGAGGGCGAGGAGGGGCGCGAGCAAGGGATCTTCGCCGAGGTCCCCGAGGTTCTGCCCTCGCCGCTGTACGCGCGCAAGGTCCAGCGCCGGGCCGCGAGCAGCGGCTTCGACTTCCCCGGCGTAGAAGGGCCGTTGCAGGCGGTGCGCGACGAGCTCCGGGAGCTCGAGCGGGCTGCGACCCCCGACGAGCGCTTCCACGAGCTCGGCGATGTCATATTCGCTGCCGTCAACGTCGCCCGCAAGCTGAGCGTTGATCCCGAGCTCGCCCTCCGGGCCGCGTCCGAGCGGTTCCGCGGCCGGGTGGAGCGCGGGAGCGGCCTCGCGACATCGGAAGGCCGGGACTGGAACGATCTGGGACCCGATGAGCAGCTCGCGTACTACGCGCGCGCTCGCCTGACCGAAGGAGGCGACGAGATCACATGAGCCAGATCGAGCATGTGCACGCGCGGCAGATTCTCGACAGCCGCGGCAATCCGACGGTCGAAGTCGAGCTCAGCGTGAGTTCGGGGGCCTGGGGACGGGCCGCCGTTCCCTCCGGGGCCTCGACGGGCGAGTTCGAGGCCACCGAGCTCCGCGACGGCGGCGGGGACTGGATGGGCAAGGGCGTGATGAAGGCCGTCGACAATGTCAACGGCGAGATCGCCACCGCCGTCCGCGGCGAGGACGCCAGCGCTCAGGCCGCGCTCGACCGCCTTCTGATCGAGCTCGACGGCACGCCCAACAAATCGCGCCTCGGGGCCAACGCGATCCTCGCCGTCTCGCTCGCCGCCGCTCACGCCGCCGCCGCCGAGGTCCGGATGCCGCTGTGGCGCTACATCGGCGGAGAGGGCGCCCACATCCTCCCCGTGCCGATGATGAACGTGATCAACGGCGGCGCGCACGCGGACAACAGCGTTGACTTCCAGGAGTTCATGATCGTCCCCGTGGGAGCGCGGAGCTTTGTGCAGGCGCTGCAGATGGGAAGTGAGGTCTTCCACCACCTGAAAGCCACCCTGCACGACCGCGGCGCTTCCACCGCGGTGGGCGACGAGGGCGGCTTCGCCCCCGACCTCGCCTCCAACGAGGAGGCGCTCGAGGTTCTCATGAGCGGGATCCGCGCCGCCGGGTACGTGCCCGGAGATCAGATCGCCATCGCCATGGACCCCGCCACCAGCGAGATCTACTCCTCGGAGGGGGAGTACGTGCTCGAGCACGAGGGCCGGACACTTGACGCCGAGGAGCTGGCCGGATACTGGGCCGAGCTGTGTGAGCGCTACCCGATTGTCTCGATCGAGGACGGCATGGCCGAGGAGGACTGGGACGGGTGGAAGGTGCTCACCGACGAGATCGGCAAGCGGATCCAGCTCGTGGGCGACGACCTCTTCGTCACCAACACCTCGCGCTTGCGGCGGGGGATCGAAGCGGGCGTCGGTAACTCGATCCTCATCAAGGTCAACCAGATCGGCACCCTCTCCGAGACCCTGGCGGCGGTGAGCATGGCCCGCGAGGCGGGCTACTCGGTGGTCATGTCGCATCGCTCGGGGGAGACCGAAGACGTGACCATCGCCGATCTCGCGGTGGCGACCGGGTGCGGGCAGATCAAGACCGGCGCCCCCTCGCGCACCGATCGGGTGGCCAAGTACAACCAGCTTCTGCGGATCGAGGAGGCGCTCGGGCCGGACGCGACGTATCCGGGGCGGACGGCGTTCCGGTCCTGACCCGGGGCGGGACGAAAGTGTGAAATCGGCCTCGCTGCCAATTCCCTTGCAGCAGGAGGGAAGGGGCCGGTGGCGAACAAAGCGGTAAGGCGATGCCGCCCGCCCGCTCCGCATACGTAGGAAACCGCCCTCCGGGCCGCCCTCCGGCGCGGCCTCCGGCGGGCTTGGCCTCCGCCATGCGCCAGGCGGCCACTCGGGTGCGCTGGGATCGCGTCGGCCGGGTTGCGCTGCTGGTGACGCTCGGGATCGTCGTCTGCCTGTACATCGAGCCCGCCCTCTCGCTCCTCAACACCTGGCGCGCCGAGCGCCGGCAGGCCAACGTCGTTCATCAGCTCCTGCGCAGCAACGCCGCCCTCGAGCGCCAGGTGAAGTCACTGAACCGGCCCTCGACGGTCGTCGCCGATGCCCGCACGCTGGGGATGGTGCGCAGCGGCGAGAAGCCCTACGTGATCCTCGGCCTGCCGAAATAGTCGGTTGGCTACTGTGGGGCGGTGCGCTTCGAGGAAGCCATCGGTCTATGGGAAGAGGGCACGCGCCGACTCGCCGCCGCCCCGCCCGCCGAGCGCCCCGCCCTCGAGCGGGTGAGGGACGAAATCGTCACCGAGCTCCGCCGCCGGCTGGGCGGCCCCTTCACCTCCGGCGAGCTCGCCGAGCTGTACTCGCAGGGCACGGACTGGTGCTTCGACATCGCGGTACGGGCCGCCCCGGCCGTGCCCGAGGCGTGGGATATCCCTACGGTGGCGGGGGCCGCCTTCGCGCGGTACCTGCGGGCGGCGAGTGATTACTCGGGGGGGAGGCTCGAGCGGGAGGGGGCGCGGTAGGGGCGTGGGTGCGCGCCCTCCGGGCCCATGGCCCCGCCGGGCCGACTACCCGTCTTCCTCCGCGACCCCGGCCCGGCGGATGACGATCTGCTCCTCCTCGATGGTGATCTCGACGGGGCGGTGGCCCGCCCAGTACTCGGCGTAGACGGGGTCGTCCTGGACGGCGGGGTCGAGCCACAGGCCGTAGCCCTCGTCGCCGTGGTCGAAGGTTCCTTCGAGGGTGCCGGTGGTCGTCTTGCGGCGAGCGCGGGCCGCGGCGCCCGAGCGGCCGGTGCCGCCCCGGCGCCCTCGGCGGCGCCGGGCGGGCGGGCCGTCCTCATCACCCTCACCGTCCTCGCCGTCGCTCTCGCCGTCTTCGGCCGCCGCAGCCCCCTCGGCTTCGGCCGCCGCGGCCTCGGCGGCGTCGGCTTCGGCGCGGGCGGCGGCTGCCGCCTCGAGCTCGGCGGCGATCAGGGCGTCGTCCTCGGCGCGGAGATCGATCTCGTCATCGAACTCGGTCACGGGGGCGCCACCCTCGCCTTCGGTTCCGGCCTCGAGCCCCTGCTCGCGCTTGAAGGCCTGGATCTGCTGCACGGTTACTTCGAGCTGGTGGGCGATCCAAGCGTCCGTGCGTCCTTGGCGGACCCAGGCGCGGATCTGATTCAGTTGTGGTCTTAGCGATCGTCGAGCCATGAGGCGGGGAGACTAATACAGTGCCCCGACGGGAGGGTTCAGACGTTTGCCGACGCGGGAAACGGGCGCTTGTGAAACGGACCCCGCAGACGGTATGCTGGCCCGAGCAGACCGGCCGTTCCGAGGTGGGGGATTGCCGGGCCCACTCCAGTCCACAGGCGAGCAGGGAGGCAAGACCCACATGTTGGTACTGACCCGCAAGTCCAACCAGAGCATCATGATTGGTGATGACATCGAGGTCTCGGTACTTGCGATCATGGGCGAGAAGCTGCGGATCGGCATCCAGGCCCC
>DASZMD010000191.1:0-9138 GCA_035551955.1 Solirubrobacteraceae bacterium | reverse complement strand
CGGACCTGGGCCCGGTACGCGCCCCAGCCCGAGGCGACGTACCCCACGTCCTTGTTGGAGTCCGAGTAGCCGATCATCACCTCCTGTTCGTCCCCCACCGAGCGCAGGGCGGCGCGGTAGACGGGCTGAGAGAGAAGGGCGTCCATCGTCGCCGGCGCGGCTTCGAGCGTCGCCCCGGCCTCGAACAGGGGCACGATGCGCAGCTGCGCTTGCTCGCCGCCCGCGCTCGTCAGGCTCGTCTCCTTCATGAGCAGGAGCACCTCGAGCAGGTCGGAGGGCTGCTCGGTTCCCGAGACGATGTAGGTCTGCACGGCGCCTCGGTGGTCCCCGGCGAGCGCGCGGCGGAGCATGCGGAAGGTCTCGACGGTCTCGCGTGTGGAGGCGGAGAAGCCGACGATGTCGGCGGGGATCAAGGGCCGGCGGTCCGCGATGTCGGCGACCAGGCGCGCGACCCGTTCCTCCTCGGTGAGGTCGGCGTAGCTGTCGCAGATCCCCAGCGACGCGTAGATCTCGTGCAGCGAGCGGCGGTGGATACGGGCGTGCTCACGGATGTCGAGGCGCGCGAAGTGGAAGCCGAAGACCTCGACCTGGCGGATCACGTCGTGGAGATCGCCGGTGGCGGTGAGCGATCCGCCGCCATCGCACAGCGCGCGCTCGACCCGGCGCAGGTCGCTCAGGAGCTCGGCGGGCTCGGCGTACTCCCCGGGCTCGTGGCGTCGCGTCGCACGCACGCGCTCGCGCACGAAGGTGAGCGCGCGCCGGTAGGGCTCCTCGGGGTTGATCGCCGCCAGCTGCGTGGCCAGGTCGGGGTAGAGCTCCTCGCCGGTCTCGAGGATCGGCTCGAGCTCCGCGGCGTGTCCGCTGATGCGGTCGGAGAGCGACAGGCGCCCGGCTAGGAGCTCGATCCGCTCCTGGAGGAAGCGCAGGCACATGACGCGCATGAGCTCGAGCGTCTGCACCGTCGTCTCGGGCGTGACGTTGGGGTTGCCGTCGCGATCGCCGCCGATCCACGAGCCGAAGGCGAGCAGCGGGGGCACCTCGATCTCCTCCCCGGGGTAGTACTCGGCGAGCGCGCGCTCGATGTCGCGGTACACGCGCGGGACGGTGTCGGCGATCGTGGTGATGAAGTGCACGAGCCCGCCCCGGACCTCGTCGAGCACGGTCAGCGTGATCGCTCTGAGCTCGTCGGATCCCCACAGCTCCTGCACGGTGGCCAGGAGCTGACGGCGGGCGTCCTCGACATCGGCGTCCGGTCGCTCGTCGAGCTCGCGCAGGACGCGGAAGATGCGCTCGAGCTTCTCGAGCGTGGTGCGCCGGCGTGCCTCGGTCGGGTGGGCGGTCATGACCAGGCGGAGCTCGGCGCGGCGCAGGAGCACCCGGAGCTCGTCCGCGGTCACCCCGCGCGCGG
Source organism: Solirubrobacteraceae bacterium (assembly GCA_035551955.1). Classification (GTDB taxonomy): domain Bacteria; phylum Actinomycetota; class Thermoleophilia; order Solirubrobacterales; family Solirubrobacteraceae; genus Palsa-465. The sequence continues at coordinate 7,730 of DASZMD010000191.1, read as the reverse complement.
CCAACCGGGAGATCGCCTCGCGCAGCGACCCGCGGCGCGGCGCCGGGGCCTCCTCGAGGTCGCGGCGGCGCAGGCGCCGGACGCGGTCGTTGTCCTCGGCGAGGTTGACGAGCTGAAACCACCGCGTGAGCGAGCGCACGAGGACCTCGCTGTCGTGGAGGTCGAGGCCGGCGACGAGCTCGGCGAGGCGATCGGCGGCGGTACCCGGGATGTTGAGCGCCTCCCGGCTGAGGGCGACGGCGCTGTTGTGGAGCTCGAGCGCGCCGGCGCCGTCGCTGCGGCGCACCACCTCGTCGAGGACGTCTGTGAGCAGCGACTCGTCGGCGGTGAAGTCGCGTGCTGCGCCGGGGCCTGAACCGTCCACGGGGTGAATGGTCACACCGGCGCCGCGCCCGCGTCGTGCCGTGACCGCACCGGACATGCGCACGTCGCTGGCGCTCGGCTCAGTCTCGGCTCGCGACGCCAAACGGAGTCCCCTCGGAGTCCTTGCAGATCGCCCACCGCTCCCCTGGGTGCACCACGGTCCCGCCCAGCGCCCGTACCTGCGCGAGCGTCGCGGCCACGTCGCCGACCGTGAAGTAGGGAAGTGAGAAGGTGTCGCCTGGCCCGGTTCCCCGCTCGTGGATTCCCACCTCGGGGCCTTGGGAGTGGGTCTGCCAGCCCTGGCCCTCGCCGTCCCGGCGCGACTCGAGCTCGACGCCGAGGAGCGAAGCCCAGAAGCGGCGCGCGCGGGCGGCGTCGTCGGCGGGGAACTCGAGCAGCGAGAGCGGCGGCGTTGTCACCCGGTGCACGATACCGCCGTCGCGTAAAGGCTCTGTGACTATTTCAAGGCGTGGCCGGCATCCGCGCCTGCCGGACGGCGGCGCGCACGCGCTGGTGGACGAACGCGAGCTTGTCGATAACGGTCGGCGCCAGTGTGAACGGGTACAGGTCCTCGTGCCCCATGCTGCGGTTGATGGCGTTGAGCGCGTAGGTGAGTGGGAGCCAATCGGCAATGATCGCCTCGAAGGGGCGGTCGCCGGCCTCGGTCACCGGCACCGAGGAAAGCAACCCATCCTCGGACCCGTCGGGGCCGGCGACGACCAGCCCGAAGGCGGCGGCGGTCTCGAGAGTGTCGCGGATGTGGAGGTAATGGGCGAAGGTCTCCGCCCAGTCCTCCCACGGGTGCATGGTCGCGTAGGCGCTCACGTGGCGCTCGCTCCAGTCGGGCGCAGGCCCGTCCCGGTAGTGGCGCTGGAGCGTGCTCTCGTAGTCGACACGGTCGTCGCCGAACAGAGCCCGCGCCCGCTCGAGCTCGCCGGCGCGCCTTTGCACCAGGACCGGCCAGTAGTAGTGGCCGATCTCGTGGCGGAAGTGCCCGAGGATGGTGCGGTAGGGCTCGCCCAGCGCAGTGCGGCGTTGCTCGCGGCGGGCGTCGTCGGACTCGGCGAGGTCGATGGTGATGACGCCGTCGCTGTGTCCCGTGACCACCGGTCCCGTCCGGCTCGAGAGCAGGTCGAAGGCGAGATCATCGCCGATCGGCAGCCCGAGGTCGAGGAGCTGGAAGATCAGCCGCCGTTTCGCTCCCTCGGCCTTGGCGAAGGCCGCGAGCCCGTCGGCGTCGCTGTCGGCGGGACGCGTGCGCGTGAGCCGGCAGCTCAGGCACAGCGGCCCCGGGTCGCCCTCCTCGAGCACCCAGTTGCACTGGGCGAGCTCGGCGTTGGCGCACGGGCGCAGCGTCGAGTGCGCGGGCTCGTCGAGGACGACGATGTCGAGCCGCGAGGGCACGAGGCCGAGCCGTGAGTTACAGCGCAGGCAGCGGCTGTTCTCGAAGAACAGGAGCTGACCGCAGGTATCGCAGGTGAAGGCGCGCACGTGCTCAGGCCTATACCGCGATCGCCTGATCGCTAATCGGAGAGGGCGACGACGTCGACGCGGACGCGCAGGCTCTCGGTCTTGCCCTCGGTGTAGATCACGCCCGTCACCGGGGGAACGTCGCTGTAGTCGCGGCCATAGGCGGTCACCACGTACCTGCTCGAGACGAGCTGGTCGTTGGTGGGGTCGAGGTCGAGCCAGCCGGCGTCGGGCACGAGCACCGAGAGCCAGGCGTGGGAGACGTCGACGCCGGTGAGCTTGGGTCGCCCCGGAGGGGGATTGGTCTCGAGGTATCCGCTCACGTAGCGGGCCGCGAGCCCGAGCGAGCGCAGGCAGGCGATGCCCACGTGGGCGAAGTCCTGGCACACGCCCTTGCGCTGGTCGAAGACCTCGGCCAACGGGGTGCTCACCGAGGTCGACCCGGGCGCGTAGGTGAAGTCGGCGTGGATGCGCGAGCACAGCGAGGTGACGGCGTCGAGCAGGTACCGGCCCGGGGTGAAGGAGGCGGCGGCGTATTCGCGGTAGGCGTCGGAGATCGCCACGAGCGGCGAGTCGAGCACGAACTGGGCGGCCTCGACGTGTTCGGCGACCTGGCCGCGGCGCACCGCCTCGCGCGCCTCCTTCCAGGGGCGCTGGCCGAACAGCGACAGCTCGGCGGGGCGCTCGTCGACGTCGACGACGCTGGTGGCGGTGACGGTGAGCGCGCGGTGGGGGTGGTGGATGGCGAGGTAGACGACGCGGTTGCCGAAGAAGTCCGTGCGCTCGCGGTAGTCCTCGGGCCAGGGATCGACGCTCACGTCCGCCGCGGCGCAATGCTGCCCGGGCACGTCGCGAGGGAGGAGGTGAAGCTGGCTGTAGCTCGAGGACACCTCGCGCTCGTACTCGTACTCGGTGCGGTGCGTGACCCGATAGGTGGTGGTCATCTCACGCCGTCCTCCGGATCGACGGGTCGGCAGCCGCCGGGTCGACGAGCGAGACGACGGGGACGAGGCGGGTGAAGTGGTCTCGGTCGACCGCGTCGGCGGCGAGCAGGAGCCGGTCCTGGAGGTGGGCGAGGAAGGCGTCGAGCGCCGCGCGGCGGTCGCCCTCGTGCGCCACCACCAGGGCGCTGAGGTCGGCGAGGCGCAGCGCCGTCGAGACCTCGAGGACCAGGCGTTGCTCGAGGCGCAGCCGTCCCTCGGAGGGGATGGGCAGGGCGTCGAGGTCGTCGGCCAGGCGGTCGAGCTGGTAGGTGAGCGAGCGCGGGTTACCGGGGTCGAGCAGGAGGAGGTCGAGCAGCGTCTCGAGCTGAGCCTGCGAGCGGTAGCGGAAGCGATAGGTGATGATGCTCTCGGCGGCGGTGAGCACCGACTCGAGGAGCAGGCTGTCGGTGGCCGTGCCGCGTGCCTCGGTGACGGTGGCGCGGAGCAGGGAGAGAAGCTGGATGCTGCGCTCGATCCGGCGTCCGGCGTCCATGAAGCGCCAGCCCAGGTCGCGAACCATGCTCTCGATCCCGAGGCCGCCGAGGGCGAGCAGGCTCTGCATGACCTGCTGAAGCGCCGCCTGCACCCGAGCGTGCTGGTCGGGGGCGGGGCCGCCGAGTTCGGAGATGGCGCGATCGAGCGGCCCCACCACGAGCCAGGTGTCCTGCGAGAGCTGGTCGCGCACCGCGTAGGCGGCGTCGATCAGAGAGCGCACCGCGTGCGCGAGCGCGCCGGGGCGCTGGTAGTTGACGACGAGATCGAGGAGCTCGCGCTCGGGCGCGGCCAGGCGCTCCTCGGCCCCTTCGCCGACGAAGCCCGGATAGGTCGAAGTGATCCTCGTGAGCGCGGTGAGCAGAGCGCGGAGCGAGGCGACCCCTGCCGGGTTGACGCTGCCCTGGAAATCGCCCTGCCGGTCGTGGACGGTGCGCAGCAGTCGCGTCAGCGCCTCGGCGCGCTCGGCGTAGCGCCCGAGCCACCACAGGTTCTCGGCCGCGCGTGAGGGGATCGAGGACATCGGGTCGATGCCCTCGACCGCGGGGCCGGACTGGAGCCAGAAACCGGTCAGGCGCTCGGGCTCGGAGGCCAGGACCCACGTGTCCTTGGCGATCGCGCCCGCCTGATTGGAGATCCTCCCGTTGTCCCCGTTGGGCGCGACCCGGGTGAGGCCACCCGGCATCACCACGTAGGACTCTTTGCGCGCGACGGCGAAGGCGCGCATCACGCTCCGCCGCGACTCGAGACCGGTGGGGGTGAGCGTGGGCGACGAGCCCATGGCCAGCGCCTCCTGTCCCACCCACGCGAAGGGGCGATGCTCGATCCGGCGGCGCACGTCGTCGAGCTCGCCGGCCGAGAGCTCGGAGCCCAGTACCGACCCCGCGCCCGCCTCGCGCGAGACCGGTCGGAGGATGAGGCGCTCGAGGTGAGCGAGGACGTGGCGCAGCCCCGCCTCCTCGCCGCACCACCAGGTGGGCACGCTGGCGAGCCGCAGGGGGGTGCCGAGCAGGTGCTCGCTCAGGCGCGGGAGGAAGGTCATCAGGGCCGGGCTCTCGAGCACGCTCGAGCCCAGCGTGTTGACGACCGAGACCGAGCCGCAGCGGGCGGCCTCGAGGAGACCGGGGACGCCGAGCTGGGAATCGGGCTTGAGCTCGAGCGGGTCGCAGTACCACGCGTCGACGCGGCGGAGGATCACGTCGACGGGCTCGAGCTGCCCGACCGAGCGCATCCACACCCGCCCCGCGCGGACGGTGAGGTCGGATCCTTCGACGAGCGAGTACCCGAGCGAGGATGCGAGCACGGCGTGCTCGAAGGCGGCCTCGTTCCACGGGCCCGGGGTGAGGACGACGATGCGCGGATCCTCGACCCCGGGCGGCGCCACCTCCTGGAGCGCCACCCGCAGCGAGCGGAAGAAGGGGGCGAGCCGATGGACCTGCGAATCGCGGTACAGGCTCGGCAGGACCCTGGAGATCACCGTGCGGTTCTCGAGCGCGTAGCCCGAACCCGACGGCGCCTGGGTGCGGTCGGAGACGACCACGCAATGACCGTCCTCGTCACGGCCGAGGTCGGCGGCATAGCTGAAGAGCTGCTGGCTTCCCGGCAGCCGGATCTGATCGCACTGGCGCAGGAACCCGGGGTGCCCGAACACCACCTCGGCGGGGAGCAGGTGCCGGCGCAGGAGCGCTCGCGGCCCGTACAGGTCCTCGAGGATGAGGTTGAGGAGTTCGGCGCGCTCGATCACTCCGGTCTCGATGCTCTCCCATTCGCGACTGCTCACCACCGCGGGCAGGGGATCGAGCCGCCACCGCCGCCCCGGCCGCGGGGACTCGGGGTAGGCGTGGTAGATGACGCCGTCCTGGTCGAGGAGCCGGGTGGCCTCCTCCTGGCGGCGCAGCAGCTCGCCGACCCCGAGCTCGGCGAACGCCTCGGCGAGGTGAGCCCAGTGCGGGCGCGGCGCGCCGGCGCCGTCGACCATCTCGTCGTAGCACCCGGGCAGCGGTCGGTAGGCGGGCAAGGGTGGCGGGACGGTGCTCGTCATGGCTCTCGGGCCCGGCCTCGTCCCCGGGCGGCGGGACCGTCGGAAGATCGAGGGTTCGGAGAGTATTGCCCGGCGCGGCGGATGCCGGCGACCCGCGGCCCCCTATCCTGCCCACGATGGAGCTCGAAGAGGCCGTCCGGACCCGCCGCACCCACAAGGTTTTCGGCTCCGATCCCGTCGATCGCGACACGCTCGAGGAGCTCTTCGAGCTCGCGCGCTGGGCCCCCAACCACCACCTGACCAATCCCTGGCGCTTCCACGTCCTCGGAGCCCGGACCCGCGGCGCGCTCGAGGAGGCCGCCGAGGCGGAGAAGCCGGGTTCGGCGGTGAAGCTGCGCCGGGCCCCCACCCTCGTCGTCCTCGCCGCCGTACGCGACTCGGACCCATCCCAGGATCGCGATGACCTGCTGGCCACGGCGATGGCGGGCTACCTCGTCCTCCTCGGCGCGCACGCGCGCGGACTGGCGAGCTACTGGCGCACCCTGGCGGTGCTTGACACGCCGGCCGGGCGGGCGGCGATCTCGCTGCCCGAGGACCAGGAGCCGGTGGGCCTGCTCCACCTCGGGCGCCCGCGCCAGGAGCAGTTCGTCCCCGAGCGGGCGCCGGTCGAAGACGTCGTGCGCTACCTCGAGTGAGTCACGGCACGACGGCCGGGGCGAGGGCGCTGTGCCCGGCGCGCTCCAGCGCGGCCACGACCTCGCCGCGCTCCGCCTCGGTGCGGCAGCACCCGACGATCGCCCCGCCCGAGCCGGTGTAGTTGGCGCTCGCGCCCAGCCGGCGCGCGAGCTCGATCATCGCCACGTGCCGCTCGTCGAGCGCGAGCATGCGCCGGCGGGCGTCGAAGCTGCCGTCGATCGAGCGCGCGAACGCCGTCACGTCGCCGGCGAGCAGAGCCGCCCGGGACTCCCGCGCCAGGTCGGCCAGCTCTGCGATGGCGCCGAGGACCACCGAGTCGCCGCGCTCGAAGCGGGCGCGCAGATCGCTGTGGGTGAGCCCGGACTCGCCCCCCGCCTCCGTGTCCCAGGCGAGGAACAGGGGCGGGAGGAGCGCCGGATCGAGCGGCTCGTAGACCCCGCTCCGGAAGTCCATGAAGGTGAGGCCTCCGTAGGCCTGAGCGACGCGGTCCTGGAGTCCCGCGGCGATCCCCAGGTCCTCGGTCTCGACCGCGAGGGCGAAGGCGGCGAGCTCGTCGGGATGCAGGCGCACGCCATGCACCTCACAGAGCGCGCGCACGGTGGCGATGACGATCGCGCTTGAGCCGCCGAGGCCGACGGCACGGGGGATCGAGGTGCGAAGACGCACGGTGGCGGGCGGCGCGCCGGGCGCGAGCTCGCGCTCGAAGCGCGCCACCGTCGCCCGCACGAGCGCGCTCTGCGGCGTGAGCGACCGAGCGCTCGCGGGTCGCACCTCGACCTCGGCGTGGAAGTCGCGCACGACCACCGCCAGGGTCGCTCCCCCATAGCCGTCGGAGGGATTGCCTGCGAGCGCCGCTCGCGCGAAGGCGCTAGCGCGAGCGATCGAGCAACGTCGCCGCATGGGCGCGCAGCGCCGCGCCGACCCGCGGGTCGGCGAGCGCAAGCTCGAGGAAGGCATGGCAGTAACCATCGACCGTTCCGATGTCGTGGCGGCGCTCGCCGCCGCCGAGGGGCACGGCGACGATCCGCCCGCCCTCGCGCAGGACGGCGCGCAGCGCGTCGGCGAGCTGCACCTCGCCGCGGGCGTCCGGCGCGGTGTCGCGGAGGGCCGCGAACACCGAGGGCCCGAGGACATAGCGGGCGGCGACGGCGAGCCGGCTCGGGACTTCGCTCGGGTCCGGCTTCTCGATCACGTCGGTCACCTCGATGATCCCGTCGCCGATCTCGGTCCCGGAGACAATCCCGTAGCTCGCCACCTCGTCATCCTCCACCTCGACCACGGCGAGCGCGGCGCTGGCCTGAAACGTCGTGTAAGCCTGGACGAGGCGCTCGATGATCGCGGGCCCCGACGCGGGCAGGGGGGCGATGATCGAATCGCCGAGTGCTACCACCACCCCGCGGCCGTCGCCGAACCCCTCGGCATAGCGAAGGGCGTCGCCGAGGCCGGCGGGACGGAGCTGGCGCGTGTAGAGGACCTTGAGCCCGCCGCGGGGGTCGAGCGGCGGATCGAGGCCGAGGGCGCGCTCGAGCTCGGGGTCGGCGTCGAAGTGGTCCTCGATCGCCCGCTTGCGCCGCCCGGTGACGAAGAGGACACGCTCGATGCCCGCGGCCATGAGCTCCTCGACCACGTATTGGACGACGGGCTTGTCGACCACGGGGAGCATCTCCTTGGGCTGTGACCGGGTGGCGGGAAGCAGGCGCGTGCCGAGGCCGGCGACGGGAATGACGGCGTCTATGATCTTCACG
>DASZMD010000190.1:0-22413 GCA_035551955.1 Solirubrobacteraceae bacterium | reverse complement strand
CACCGGCGGCGCTGGCCAAGAACGGCGGCGAGGGTCTCTACGGCGAGACCAACGACGTCAACATCACCAACGCGATGTTCGGCACGATCCTCTTCTTCGTGGTCGTGGTTTCGCTCTTCAGCTTCATCCAGTGGCAGCTGGACAAGCGTAAGCACGCGCGCATGGACGCCAAGCAGCGTGCCGCTGCGGCCGCGGATCCGCGCGGCGGCTGGTAGCAAGACGGGCGGGCGCGGCGAGCGCCCGCTTCCTCAGCACCCGCTGCCCACCACCGGACGTCCCTCCGTCGTCCCCGGCGGCGCCCCGAGCTGGGCGAGCAGGGCGCTGAAGTCGTTGCCGCAGTAGGTCCGGTTGTCCCCCGCGTCGCCGCCGTGGGCCTGCTGACCGAGGGCGCTCGCCTTGGCGAGGACCCGACCGGGCCCGTCCGCCCAGCCCGTCTCGATGCCGTGCGGGCCGGGCACGGCGAAGGTCGCGATCGCTTGCCCCGCCGCCACCTGCTGACCGGTGTGCACGGTCGGCGTGACGCCCTCGGATACGTACACGTAGCGGCCGGCGTAAGGCCCGTCGGCGAGCGTGTAGTTGAGTGAGTCGCCGTACCAGCCCGGATCGGGTCCCGCATAGGTGATCACCGCGTCACCCAACGCCAGGATGGGGTCGGCGCTGGCGTCGGCGTAGTCGACCCCCTGGTCGATCCGCTCGGCGACGAGGTGACTGGAGGGCACCTGGGCGAAGGGATTTGCGTAGCCCCCGGCCTGGACTGTGCACTGCTGCTGCCCGGGCCAGCTGACCGGCTGCGTCGCGCTGCCGGCGGCGAGCCCCTGGTGGTAGTAGCCCTGGGCGCGGGAGAGGACGGCCTGGACGTACCAGTCGGCGTGGTTGTAGCTGTAGATCGCCGGCTGCCAGCTCGACGGGTTGGCGGCCATTCCGTTCTCGGCGAGGTAATGCGCGGCGCTGTAGACGGCGTCCCCCTCGCTGTAGACGCTGGGCGCCTGTCCCGGTGGATCACCGGGGGCCGCCACCTTCACCACGTCCCAGGTGTCGCCCGCGAGACCGCCGATCCCGATCTGCATCGGCCCGGCGGCCCCCGCGCTGTTGGCTCCCGAGTGCACGCCGGGAAGCTGCGACTGGCCGAAGTCGGATTCCTCGTAGTTGATGGCGGCGAGAATCGCCGGACCCTCGGGGCCGAGGTTGAACCGGCTCGCCGCGCCCTCGAAGAGCGGAACGAGGGGGGCGGGCACGCCACCCACCGGCCCTGCCGCCGCGCTCGTGCACGCCTCGGAGGAGGCGAACCCGGCCACCGCCGCGAGCACGACCAGGGCCATGGCGAGCGCGAGGAGGAGAAGAACCGCCCCGAGGCGCCACATCGCCGCCTCACACCACGCTCAGCGCGGTCACGCGCCATCCGTCCCGGCGCGGTACGAGCCGGAGCTCGAAGGCGCCGGGTGACCCCCCGGGGTGGCGGACCGGGCGCACCGTGACCAGGACGACGGCCGCGGTGGGCAGCCGCTCGAGCGGTGTCACTCGGGTGAGGCGCTGGCGCACCTGGCCCGGCGTGACGCCCGGCGGCAGGGTCGCTCGGTGACGCAGCAGGCCGGCGGCAAAGGCGGTGGTGCACGTGCCGGTGATCGCCGCCCGCACCGCGGGTCCGACCTCGCCGACCTCGTAGCTCAAGTCCGCCCTGGCGAAGCGGCGGGCCACGGCGAGCACGGGCGGCCAAGCGCTGTGGCGCGGGAGCGCGTGGTCGGGGTCCAGGCGCCAGCCGGCCCGGGAGCGCAGCGCGGGCGCGGGCGGTGGCGAGGCGGCGGGCGACGAGGCGGCGGGCGACGCGGCCGCCGGCGAGGCCGGGCCCCGGTGGCTGCCCGGAGCTGCGGCCCCGGACGACCCACAGCCGGCGAGCGCCGCGCCGCAGAGCATCGCTGCCGCCACCACCCAGCTGTCGCTCGCGTGCTCCATGCCGCGACCAGTTATCAGCGGACCGCCGCGGGTCGGGGGCGCGTGACGGTGATTTGGCGCGGCCGCGACACGGGCGCGACAGTGCCGTCACGCTCACGCGCCATTCCGGGCGGCGGAGGGCGATCAACCTCCAGTCCCCCATATAGGCTTGCCGCGATCAACCCTAGAGGGAGCGAAATGAGTTACTTCGTCACGGGCGCGACTGGATTCATCGGCCGTAATCTCGTTGCGCGCCTGCTCGAGCGCGACGGGGACGTGTATGTCCTCGTGCGCGAGGGGTCACTGGGTCGCCTGGAGCGGCTGATCGAGCGGTGGGAAGCGGACGATCGCGTTCATCCCGTGCTCGGAGACCTGGCGGCGCCGCGGCTCGGCGTCTCCGCCGAGCAGATCGCCGAGCTCGAGGGGAAGGTCGAGCACTTCTTTCACCTCGCCGCCGTGTACGACATGACCGCCGACGACGAGACGAACCGGATCGCCAACGTGGAAGGGACGCGCCACGCGGTCGAGCTCGCCAACGCGATCAGCGCCGGTCGCTTCCATCACGTCTCGTCGATCGCCGCCGCCGGGAAGTACAAGGGCCTGTTCCGCGAGGACATGTTCGACGAGGGGCAGAAGCTCGACCATCCCTATCACCGCACCAAGTTCGAGTCCGAGAAGATCGCGCGCACCCAGACGAAGATCCCGTGGCGCGTGTACCGGCCGGCGGTCGTCGTCGGTGACTCGCAGACCGGCGAGATGGACAAGATCGATGGGCCGTATTACTTCTTCACCGCGATCAAGATGGCCCGGCACTACCTGCCGGAGTGGTTTCCCCTCCTCGGCCCCGAGCTCGGCTACACGAACATCGTGCCCGTCGATTTCGTCGCCGCCGCCCTCGACCACATCGCCCACCTCCCGGGATTGGATGGTCAGGCCTTCCATCTCACGGCGCCGAAGTCACAGCGATCGGGCGAGGTGATCAATACCTTTGCCAAGGCGGCCCACGCGCCCCAGCTCAGTGTCCGCCTCGACACAAGGATGCTCCAGGCGCTGCCCAAGGGAACGCTGTCGATGCTCATGCAGCTCCCGGCGGCCCGCGGGGTGCGGCGGGCGCTCCTCGCCGACTTCGGCATTCCCGAGGAGGTGCTCGGAAACATCGGCTTGACGGCCCAGTTCGACACGCGCGACACCGAGCGTGCGCTCGCGGGCAGCGGTATCTCCGTGCCCCCGCTCGACGGCTACGCCGACAAGCTGTGGGACTACTGGGAGCGCAACCTCGACCCCGACCTGTTCAAGGACCGCAGCTTCGAGGGCGCGGTGGCGGGCAAGACCGTGGTCATCACCGGCGCCTCGAGCGGGATCGGGCGAGCCGCGGCAATCAAGATCGCGAGGGCAGGTGGGATACCCATCCTCGTCGCACGGGGAGCCGAGAAGCTGGAGGAGACCAGGCAGGAGATCGAGGACCTCGGCGGGACCGCCCACGCCTACACGGCCGACCTCTCGAGCCCCGACTCGGTCGACGAGCTGTGCGCCCGGATCCTCGCCGACCACACCGGGATCGACATCCTCGTCAACAACGCCGGCCGGTCGATCCGGCGCTCCATCGCCCTCTCCTACGATCGCTTCCACGACTTCGAGCGGACGATTCAGCTCAACTACCTGGGGACGATCAAGCTCATCATGGGGCTGCTCCCGTCCATGCGCGAGCGCAGGTCGGGACTGATCGTCAACGTCTCTTCGATCGGCGTCCAGACGAGTCCGCCGCGCTTCTCCGCGTACGTGGCCTCGAAGGCGGCGCTGGACGCCTGGACCAGGGTCGTCGCCTCGGAGACCGTCGGCGACAGCGTTCACTTCACGACCATCCACATGCCCCTCGTGCGCACGCCCATGATCGCCCCCACCAAGATCTACGACAGCTTCCCTACCATCTCCCCCGACGAGGCCGCCGACCTCATCTGCGAAGCGATCAGGACCAAGCCCAAGCAGATCAACACCCGCCTGGGGACGTTCGGTGAGGTCTCCTACGCGCTGTTCCCCAAGGCGGTGGACCAAATCCTCTCGGCGGCCTACAAGGTGTTTCCGGACTCCGCCGCCGCCAAGGGCGAAAAGGACCCCGAGGAGCGGGCGTCGAACGAGCAGGTCGCACTCGCGCACCTGATGCGGGGCGTGCACTGGTAACCGGGCCGAACCGGCATCAATACCGATGCATTTCCCATCATCCCTCCGCCTCCAGCAATACTCCCTCCCGGATGCCCCCGCAACCGACTTGAAGCGCGGTGCCGAACAGGTTCGACACCGCCTCGAGGATGAGCAGCCCAGCGGGCAGGAGACGCACGCGCTCGATGTCGAGCGCGAAACGCCGCGCCACCTCGCCGGCGCGTTCGCTCGCGAGGACGCTGAAGGACCGCTCGAATGCCGCCCCGTCGAGCAGCGATCCCGCCAGGCGACGCAGCGAGGCAGCACTCCCCCCGACCGCCACCGCTTCGAGCAGCGGCGGTGCCCGTACCCCCGACAGTCCCTCCGCGACCCAGGCGCGGGCGGCCGCAAGCTCCGCGGGGCGGGGCGGATCGGAGCGCAGGTATCGGTCGGCGAGGTCACCCGACCCTACGGCGATCGAGAACCACCAGCCGATCGTCTCCGGCGGCGTGCCCACGACGAGCTCCGACGAGCCGCCGCCGACGTCGACCACGCCGAGCGTCCCGGCGGGCTGGTGCCCGAGCGTGCCCGCGGCGCCCACAAAGGCAAGGCGGGCCTCCTCCTCACCCGAGAGGACCTGCACCCGCAGGCCGCACCCGGTTTCGATCGCCTCGACGAGCTCGCTTCCGTTGGGGGCTCGCCGGATCGCCGCGGTGGCGACACCGAGGATCTCGCTCGAGCCGAGCTCGCGCGCGCGCGCGAGCTGCGCCGCGACCACTCCCACCACCTCGGCGATCTTCTCCTCCCCGATCGTCCCATCGGCGGCGAGCCCGCGACCGATGCGGGTAAAGGCCCGATCCTGGTGAACCTCGTCGAGACCACCGGCCCGGCACTCCGCCACCAGGAGGCGCGTGGTGTTCGAGCCGATGTCGATGCAGGCGCGGCGCACGTGCGCTGCAACCTTAGTCCTCAAACCACAGCTTTCCTCAGGAAGTTAACCGGCCGGCACGATCGGTTATCCACGGCGGGCGCATTGCGTCGTCCCGACGAAGGATCGGTAGCTTTAGTGAGGTTTCGGCGAAAACAAGGAGCGTTGACGATGTTCATCCGCAACGGCTGAGCCGCCTCACGAGCCGAATCAGGCTCCAGACCGGAATCCATAGTTATGCCCACTTAGAGGGCGGAAAGCGATATGCTTTCCGTCGCTGTTGTGGTTGGGGCATGGATGTTGCCGATCATGGGGGCGAGAGTCATGGAAGAGGCGAAACAAACAGCGAGGACGGTAGGGGCGCGGCGGATTGCGCTTGTGCTGCTCGGCGTCGCGACAGTGGCCCTGGTGCCGGCGATGCTGATGACGGCGCGCGGTCCTCACCTCCGAGATCCCGGTCTCGTGGCGCTGCTCTTCGCCTTCGGGATCTGCGCCTACCGCGTCGACGTTCACTTCAAGACGAAGGTGCCGCTGAAGATCGACGGCGGATACGCCATGGCTCTGGTCGCGGTGGCCGTGTCGGGGCCGATCGCGGGCCTGATCGTCGTGCTTCCCTGGGACATCGCCAGCCGCTTCATCTGGCGCGAGCACAAGCCCTTCACTCCGGGAGCGCTCGCGAACCTCGCCTCCTACGGCTGGGCGGCCATCGCGGGAACCGAGGTCCTCCGACTCGCCGGCACGATGCCGCTGGCGCCTCGGGCCGCCACCGCTCTGTTCTCGGCGGGCATCGTCATCGGCGTGGTCCAGTTCGCCGTCGCCAGGTTCCTCTACGGCACGCTCTACCAAGGGTTCCGCCCCTGGTCGCTGCTGCGCAGCGAGTTCCCCAATCTGCTGTCCGTGCTCCTCGTCGAGGTCATCCTCGGGACGGTCACGGCTGTCCTCTTCGGAGTGGTGGGGATCCCCGCCTTCGCCATCTTCGGCGTGGTCATCCTCGTTCCCAGCCTCGTCCTTCCCCCGCTTGCGCGCCGCCACTCGATCACTCTGCTCGATCGGGGCGCTGCCGCCGCGCTCTATGCCACCGCCCTCGGCGACGTCCTGCGTCTGAGCCGTCGCCGCCGGCGCGTGCTCGCGGGCGCCGCCCACCTCCTGCACGAGGGCAAGCACGATCCCAGCGCACGCTGGGGCGATCGCCACAGCATCGAGTTCGCGGCTCGCTACGCCGGCGAGCACTACGACGGCAGCGGCGAGCCGGGGGCGCTGGCGGCCAGGCACATCCCGCTCGACAGCCGCATCCTCGCCGTCGCGGCGCGGTGGGCGGAATTGACCGCGGCGGGTACGCAGCAGCTCTCCCACGCCGAGGCGCTGCTCGGCCTGGAGATGGCCGCGGGCTCGGAGCTCGACCCGAACGTCGTCGCCGCGGCCGGAGAGATCGTCAACGCCGAGCTCCCCTTCGCCCGCGACAACGCCTTCCAGCCCGTCCTGCACACGCTCCCGCTTCCGCGCGCCCTCAGGCGCGAGGGGCTGCCGCAGGCCCTGGCCACCATCGAGCACGCCTGACCCGCCGGGGGCCGAGCGGCCCCTGGCGCCCGCGCGCCCGGCAGCCAGCGGGTGACATGATCCTTCCGTGTCCGAGACCGCCATCGCCGTTCGTGGCCTGCGCAAGACCTACGGCGATTTCGAGGCGGTCCGGGGGGTCGACTTCGAGGTTCGCCGGGGCGAGGTGTTCGGGCTCCTCGGTCCCAACGGGGCCGGCAAGACGACGACGGTGGAGATCCTCGAGGGTTACCGTGCGCGCAGCGCGGGCGAGGTCAAGGTCCTCGGCTTCGACCCCGGCGAGCGACCGCGGGAGTTTCGCGCGCGGGTGGGGATCGTCCTCCAGAGCACGGGCCTGTACCGGCACATCCGCGTCCGCGAGGCCCTCTCGCACTTCGGCTCCATGTATCCCCATCCTCGGGACGTCGACGAGGTGATCGCCCTCACCGGGCTGACCGGCAAGGAGGACGCCACGGCCCGCACCCTCTCGGGCGGGCAGCGGAGACGGCTCGACCTCGCCCTGGCCCTGATCGGCGACCCTGAGCTTGTGTTCCTCGACGAGCCGACGACGGGGTTCGACCCGGCGGCCCGGCGCACCGCGTGGGAGACGATCCGGTCGCTCAGGGACCTCGGCAAGACGGTGCTCCTGACCACCCACTATCTCGACGAGGCGCAGGCCATCGCCGATCGCGTCGCGATCATCAAGGACGGGCGGATCGCCATCGAGGGCGCGCCCGGAGACCTCGGCGCGAACGGGGGTGCGCCGCGGTATCGGGTCGCGTACCGCAACGGCACGGGAGGCGACATCGAGCAGGAGACCGACGACCCCACCACGCTGCTGCACGAGCTCACGGGGGCGGCGCTGGCACGTGGTGAGCGGCTCGAGGGGCTCACGGTCACCCGTCCTACCCTCGAGGACGTGTATCTCGAGCTCACGGCCGGGCAGAGCGAGGAGGCCGCGGCGCCGAGGGGCGACGACGCACCGCTTACGGCCGGGCGGAGGCGGAGGCGGCCATGACCGAGGTTGCCGCCCTCGCCTGGCGCCAGTACCGGCTCGAGCGGCGCCTGTTCTGGCGCAACCCGAGCGCCGCGTTCTTCAACTTCCTGCTCCCGCTCCTCTTCCTTGCCTTCTTCGGCGCCGCCTTCCACTCAGACCACAAGGAGCTGCGCATCATCGTGCCCGGCATCGCCGCCATGAGCGTGATGTCGACGACGTTCACCGCGCTGGCCTTCAACATGACCTTCCTGCGCGAGCAGGGCGTGCTCAAGCGCATCCGGGGGACGCCGATGCCGGGGATCTCCTACCTGCTCGGGATCGCCGGCAACGCCGTCACCAACACCGCGCTCCAGATCGTCATCATCACCGTCGCCGGCCGGGTCTTCTTCTCCACCGGCTGGCCGCGCAACTGGGTCGAGCTCATCGTCTTCGTCATCGTCGGCGTCGTCTGCTTTGCCTCGCTCGGAGTGGCGTTCTCGCATGTGATCCCCAACTTCGATTCGGCGCCGGCCTACGTCAACGCGGTCTTCCTTCCCCTCGTCGCCGTCTCCGGCGTGTTCTTCGACACCGCCCACTCGCCCGGCTTCATGAAGGGGATCGCCCAGGCGCTCCCGCTCTACCACCTGATCGCCGGGCTCTCGGGCGCGATGGTCAAGGGCACGAGCTTCTCGGCCAACGTCAGCGCCCTCGGCGTGATCGCCGCCTGGGCGGTGCTCGGCATCGTCTTCGCCGTTCGCGGCTTCAGCTGGGACCAGCGCCGAGCCTAAGTGGTCTCCACCGCCACTCCCCCACCCTCTCGCCACACCCCCCGCGGCATCGCCTCGGTGGTGAACGGCGTCGACACCTCGCCCCGGACGTCGACGGCGATCAGACCGCCGCTGCCCTGACAGCGACGCACCTCGGCGAGCACGGCGCGCGCGGCTTCGTCGACGGCCGCGCCTCGCTCGACGAGTGCGCCCAGCAGTCGCGCCGCGCCGGCGCGGATGAACGCCTCTCCCTCGCCGGTGCACGACACGGCGACGCGTGGGTCGGCCCACGTCCCCGCTCCCATCAGCGGCGCATCGCCGACACGGCCGGGCGGCTGGCCGAGGCGCCCGCCCGTCGAGGTCGCCGCCGCCAGCGATCCGGCGGCGTCGAGGCACACGGCTCCGACGGTGGCGCGGCCGGCGCCTCCCCCGCCCCGCGCCAGGTACGCCTCCAGGCGTGCTCGCTGGCGCTCGGTGATGAACTCCGAGGGGTTCCACTGCTCCGCCCCGTGCGCGGCCGCGTACTCGTCGGCGGGCGCACCGATCATCAGCACCTGCTCGGCCTCGAGCAGGAGCTCCGCGGCCACGATCGGGTGCCGTGTGCGCTTGATCGCGGCCACCGCGCCCGCGGCCTGGTCGGCGCCGCGCATGATCCCGGCGCTCATCTCGATCGACCCGTCGGCGCACAGCACCGAGCCATAGCCGGCGTTGAAGAGCGGAAACGACTCCATCTCGACGACCGCGTGGCGGGCCGCCCCGGCGGCGTCGTCGCCGCCGGCGAGCGCCGATGCCGCCGACTCGAGGGCCGAGGCCAGCGCTTGGCGGCAAGCGTCCTCATGCTCGCCGAGGTCGTCGCTGAGCCTGCCGGCGCCGGCGTGGACGACGACGACCATCTCGCTCATGTCCGGGACGATGCTATATGTGCACCGTGCCGGTCACCGGGCTGCTCTACGACATCCACGGAAACCTGCCCGCGCTCGAAGCGGTGCTCGCGGACGCGTCCACGGCGGGGATCATGCGCTGGGTCCTCGGCGGCGACTACGCGCTCTTCGGGCCCTGGCCCGCGGAGACGGTGGCCGCGCTGCGCGAGCTTCCCCACGCGACGTGGATCCGCGGCAACGGCGAGCGCTGGACCGCTCACCCGGAGGATGCCCCCGGCAACGATGTCGTCCAGGGCGCCATCGCCGCCTGTCGCGAAGCACTGGGCGCCGACCTGGTGGAGGAGCTGGCGGCGCTGCCGGGAGGGGCCGTACTCGAGCCGGTGCGCTACTGCCACGCCTCGCCGGTGTCCGACGTGCGCTCCTTCCTCCCCGAGCCCGCCGATGACGAGGGCGAGCTTCTGGCCGGCGTGAGCGAGCCGCGGCTCGTGTTCGGTCACACCCATTTGCCCTTCGCCCGCACGAGCGCCACGGGGGTCGAGCTCGTCAACCCGGGCAGCGTCGGGATGCCCTTCGACGGCGATCCGCGGGCCGCATACGCGATCATCGACGACGATGGCGAGATCGAGCACCGCCGCATCACCTACGACCACGAGGCCAGCGCCGCCGCCGTGGGCGAGCGTTTCGGCCACGGCGTATGGACCGAGACCGTCGCCGGGAGGATCGCTCGCGCACGTCCATAGCGAGCGCCGCAAGGTTTGGCAGCGCGCCAAGACGCCGATATTGAGTCTTGCAGTGCCGGTGCTCGATAACACGGCTGCCAGCGGAGGGCTCGCGAATGATCGCGCCCTCTGACGACGCCCTCGAAGCGGACGAGTCGACCTCGGTGCGGCTGCGCCTGCCCGCGAAGGCCGAGAACGTCGCCCTGGCGCGCCAGGTCCTCGCCGGGCTCGCCGAAGGTCTGGAGATCGACGAGGAGCTGCTCGCCGACATGAACATCGCCGTCACCGAGGCGTGCAACAACATCGTCCTCCACGCCTATCCGGAGGGCGACGGCACCGCCGAGGTGACCATGACCTCGGCGCTCGATCAGCTCCTGATCAGCGTCCGCGACGAGGGCACGGGCATGAATCCGTTTCCGGCCGGGGCTGCGGCCAGCGCCGTCGCTGAGCTTGAAGCGCCCGCTCCGCTGGGGTTCGGGTTCGCGATGATGTCCTCCCTCTCGGACCAGTTCGGCATCAACAGCGGCGCCGCCGGCACCGAGGTGCGCATGCGCTTCGCGCTCCATGGCAGTCCCGCCGGCGACGGGGAGGACCTGTTCGACAGCACACGGCTGCTCGACGCCGGGCCGGCGCCGCAGGGGGAGATCGCCCTCGCCCTTACCCGGGGCGCCCCGGCGGCGGCCGTGCTCGGCCGCTACATCTCCCTGCTGGCGGCGCGCGCGCGGCTCTCCATCGATCGCATGTCCGATCTGCAATTGGTCAGCGATGCCCTCGCCCTGCACGCGCCCCGGCGCGCCGTGAACGGGCGCTTCCACGTCAGTGCGGCGAACCACGAGTCCGGGTTCGAGCTGCGCGTGGGGCCGCTCGAGGCGGGCGGCAGCGAGGCGATCGTCGCCGACGCGACGCTCGAGGGGGTCGGCTCGCTCCTGCACCTGCTGAGCGACGACGTCGCCAGCGAGCCGGTCAGCGGCGGTGCGCCGGGGGCGGAGGTTCTGCGCCTGCGCCTGACGCGCGCGCCCCGCGACTCCTGACTTCAGTCATCCTGTCGGGGCGATGCGCGCCGCCAACACGTTCAGCCATCGGGCGTTCCCGGCGGCGCGGCTCGCCGCCGAGCGCGAGCTCACCGTTTCCGTCTGCCTCCCGGCGCGCGACGAGGAACGGACGATCGGGCCCATCCTCGAGCAGCTCGTGCCCCTCCGCGAGCTCGGTGCCATCGACCAGATCGTCGTCGTCGACCGCTCGACCGACGGCACCGCAGCGGTGGCCCGCCGGCTTGGCGTCGAGGTCCACGACCAGGAGGCGCTCGCCCCCGAGCTGGGGCCGGTGCTGGGCAAGGGCGACGCCATGTGGCGAGCCCTCCACGTCCTGTGGGGAGACGTGGTCTGCTTTCTCGACGCCGACACCGAGCAGTTCGGAGCGCACTTCGCGTGCGGGCTGCTCGGGCCGCTGCTGTGCGAGCACGGGGTCTCGTTCGTGAAGGGGTTCTATCGCCGCCCCTTCCGAGTCGGCGAGACCGTGCTCCCCGACGGCGGCGGTCGCGTCACCGAGCTCACCGCCCGACCGCTCCTCAACCTCTTCTATCCCGAGCTCGCCGCCGTCCACCAGCCCCTGGCCGGGGAGATCGCGGCCCGCCGTGAGCTGCTCGAGCGTCTGCCCTTCGTCACCGGCTACGGCGTCGACATCGCGCTCTTGCTCGACGCCTACCGGTGCGTCGGGATCGACGCCCTCGCCCAGGTCGACCTCGAGGTCCGCCAGAACGCCCATCAGCCGCTGCGCGACCTGGGACCGATGGCCTCCGCGGTGCTCCAGGCGGTGGCCTCGCGGCTCGCGCGCGAGGGGCGGCTGCGGGGGCCGCTCCCGTCGTCCTTCCTCGTCCCGGGCGAGGACGAGCCAGTCGACGCCGCCGGCCCGCCGCTCGAGCGCCCTCCCATCGGTGGCCTGCGGGCGGTGGCCTGAGCCTCGTCGACGCCAATGCGGTACCTGCGTCTACTGGTGCTCTCGGGCGTCGTCGCCGTCGCCGCGGCGGGATGTGGCTCCGGTTCGGGAGCCGGCAGCGGGGCGGGCGATGCGCTCGTCCCCGGCCAGCAGGCACACCCGCGGGTCGTCGAGCCCGTGGCCGGCCAGGCGGGCTCCGCCGGCACCTCGACGTCGCGGCTCGGTGATCCGAACGCCCATGCCATGCCCCTGTCGGAGGTGCGCCGTGAGCTGAAGATCGTCGCCGAGCTCAACGCGCTCACCTCGGGGGAGGGCTTCGTCTTCCCGCTGGAGCCGCTCTCGGTGGTCGCGCCGGTGAGCAGCTGGTCTCCGGATCAGGGAGTCGACATCTCCACCGCCGGCGGCGCGTGCGGCGGGCGCGCCGTGCTCGTGGCGGTGACCACGGGGACGATCGTCCAGGAGGGCATCAGTGGCTTCGGGCCAGCGGCGCCGGTGCTCAAGGTTGAAGGCGGGCCCCTCAACGGCCGCTTCATCTATTACGGACACGCCTATCCCGCCCTCGTGCCCGTCGGCACCCTGGTCACCGCGGGAACGCCGATCGCCGAGGTGGGCTGCGGGATCGTCGGCATCTCCTCGGGGCCCCACCTCGAGATCGGGATCAGCGCGGTCCGGGGTCCAACCTGCTGCCCGGGCTCGCTCGAGACCTCGCCCGCGATGGAGAATTTGCTCGCCCGGCTCTTCGCCGCCGCCGCCGGCGGATGACCTTCACGCGTGGAGGGGGATGGACTGGGCGAAGCGGAAGATGTTGTCTGGGTCGTGGGCGCGCTTGATGCGCGTCAGGCGCCCCAGATTGGACCCGTAGTAGGCGTGCTGCCAGCCCGCGAGGCGGGGGTCGATGTAGTTCTGGTAGGCGCCGCCGGTGGTGAACGGGGCGAGGGCGTTGGCGGCTGAGCTCAGCCACTGCTCCCCGGCGGCCAAGGCACGGCCCGACGGCGCACTCCCCCACGTCACGGTGGCCTGAATCGCGCAGATGGTGTTGCGGTGCACGAACGCCGTCGCGCCGGCGGGAACCCGGTTGACGGCGCCGCCGTAGGCGTCGAAGGCAAGCCCGCCCCCGATTCCGGGGTGCTCGGCGTGCAGGTGCGCGACGGCGTTGACCGCCGCGGCGAGCCCGGCGCTGGGCAGGGGCTTGCCCACATAGGCGGACTTGGCGGCGTAGGCCGAGCGCTCGAGGACGCCCGCCGGGTTCTGGGTGCGGAGGTGACATTGGGCCACGCTCTTGCCGTCGCACCCGGCCTCGACGAGCATGACATGAAGGTACGGATCCGGACCGCCGACGAAGGTCGACGAGGGCGCCGCTCCCGCGGCGGCCACGAGCCGGTTCACCTGCGCCGCGAGCGCCGCCCGGCCGCCGACGAACACGCCGGAGCTGCGCGCGATCAAGCCGCTGCTCCCGGCGGACAGGAGCTGGAAGTTGGACCACAGCTCGTCGGGGGCGCCGTGGAGCCAGGAGATCCATCCTCCCAGGGCATGGCCCGCCGCCGCCCACGGCCAGTCGACGGTGAACAGGGTGAGCTGGGCGGGGATCGGGTGCGCGCTGAAGGTGAACGAGGTGACGACCCCGAAGTTGCCCCCGCCCCCACCCCGCGACGCCCAGTACAGATCCTCGTGGTTACCGCCGTCGCAGGTGAGCTTGCGGCCGTCGGCGGTGACGATCTCGAGCTTGCGGATCGCGTCGCAGGTGAGGCCGTACTTGCGGGCGAGGACGCCGATCCCGCCGCCGAGGGCGAGGCCGGAGATTCCCACCGTGGGGCACGAACCGCCGGGGATGAGCACGCCGGCACGCCCGAGATGGTCATAGAGGTCGACGAGTCGTGTGCCGGCGGCCACGGTGGCGGTCGCGCCCCTGACCTTCACCGTGTTGAGCTTGGTGACGTCGATGACCAGGCCATGTCCCGTCGAGTAGCCGCCGTAGCTATGGCCGCCTCCGCGGGGGATCGGGCGCACGCCGTGGATGCGGGCAAAGTCGACCGACCGCTGCACGTCGGCGGCCGAGGCGCAGTAGGCGATGGCGGCGGGCCGGATCGAGTCGAACCGGGGGTCGTAGAGCTTGCGTGCCCCCGCGTAGGCACGGTCGGAGGGAAGTACGAGGCGACCGGAGAGCGAGCGCGCCAGCGTACGCCAGGGCGGAGCACTCTCGGTGACCTCGGTGTCACCCGATGCCGCCACGCCCTTGGGCGCCACCTTGGACGAGCCGCCGCAACCCGCGAGGGCGGGAACGGTGAGGGCCGCGACCGCGACCGCCCCGTCGCGAAGGAAGCGCCGGCGATCGACGGGAGGGTTGGGGGGCACGATCGGCGTAGCGTATTGGCCGGCGCCGTCGCCGCCGACGGTGTCACCCCTTACAGGTGCTGGCGGCCTTGACGCGGGCGAAGCGTTCGGCGATCCAGTGGGCGACGTCGGACGCGGTGTCCGGGCCGGCGCGGAGGTGATCGACACCCGGGTAGGCGCGGTAGTCGACCGTGGTTCCCTGACTGCACAGGTGCTTGGCGAAGTCCGCCGTCACCGGGGGGCGCACGAGCTTGTCCGCCCCGCCCTGGGTGATGAGAACCGGCGCCGGAATCTTCGCCGCCCCCGGCGTGTTCAGCTTCAGCAGGTGCTTCCACGGATCGAGCTCCCATGGGAGCTTGTGCAGGTAGCTGAGCTTGAGCGCGAGGCTGACCGCGGCGGCGGCGACCGGGCCGTTGTCGGTGCTCAGGCAGATCTTGGCCAGGCGGCGGACGACGGGCTGGGCGAGGGACGTGACGACCTGGTCGAGGCGGAGCTGGGGGTACACCTGGCTCCACGTGTCAAGGGTGTAGGCCGAGAGCACGCGGCCGAAGGTGCCGTCGCGGTTGAGCCTGAAGAGCTTCTCGAGGTCGGTGGCCGGAGCCGCCGCGGCGACGCCCACGAGGTGGAGCTCCGGTGCGCGGGCGCGCGCCTCCTGCCCGGTGAAGAGGGCCGCCTGGCCGCCCTGGGAGGCCCCCCAGACGACGAACCGGGTGCTTCCCTGAGCGGGGCCGAACTGGTGCGCGGCCCGGACCGCGTCGAGCGTGGCGGTCGCCTCGGCGTCGCCCACCAGATACGGATGGGGACCGCGCGTCCCCAGCCCCTGGTAATCGGGCACGACCACGTCGTCGCCGGCGCGCAGGAACTTCTCGAGCCCGTCGATGTGCGGCCAGAACTTGGTGCCGTTGGACACCGCGCAGCTCGGTGCGACCCCCACCGTCCCGTGCGTGTACGCGACCACGTTGCGTCCGCCCGGGGGAGGCGGGGTGCGCGGCGCGAACAGCAGCCCGCTCAGCGCCGTTCGCGCGCCGGTGTAGCCGTGCGACAGATACAGCACCTTCCAGGCGAGCGCGCCGTCGGGCGCGCCGGAGAGCGGCTGCGCCCGGATGACGGTGCCGGCGGCGCCGCTGGGGAGCTGCGCGGGCTGAATGTAGAAGGGGCCGGGGGCGGGCGCCCTCACCCCGACGACGAACTCGATCAGCGCCGCCGCGGCGAGCGCCCCCACCACAGCCAGGAAGGCAACGAGCGAGAAGCCTCGCCGGCGGCCCTCGAGCGGGCGCTTGCCTGGGTCCCTCGAATCCACAGCCAGGAAACCTATAACTGGCCGCTCGTCCTGAATGACGGGGGTGAATTTCGGCCCGACGTCCATACCCACAGGGCGTCGCTCCGGCGACCCTGCACGTCCACCGCGTAACACGACGACCAAAGGAGCATGCATGGCGGTCGAGCCGAAGCTCAGAGACGAGGAGATCACCAGCCTGATGGAGATCCCTCACCCGACGAAGGGGATCGGGGAGTCGATCTACGGTCAGACGAAGGTCTTTCCCGACTATCAGGCCGAGCCGGGCGAGAGCTATCTGGGCATGGTCCACGGCATCGTCCATGAGTCGTCCGTCAGCTTCGTGGCGGTGCTCCTGGCCATCCGCGCCCTGCGCAAGGGATTCGACTCCGCGCTCTACTTCTTCGGCATCGGGTCGCTCAACTGCCTGGCCACGCGGGGCTTCCCCACGGTGGGCAACGAGCTCTTCCCGGGCATGCGGAACGAGAACGCCCAGCTCGCGCAGTTCATCGAGGAGGGCGGGAAGGTGTACGCCTGCCGGCTCGGGCTCGCGCTCCACGGCGCGCGTGAGGAAGACCTCATGGAGGGCGTGATCCCCTGCCACCCGCTCGATCTCCAGGACGCGATGATCGAGTACGCCCGCAAGGGCGCGGTCATCAACACGACCTGGATGTTCTGAGCCGGCGTGGAGCTCTCGCTACGCGCCGAGCTCGCAGTTCGCGGCCTCCGCGCGGCGCCGCCCGTTCGCCGCCGCGCGGGAGCCGGGCCGAGTGACGATGGGCACTGGCTGGTGAGTTCGCCGCCAGGCGAGCTCCCACGGGCGCGAAGCGCGCCCGCGACCTTGCCGATGTCCTCGAGCTCGCCCTTCGCCCTCGATGGCAAGGGCCGCCTGACCCGTGACGGGGTCGTCGTCGAGGACACCATGGTCGAGGCGGTCGAGCGTCCTCGCTTCTACGAGCTCGAGACGGCCGACGGCATTCCCTTCGACCAGCTCGCGCGGCTGCACGGGAGCGACGTGCTCGCGACCACCGTCGTGCAGACGTGCATCCGCTACACCTCCGAGGACACGCGCTGCCGCTTCTGCACGATCGAGGAGTCGCTGCGCGCCGGCGCCACCACCCAGGTCAAGCGTCCCGAGCAGCTCGCCGAGGTCGCGGCCGCCGCAGTGGCGCTCGACGGCGTGCGCCAGATGGTGATGACGACGGGGACCTCGAGGGGCGCCGACCGGGGCGCCAAGCACCTGTGCAAGTGCGTGCGGGCGGTCAGGGCCGCGGTGCCCGGGCTGCCGATCCAGGTCCAGATCGAGCCCCCGGTCGACCTCGCGTGGATCGACGCGCTGCACGACTCCGGCGCCGATGCCATCGGGATCCACATCGAGGCCCTCGACCAGGACGTGCGCGAGCGATGGACGCCCGGCAAGGCCGTCGTCTCCGTCGAGCGCTACGAGGAGGCGTGGGCGCGAGCGCTCGCCTGCTTCGGTCCCAACCGCGTCTCCACTTACCTCCTGCTAGGGCTGGGAGAGGATCCCGACGAGCTCGTCGCCGGGGCCAAGCGCCTGATCGAGCGCGGCGTATATCCGTTCGTCGTCCCCTACCGCCCGCTGGCGGGCTCGCTCGCCCACGCCGAGGGCGCCGGCGCGCCGCCGCCGTCGGTCCTGGCCGACGTCACCGCGCGGGTGGGGGCGGCGCTCGCTCGCGCGGGGATGCGCGGGCGCGATCAGGTCGCCGGGTGCGCGGCCTGCGGTGCATGCTCGGCGCTCCAGCATGCCGGTGGGTGATCGCGGCATGGACGTGATCGAGCTCCTCGGCGGTCCCCCGGCGAGGCTCGGTGCCCGCCCGGCACCGGCGGCCCCGCCGCTCGTCGTCGTCGAGGTGGGCGACGACACCGTGCGGCTGCGCGCCTATCGCGAGCTGCGCCGTCGTGCCTTCGTCGAGGAGCAGCACCTGTTCGCGGGCGACGACACCGACGACTGGGACGGGCACCCGGCGACGATCTTCCTGGCCGCGGTGGCGGGCGACGGCTCGGTGCTGGGCGGCGTCCGGCTCCACCCCGCCCGCGAGGGCGGGCGCGAGCTCGGCTGGTGGCGCGGGAGCCGCCTGGTGGCCGCGAGGGGCCCGGGACTGCGCCGGGGCGAGATCGGCGCCGCGCTCGTCCGCGCCGCCTGCGGCCGCGCCCTCGACGCCGGGGCGATCCGGTTCGACGCGCACGTGCAGACGGCGCACGCGCCCTTCTTCACCCGACTCGGGTGGGAGACGATCCGCAGGTTCAGGATCGGCGGCGCACCCCACCTGCTCATGCGCTGGCCCGTGGACCGCATCGCCGAGCACGCGCAGGCCACCAAGGAACCGATCGGCGAGCTGCTCGGCGAGGCGCTGCGCCACGACCGGTGGCGCGGCGACGACGGGGTCCCGGTGGCGGATTCGGACGTGATCGTGTGCACGGACGCAATCACCCCGGCGATGGTCGATCGCGACCCGAGCTGGGCCGGGTGGTGCGGAATGCTCGTGACCGCCAACGACCTCGCGGCCATGGGCGCCGCTCCGGTCGGCGTCCTCGATGCCGTCGGCGGGCGCGACGCCGACCACGTGGCCCGGGTGCTGGGCGGCATCCGCGACGGCGCCGAAGCGTTCGAGCTCCCGATCCTGGGCGGCCATACCCAGCTCGGCGTCCCGGGAGCGCTGACCGTCACCGGCCTCGGTCGCACCCCCGACCCGGTACCGGGCGGCGGCGGCCGGCCCGGCGACGCCATCTGGGTGTGCGCCGATCTCGAGGGGCAGTGGCGTCCCGGCTATCACGGGCGTCAGTGGGACTCGACCTCGGGCCGCACCCGCGAGGAGCTCCGGCCCATGCTCGATCTCGTGCGCCGCACCCGGCCGCGAGCGGCCAAGGACGCTTCCATGGCCGGCATCGTCGGCACCATCGCCATGCTCGCCGAGGCGTCCGGGTGCGGGGCGGAGATCGACATCGCCCGTGTTCCGCGCCCCGAGCGCGCGCTGATGGCCGACTGGTTGACCTGCTTCCCCGGCTTCGCCGCCGTCCTTGCCCAGAGCCCCGGCGCTCCCGAACCGCGCGGCGGCGGCGCCGTATGCGCGGGGTGCGGGACTCTGTCGGCGCGCGGCGGGGTGCGGCTCCGGTGGCCTGATGACGAGCTTACGACCGCGATCGCCACCCAGGCGATCACCGGTCTCGGACCCGCGACAGGAGGATGCCCATGACCGCGCTCACGATCGCCGCCGCGGCCGCGCCGTTCAGCCGCGACATGGACCTGTGCCTTCGCACGATCGGGGATCTGATCGCCCGCGCGCGCCTGCAGCAGGTGGATCTCCTCGTGCTCCCGGAGGCCGCCCTCGGCGGCTACGTGGAGACGCTCCACGGCGACGCCGACCCCCCGCCCGCCCTCGACCCCACGGGCCCCGAGCTGGGCCGCGTCGCCGAGCTGGCCGGTGACATGGTCGTGTGCGTCGGATTCTGCGAGGAAGGCGAGGGCGGCGCGCGCCATAACGTCGCCGCCTGCGTCTCCGGCGAGGGCCTCCACGGCCTGCACCGCAAGGTCCACCTCCCGCTCGACGAGCACCGTCAGACCACGCCGGGAGACAGCCTCGAGGCGTTCGACACCCCGGTGGGAAGACTGGGGATGCTCATCTGTTACGACAAGGCCTTCCCGGAGGCCGCTCGCACCTTGACGTTGGACGGCGCGGAGGTCCTGTGCTTCCTGTCCGCGTGGCCGTGCAGTTCCTCCAACGCCGCGCCCCGCCTCGAGGACGACCGCCAGTGGCGGCGGGCGGAGCTGTGGGACCGCGCCCGCGCCGCCGAGAACTCGCTGATCGTGGCCTCATCCAACCAGACCGGGAGCTTCGGGCGGCTGCGCTTCCTCGGGGGCGCTCGCGTCGTCGGCCCCGGCGGCGACCTGCTCGCGCGCACCGGCGTCCAGCCCGGGCTCGCGCTCACCACCCTCGACGTGGCCGAGACCCTCGAGCGCGCACGGCGCGCGCTGTCGCCCATCCGTGACCTGCGCCCGGACGTGTACCGCGTCGCCGAGCCCGTCCCCTACGGCTGAGCGATGCCCTCGGTCGACTTCACCCTGCGCTGGCCCGACGGCGCCCTCCAGCGCTGTTACTCGCCCTCGAGGTCCATCGAGGAGAGCCTCGTGCAGGGGGCCGCGTACCCGGTGGACGAGCTCGTGCGCCGCTGCCGTGCCGGGCTCGAGCGCGCCGGCGAGCGCGTGCGCGAGGTCCGCGGCTTCGCGTGCACGGCGTCGGCCGAGCAGCTCG
This sequence comes from Solirubrobacteraceae bacterium, assembly GCA_035551955.1. Lineage (GTDB taxonomy): Bacteria > Actinomycetota > Thermoleophilia > Solirubrobacterales > Solirubrobacteraceae > Palsa-465. The sequence goes on along the minus strand of DASZMD010000190.1, from coordinate 2,731 downwards.
CGGCGATCGAGTCACGGGCGCGCGAGTTCGCGGAGGCCGGCGATGATGCGGTGGTGACGGTGGAGCACCTGCGCCGCGACCGCGGGCCCGTGAACCATCCCGCCCCCGAGCGCCTGGCCGGCCATGCCGGGGCGGTCGTCATCGGAGGCGGCCAGGCCGGGCTCGCGGTGAGCTACCACCTGCGCGAGCGCGGCGTCCCTCACGTGGTGTTGGAACGCGATCGCCTGGCCAGCTCGTGGCGCAATCAGCGCTGGGACACCTTCTGCCTCGTGACCCCCAACTGGCAATGCCGATTCGCCGATCACCCGTACGCGGGCGATGACCCCGACGGCTTCATGCTCAAGGACGACATCATCGCCTATGTCGAGTGGTTCGCCGCTTCGTTTCCGGTGCCCCTCTACGAGGGCGTGGCGGTCGAGCGCGTGGAGGGAGGCGAAGGCGGCTTCCAGTTGACGACCTCGCACGGCGAGCTCACGGCCGAGCAGGTGATCCTCGCCGTCGGCGGCTACCACGTCCCCTCGGTGCCCCGCGCGGGCGCCGCGCTCGGGCCGGAGATCACCCAGCTGCACTCCTCGAGCTACCGGAACCCCGGTTCGCTCCCCGACGGCGCGGTGCTCGTGGTCGGGAGCGGGCAGTCAGGGGCGCAGATCGCCGAGGACCTCCATCTCGCCGGCCGTGAGGTTCACCTCAGCGTCGGGAGCGCCCCCCGCGTCGCCCGCTTCTACCGCGGGCGCGACTGCGTGGCCTGGCTCGAGGACATGGGTCATTACGACATGCCGATCGAGGACCACCCCGAGGGACTCGCCGCGCGCAAGGAGCCCAACCACTACGTCACCGGCCGCGACGGCGGACACGACATCGACCTGCGGGCGATGGCCCGCGAAGGCATGCACCTGCACGGGCGCCTGCTAGGAGTCGACGGCTCCGGGCTCGCCTTCGCCGGCGACCTCGCCGCCAACCTCGACGCCGCCGACGCCACCGCCGAGCGGATCAAGGACGCGATCGACCGCCACATCGCCGCGCGCGGCATCGAAGCCCACGGCGAGGAGCGCTATACGCCGGTGTGGTCCCCGGCGCCGGGTGCCTCGGAGGACCGGCTCGCGCTCGACGGGGTGAGCACCATCGTCTGGGCCACCGGGTTCCGCAGCGACTGGTCGTGGGTCAAGCTGCCCGCCTTCGACGGCAGCGGCTATCCCACCCATTACCGCGGCGTCACCACCGTTCCCGGCCTCTACGTGCTCGGGCTCCCGTGGCTACACACCTGGGGGTCGGGAAGGTTCGCGGGGATCGACCGCGACGCCCGCCACGTGGCCGCCCACGTAGCGGAGCACCGCGCGGTGGAGGCGGCGGCGGCGTAGCGTGGGGCCGGCGGGGGCGCGGCGCGGCGCGGCCTGGCGGGGCGGCGCGGCCGTTCGGCCCGGCGGCTCGGCGCCCCGGCGCGGCTGGCGCGCCCGTTCGGCCCGACGCGGCCGGCGGCCCGGCGCGGCCGTGCGGCCCGGCGCGGCCGTGCGGCCCGGCGCCCGCGGCGGCCCCGGCCCGCCGCCCCCCGGCCCGTGATGAATTTTGACTGTATGTCGATAAAAATTCATCACGCGCCCAGTACGATCGCCCGATGCCCGACCGCCTGTACTTCACCGACTCAGACGAGGCTAACGCGCTGATCGCCTCTGATCCGATGGCCCTCCTCGTCGGCTTCGCGCTCGACCAGCAGGTGAGCGTGCAGAAGGCGTTCGCCGGGCCGCTCGCGCTCAGGGAGCGCCTCGGTGCCCTCGACGCGGCCACGCTGGCCGATGCCGACCTCGAGCCGGTGTTCCGCGCCAAGCCGGCCATCCACCGCTTCCCGGGTTCGATGGCTCAGCGCGTCCACGACCTCGCCCTCCACATCCGCGACGAGTACGACGGCGACGCCGCCCGCGTGTGGACGGATGCCACCGACGCCGACGCCCTGCGAGCCAACCTCAAGGGGCTCCCCGGCTTCGGGGAGATGAAGGTCAAGGCCCTCGGCGCCGTCCTCGCCAAGCGCTTCGGCGTCGACGCCGCCGCCGACCTCGTGCCCTGGCATCCCACCCTCGGCGACGTCGATTCGCCCGAGGCCCTCGCGTCGTATCAGGCGGCCAAGCGAGTGCACAAGGCCGAGTGGTCCAAGGTCCGCGCCGCCGGATAGCTGCGGGTCCCGTGGCGGCGCCGGCGGGGATAGGCACACGGTAAGGCGGTCCCGAGCAGGCGGGTGAAGGCGATGAAGCCCGGCGCCGTGAGGTGAAGGCCGTCCGGCTGAAACCAATCGGGGTGGCCCGCGCTGTACTTGACCCAGTCGAGCAAGCCGATCCTCCCCGGGTGCATTCGGGCTTCATCACGCTCGACGATCGCGTTCGCTCCCGATGTCCCACCGCTCTGACGGGGAGTGACGAGGACAAGCTTGCGGGTGCAGCACATGAGCCCAAGGGCGGCACCGATTTCGTCCTGGGTAACGGTTCCATTGGAACCGAGCGCGATCACGACCATGTACGGGAGCCTGGCCTCGGCCTTGAGCTGGCCCAGCATGACGAGCGCGTCGGAAAAGGGGCGGCACGGCTGGGCGTTCACGGCATACCCCTGCTGGGCGAGGCCCGGCCCCGAGAGGAGCATGGTCGAGTCACCGATGGCCAGCGGCGGGAGCTGGCCGCGGGGATGGCTGTGCGGCTGCAGGCTCTCGACGCCTCCACAGTCGGCGCGACCGACGGCAGGGACCAAG
>DASZMD010000189.1:0-1850 GCA_035551955.1 Solirubrobacteraceae bacterium | reverse complement strand
GCTCGACGGCGGGCTGGCTGCGGCCCTGATCGTTTACGGCGCGTCGCCCGCGGCGGCCGTCGCCGCCGTCCTCGTGTACCACGCCCTCGCGCTGTGGATACCCGCTCTGTGCGGACTGGTGGCCTCGGCGCGGCTCGCCCGCGTCCAGCCGCGCCCCGCTCTCCGGGGCGCGGCTCACATCACGGCGGGCGCGGCTACTGCCCGACCAGGCTGACCACCGCGTCCGCGATCCGGCTCGGGTCGGTGGTGTTGCCGAACGAGACGACGCGGACGTGGTCGTTGGCGGTGGACACGTCCTGGTAGACCTTGAGGGCGCGATCGTGCTCCTCTCCGTAGCCCATGACCGCGAGCACGACGTAGGCACGCTTGCCCAGCTTGCGCATCTCATCGGCGAAGGCGTCGGTGTCGATCGCCTCCCCGTCGGTGATCACCAGCGCGAGCATCTTCGGCCGGTCGAGCTGGGGCACATCGCCGAACTCGTCGAGGTAGACCTCGTTCAGGGCGTTCCACCCCGGCATGATCTCGGTCCCGTTGCCCCACCGGATCTGGCTCCACTTGGCTCGCCAGTTCTGGGGCGAGAGGTCGCCGATCTTCTCGACGTTGTTCTGCGCGAAGGTGACGGTCATGAGACCGCCGGCGTCCTCGCCTGCCTCCTGCTCCTTCTCGGCCTGACTGTCCTCGGCGCCGAGCTTCTCGACGATGATTCCCATCGCCTCGCCGAGAACATCCTTGCGGGCGGTATCCCCGCCCTCCTCGTTGGGCCAAGTCATCGACCCTGTCGTGTCGATCAGCGCCATCGGCTCGATCTCGACACCTGCAGCCGCTACCGGGCTGATGTCACCAATACCCGGCTCTATCTGAATCGTCATGTCAAACCTCCGAGGGTTTACCGGGCAGCACCTCAGAGTCATCGTCACCGCGGTACGTAACGGGACGCTCAAGGCTGGCCGTGAATATCGACACAGCTCGCCGCTCGGGTCCTGACGCCCTACCCCAGCGGCAAGCGCACCGCGAACCGGCCTCCCGGCTCTCCGTCGCCATGGCCGACGTCCCCGCCCGCGGCTCGCGCGAGCCGCCGCGCGAGCGGGAGGCCGAGGCCGGCGCCGTCGCCGCGGCGCCGTCCGTTGCCCCTCCACCCAGGCTCGAAGATGCGCTCGCGGTCGCCTTCGGGGACGCCCGGGCCATCGTCCTCGACGAGGAACACGGCGGCGCCGTCGCGCTGCGCGATCGCCACCGTGACCGACCGGCTTCCGTAGCGACAGGCGTTCTCGATCAGGGGCGCGAGCACGCGCTCGCCCACGTCTGCGTCGACGCCGATCCTGATCGGCGTCTCCGGCTCGGTGACCGTGATCGTCAGGCCGTGCTCCTCGGCGAGGCCGTCATAGCCGCGGGCGGCGGCGCGGGCGACCACGGCGGCATCGGCGGCTCCGGGGGGCCCCTGATGCTCGAGTCGTTCGGCGGCGACCAGCGTGTCGAGGGTCCGCCGCATGCTCTGCGCGCTGACCAGGAGGCGCTCGGCCCCCGCCCGATGGTCGTCGACGGAGCGGGCGTGCCGGAGCGCGTGCTGGGCCTCGGCGATGACGCTCGCCAGCGGCGAGCGCAGCTCGTGGGAGAGCTCGGCCGAGAAGCGCTGCTCGTGGCGCAGGCTGGCCGCCACGCGATCCAGCAGCCGGTCCAGCGTGGCCGCCAGGTGCGTAAGCTCGTCGCGAGGAGGGCCGAGCCCGAAGCGCATGCCGGTGTCCGCCTCGCTCCACGCGTCGGCCTGGGCGGTCATCCGGGCCACCGGGCGCAGCGCCCCGCTGATGAGCAGGCCGGCGGCGACGGCGACGACGAGCAGGACGCCGGCGCCG
>DASZMD010000188.1:0-9457 GCA_035551955.1 Solirubrobacteraceae bacterium | reverse complement strand
GCGCTCGAGGTACTCCCAGCCGCCGGGTCCGAGCACCGAGATGTCGAGCACCAGGGCGTTCAGGCGCATCGAGACGAGCGCCTCGGCCGTCACCGGCGTCGACAGCGCGCGATGCTCCCAGCCCAATGAGTCGAGCCGATTGGCGAGTACCTGGAGGAATCCAGGTTCACGATCGATCACCGCAAGGCGAACGCGACCACTCCCACGTTGCGGAGCAGCTTGCGCACTCGCGGTCGAGTCGCTGGCCTCGGCCGGCATGCGGTGGAATGTAATCGATAGGCGCGGGTGTTGTCGCCCTGACAGGGGCTCGATCACAGGTTGGTTACATGCAAAGAGCGGGGAATTCGGGCCCTCACCCGCGGCGGGCGCGCTGCGACGTCGGGCATGTGTGGCGGTAACCGCCTGTTCACCGCCGGTGTGCATCCCGGGGCGTACGGTGCAGGGACCATGGCCATCAGCTTCACCGACCGCGGGGTGCGCTGGCGCGCGCTCCGTTCCGCCAACCTCGAGATCTGCCCGGCCGAGCGCCGGGTGCTCGCCGGCGGCCGCCCGCTCGACCTCACCATGCGGGAATTCCAAACGTTGCTCAGTCGACGTCTTCGTCCGGCGCGTGCGCGAGAAGCTCCACGACGCTGCACCGGGATGGGTCTACATCCACACCCATTTCGGGGTCGGCTACCGGTTCGCTCCCGAGCGCCTCCCCGGTTCCTCGAGGCAGCCACCGTCCGGCTGAGCTGGGGTGCGATCAGCCGCCGGCGGCGGTGATCATCTGCTGGAGCTGAGACCAGCTGGGCACGCCCTGGAGGGGCTGGACCTGGCCCTTGGGTCCGCGGACGATGATCGAGGGGGTGTTCGTCAGGTTCTGGCTGGAGGCCGCCGTCCCGTCCGTCTGCACTTGGGCGGCAAGCGTCGTGTTCTTGCGATCGGCGAGCCACTTGGTGTAGTTCAGCCCGGGGACCTGCTTGGCCAGGCCGTCGAGGTAGGTCTCGTCGACGTAGGTGCTGCCCTCGGCACCCTGCTCGGCGTAGAAGAGCTCGATGTACTGCCAGGCCTTGCCCTGGAGTCCCGCGGCTTCGGCCGCGACCTGTTGGGGCACGAACTGCTGGGGCGTTGCTCCGTTGCCCGTGGCCGTGTCGAGCGAGCGGAAGACGAGCGAGGCCTTGCCCGTCTTGACGTAGGTGTTGATGAGCTGGTCCTCGACTCCGGACCCCTTGACTCCCGCCGCCGACGTATTGGCCGTCGTCGGAAGGGCAAAGTCATCGCACGCCGAGCACTCGAGGTCGCCGTACTCGGTGACCTGAATCGAGGCGTTGGGATTGCCGAGGGTGGTCCCGGACTGGGGAATCCCGGCGAGCAGGGCGCTGACCCGGGCTACGTTGGCCTTGGCCGCGGTGCTCGTGGGCTTGACCACGGCGGTGGTACTGCCGCCCGAGGAGATCACGATCGCGGCGACGATGACGATCACGGCGACCAGGGCCACGCCGGCGAGGCGCATGAGCCGCTGCTTGCGCTGCTCGGCCTCGGCGAGCTTGCGCTCGAACTCGATCCGCTGGGCGCGGGCGTGGGCCTTCTGTTCCGCTCTACTGGCCATCGGCGCCTAGGGTAGCTGACGCGGCCGCCTTCGCCGCAGGTTCCCCGGCCCCGCTCTTGGCCCTGGCCGTCGCCGCCTTGGGAGCGGGTGGGGGCGAGAGATAGAGGGCCACGGAAGCGATGAGAAGAATGGTAAGGAAGACGGCGCTGGTCGCGCACTCCTCGCACACGGCGTGGATCGAGTAGAGCTCGCGGTAGGTCAGGTAGGCGCTGAAGCCGAAGCCGACGAAAGTCAGCCCGAGCGTGGCCAGGCGGCTCTCCTCCCGGTCGCGGACGAGCAGCGAGCCGAGGATGAAGACGTAGCCGATCAGGCCGATGAGCGCCACCGGGACGCCGTCGAGCCGCGACCACTGCGAGGTCTGCACCTTGATGCACGACTGGCCGGCCGTGCATGCGGGCTTGATGCCCGAGTAGTGGACGTAGGTCAGATAGGCCGCGAGCGCCACCCCGAGAACGGACACGACGATCATCGCGCGTCGCAGCACGACCGTGTTCATGCGATGTTTGTACACGATCTCAGTAAGAGTTCGGTCAGAGCGTGTCATCACTTGAGCGCGATGGCCAGTCCTCGAGGGTCTCGAGGAACTGGTCGCGCACCTCGTCGACGCGCGCGCCGAGCTCTCCCGCCGTCCATTCGTCGGTGGAGACCGGGGGCAGCACGGCCACGTCGACCGTGCCGGGGCGTATGAGCACCGATCCCCGCCACATCACATCGCCGGCGTTGCGGATGACGATGGGGACGATCGGGACCCCGGCCTGCATGGCGAGGTGAAAGGCGCCCTTCTTGAAGCGCCCGAGCCGTCGCGTCGCGCTCCGGGTCCCCTCGGGGGCGATGGCGATGGAGACGCCCGAGCGGAGCTTTTCCACCGCCGGCTCGAGCGCCGCCCGAGCCTGGGCACTGTTCGCCCGGTCGATGTAGGCAATGTCGGCGATGAAGCCGATGAGCGCGAAGCGGGGGTCGCGGCTGAGCTCCTTCTTGGCCACCCCGGTGAGGTCGCGGCGGATCAGCGAGCCGAGGATGGCGACGTCGATCGAGCTCTGGTGATTGAAGATGAAGACGGCGGGGCGGTGGGACCACAGGTGCTCCGCCCCGGTCACGTTGAGCTCGACGCCGGCGAGGGCGAGGGCGAGGTCGGGGCCGATCGCGGTGGCCACGTTGGCCGCCTGGCGCCGGCTCCGGTTGAGCGCGCCCACCGCGATCCCCACTCCGCCGGCGGCGCTGAGCCCGGCGAGGGCGGCGCCCGTGCGGATCGTCGAGCGCAGGCCGGGACGTCCCCGGCTCGAGAAGCGCGACACCGGCCAGTCGTGCTCGCGGGCGGCGCGCTCGAGACCCGAGGCGGGGTTCAAGGGCCGCGGGTTGCCCACCGCCTCGAGGAAGAAGACGTCCTCGTCGCCGTTGGCGTAGCCGTAGGAGCGGGCGAGCTGGAGGCGCTTGCGGCGCGCCAGCCGCTTCACCGCCGTCGCCTTGTTCGGGCCCCAGAGGATGTCCCCGGAAAAGAAGCCGCTGAAGTTGCCCTGTACGACCTCGACCTCGGTGCACAGCACCTGGTCGACGCCCAGGTCCTCGGCCAGCGGCGCCGCCTGGTAGCGGGTCGCCGAGGTCGCCAGGGCAACCGTATGCCCAGCCCGCTGGTGGGCCTTGATGAGCTCCCGCGCCTCGGGGTACACCATGCCCGCGATGCGGTCGTGGAACAGGCGCGCGAAGGTCTCGGTGACCTCGTCCTCCGAGCGCCCCGCCCAGTTCGCGATGGCGACGCCCATGAGCTTGTTGACGTCGGTTCCCAGCACCGCCATCTCGGTGGCGGCGAGAAGCGTGCGCACGGCCTCGCCGACGCCGAACTCGCGCCGCCGAACCCGGTCCTCGTAGAAGGCCGCGGCCGAGTAGCCGGCGATCAGGGTGCCGTCGAAGTCGAAGAAGGCGCCGACCTTCGGTCCCTGGGGGCCGTCTTCGATCTCGGCCAGGAGCTCGGCGAGGGTCACAGGGCGCGGATCCGCTGCAGGCGCGCCACGAGCGTCCGCACCTCGTGGGCGAAGGCCCTCCGGCGCGCCGCGAGCTCGTCGCCCCCGGGCTCGACCAGGCGCCGGTTACCGGCGAGGCGCAGCGCGGTCCCGAACAGCTCGCGCGAGATCGACTCGGTGCTGTGGATCCGCTGCTGGAGGCGATATTGATGAGCGACCCCGAGGCACTGGTTGACGAACTCCTTCTCGTCAATGGCCACGCTCGGGTCGCTGTCGGCCAGGAGCTCGGCGACCACCATGTACGCCTCGAGGAACGAGGAGAGCAGGAGCGGCGCCAGGCGCAGCCGCGTCTCGGTCAACGCCCTCCATGCCGCCCCGGGATCCCCCACGCGCAGTTCCCAGTCGGGGTCGAGGATCTCGAGCTCGGCTCGAAGCTCGTGCTCGAACTCGTGGGTGGGGGCAAAGAAGAACTCGAACTTGAGGAGGTCGCGGATCCGCAGCGCCTCGCGCCAGCCCGCCTCGACGGGATCCGGCGGCTGCTTTTCGTCGACGTAGACGAGGACGAGCTCGGCGATCGCGCGGTTGAGGAAGAAGTGGAGAATCGAGTTGCGGTAGAAGGCCGCCTCGAGGTGTCGCTCGGGGGAGATCGACCACACGGGCTCAGCCCCGCCCGTGTAGGCGCGGGCGACGCCATGGTGGCTGAGCGCGTCGAGAGCGGCCCGCACCCCCTCGGGCTTGGCGATGTCGAGATCGCCGAGCATGGGCAGGCTCCGGATCCGCACGTGCTCGAGCAGAGGATCGAGGGTGGCCCGCACCTCCTCGAGGGTGAGCGCACGATCGTCGCCGCCGAGGAGGGCCAGGGCCACCAGCGCCGTCTCGGTGATCGGCGTGACCCGGTTGATGCGGTGCGAGACCTCGATCGCGATGCGCTCGACCGCGTGATCGCGCCCCTGCTCCCCCAGTGCCTCACGCAGCGACAGCGGCTCGCCGAAGCCGACGCGGGCTTTGCCGAACCCGCGTCCCTGGGCGCGCGCGTACCCGACCAGCCAGCCCAGGCTCTCGGGCGTCTTCTGGGCCCCGTGCTCCTCCGCGGCCATGGCGCCGACCTCGTAGAGCTGGTCGTACACAATCGAGGTGGGGATGAGCAGGATGTCCTCGATCCCGCCCGCCCGATACGCCTGCACCAGGTAGTTGAGGAGCCCGTAGCGCGGTGGGCGGAGCTTGCCCGTGCGCGTGCGGCCGCCCTCCATGTACCACTCGAGGTTGAAGCGCTTGCGCACGAGGTAGCCGATGTATTCGCGCAGGACGAGCTTGTAGACCGGGTCATCGCGGATGCTGCGGCGGATGAAGACGACGCCGCTGCGCCGCGCCACGGGACCGATCGGCCAGAACGAGACGTTGAGGCCCCCGAGCACGTGATTGGGCGCGAAGCCCTGCTGGTGGAGGGCCAAGCGGAGCACCGCCGGGTCGAGATAGGACCGGTGACTGGGGAGGAAGACGAGCGGGTTGCTCGCGCTCAGCCGCCGCAGCTTCTCAACGGCGGCGGTGTCGACCTCGACGTCGTAGGCGCGGCTCAGCCAGCGCCCGAACTGCTCCCACGCGTCGATCGCCAGCCGGCTGTGACTGGCCACCATCTCCCGCAGGTAGGCGGAGGCCTCGGCGGCGACCTCAGTCTGGGGACGCCCGAGCTCGGCGGCCAGCGCGGCCACCAGGCCGTTGAAGCGAGCACTCGCCTCGATCTCCTCGGCCACGAGGCGGGGCACCTTGTATTGCATCCCGAGCACCGAGCGCTCGGCGCGCTCGAGCGCCAGCCGAGCCTGGCGGGCGACGAAGACGGGGAAGTCCTCTTCGCTGCGGGCGGCGTCGAAGCGCGCACGCAGCTCGCTCACCCGTGCGGGCTCGCCCGCCACCACCCGGCAGCGGTCGGGCTCCTGGCGCCGGATCCGCGCCTGGGCCCGGGCTCCGGGATGGCGCGGATCGGTCAGCGAGAGCAGGTCCGAGATCCGCACCTCGCGCACGCCGTCGCGCTCGCGGGGAAGCCAGGCGACGCGGACGGGGACGAGCCAGGGATCGTCGCGCACCTCGGCCAGCGCCTGCTCGAGCTGATCCTCCCCGATCGTAAGCACGTGCGCGCCATCGGAGCGCGCCCGGCCCAGCCAGTCCTCCAGCACGGCGCGCTCGGAAGCGGTGGAGGCGAAGACGAGCACGAGCGCGTCGGCCCCGGCGGGAGCGGGCCACGCCGCATCAGGTCCCGCGACCCCTTGCTCGACTACGGCGGCCGCGTTCAATTGGCGGCCAGCTCCGTGGTGGGCCGCGTCTTGAACAACCCACGGAAGGCATCTTCGGGGGTGCGGCCCTCGTGGACGACGCCGAACACCTCGCGGGCGATCGGCATCTCGACGTCGTGGCGCTCGGCGAGCTCCATGACCACCCGTGAGGTCTTGATTCCCTCCGCCACCATGTTCATGTCGGCGACGATCTCGTCAACGGAGCGACCGCGGGCGAGCTCCTCCCCGACACGGCGGTTACGACTGAGCGGGCTGATGCACGTGGCCAGCAGGTCGCCCATCCCGGCGAGGCCGGCGAAGGTGTGGCGCTCCCCGCCCATCGCCACCCCGAGGCGGGTCATCTCGGCGAGGCTGCGGGAGATCACCAGCGCGCGGGTGTTGTCCCCCGTCCCGAGGCCCGAGGCCATTCCGGCGGCGATCGCGAACACGTTCTTGAGCGCACCCGCGATCTCGACGCCGACCACGTCCGTGCTCGCATAGACGCGGAACAGGGTGCGGCGGAAGATCTCCTGCAGGGCGCGGGCGACGTGGGCGTCGGGCATGGCGATGACGGCGGCGGCCGCATAGCCGCCCATCACCTCGTGTGCCAGGTTGGGGCCGGCGAGTACCCCGGTCGGATGGCCGGGCAGGACCTCGTCGATCACCTCGGTCATGCGGCGGCGGCTCGCGACCTCGAGGCCCTTGGTCAGGCTGACGATGGGGATCCACGGGCGGACGTGCGGCGCCGCGCGCTCGAGCACGTCGCGGAAGCCGTGCGAGGGGACGGCCATGACGAGCACGTCCGCCGCCGAGACGGCCTCCTCGAGCGAGCTCGTGGCGTGCAGGTGGGGGTGGAGCGACTCATCGCCGAGGTAGGCGCTGTTGACGTGATCGCGCTCGATCTCCTCGGCGACCTCGGGGCGGCGGGTCCACAGGATCGTCGGCACGTTGCGCGCGGTGATCGAGGCGACGGTGGTGCCCCACGATCCGCCGCCGACTACGGCTACGCGCTCCTGTCTGGTCTCCGGAGACGTCACGGTGTCAATTCGTCTGTCCGCGGGAGATGGCCAGGCATGCTTCGCATCGCGGCCACGGCGGGTTCCACGGATACCCGGTCACGTCCTTGCCACACAGTGCCGTGTCCGGGTCCTCCTCGGTGACGAGGTGGCAGAGTTCCTCGAACCCGTCCTCGTTCTTCCCCGGCACGTTGATGCACCCGGGATGAACGTTGGGCCATCTGACGGGCGCCGCGGCGCAGAGCATGGACGCGAGGATAACCCGAGTTGAAGGCTCGCGATCCGCAACCTGTCAACCCCGCGACAGGCCAACGAAGTAGTCGAGCGCCTCGGGGTTGGCCAGCGACTCGCGGCTGGCCGCCTCCTCGACGGGCGTGCCCATGAGGATTCGCTTGACCGGGACCTCGAGCACCTTGCCCGAAAGCGTCCGCGGGACCTCGGCGATGGCGGTGATCTCGTCGGGTACGTGACGCGGCGAGCAGTCCTCGCGGATCCGGCGCTTGATCTGCGCGATTACCTCGTCGGTGAGCTCCTCGCCTTCGCGCATGACCACGAACATGGGCATCCACCCATCCGTCCCCGGCTTGGCGACGTCGACCACGAGCGCGTCGAGGACCTCGGGCACGGCGAGCACGGCGCGGTAGATCTCGCTCGTCCCCATGCGCACACCACCGCGGTTGATCGTCGAATCCGAGCGCCCGTAGATGACGGCGGTGCCGCGGTCGGTGATCATGATCCAGTCGCCATGGCGCCACACGCCGGGGTAGGTCTCGAAGTAGCTCTCGCGGTAGCGCGACCCGTCCTCATCGCCCCAGAAGCGGACCGGCATCGAGGGCATGGGGCGGGTGATGACGAGCTCGCCGACCTCGTTCTCGAGCGCATTTCCTTCGGGATCCCACGCCTCCACGGCGGCGCCGAGCGCGCGCCCTTGGAGCTCGCCGAGGTACACGGGCAGGGTGGGGACGCCGCCCACGAAGGCCGTGCACACGTCGGTTCCCCCCGAAGTGGAGAACAGCCAGGTTGCCGAGCCGAGCTCGTCGTAGACCCAGCGGAAGCCTTCCGGTGAGAGCGGGGATCCGGTCGAGCCGACGCTGCGCAGCGCACTCAGGTCCCTCCCCCGCGCCGGTTCGATGCCCGCCTTCATGCATCCTGCGATGAAGGCGGCGCTGGTGCCGAAGCACGTCATCCCCGTGCGCTCGGCCAAGTCCCACAGCGTGTTCAGGTCCGGGTAGCCCGGGTTGCCGTCGTAGAGCACCACCGACGCCTCGGTGAGCAGCACGCCGACGAGGAAGTTCCACATCATCCACCCGGTGGTGCTGAACCAGAACACCCGGTCGCCCCGCTTCGCGTCGAGATGGAGACCCAGCTTCTTGAGGTGCTCGACGAGGATCCCGCCTTGGCTGTGCACGATCGGCTTCGGCAGGCCCGTCGTCCCCGAGCTGTAGAGCACCCACAGCGGATGATCGAAGGCAAGCGCCGCGAAGCTCAGCCCGCCGGGGGCGGCGGCGGTGAACGGCTCCTCCCATCCCGTGTGCTTCAGGTAGCCGAGGGTCACCACCCGCTCGAGCGACGGGATCTCCGCGGCGATGTCGCGGACGATCGCGCTGCGATCGTGGTCCTTGCCGCCGTACCGGTAGCCGTCGATGGCGAGCATGACCTTGGGCGCGATCTGGGCGAAGCGATCGATCACGCTCCGCGTCCCGAACTCGGGCGCCGCCGAGGACCAGATGGCACCAATGCTCGCGCAGGCGAGAAAGGCGGCGACGGTCTCGGGGACGTTCGGCATGTAGGCAGCCACGCGGTCGCCCTCGGTGACCCCCAGCGCCTTGAGCCCGTTCGCGATCCGCGCCGTCTCGAGCTTCAGCTCACCCCACGTCCACTCCCCCGGATCGCGCACCTCCGAGGCGTGCCTGATCGCCACCGCCCCGTCCTCCTTGCCGCGGAACACGTGCTCGGCGAAGCTCACCTTGGCGCCGGGGCACCATTGCGCACCCGGCATCTCCTGGCTCCCGAGCATGCGTTCGGGCGGGACCTCGAAGCGCACCTCGAAGAACTGGCAGATCGACGACCAGAACCCTTCGAGATCGTCAACCGACCAGCGCCAGAGGTCATCGTAGGAGTCGAAGCTCAGGCCGCGGGTGTCGCTGAGGAAACGCTGGTAGCGGGTGAGGGTGGCGCCGTCGATCTGGTCTTGGCTGGGCTCCCAGAGGAGCTCGGGGGTATCCATGGGTTCTAGTATCGCCGAGGGTCCGCATGGTGCGGCTGGCGCCCGCTTCGGTAGGCTGCGCGCATGCCCAGCTACTCGGTCAAGAATCTCAAGCAGGTCGACGATGCGGCCGCGGATCGCGAGGGGGTCGAGGCGCGCTTCGGGCGCAAGCATCTCGACTCCGACCACCTCGGCGTCAGCTACTTCCGCTACGCACCCGGCTTCCGGACGCCGTTCGGTCACAGCCACCAGGAGCAGGAGGAGGCCTACGTCGTCGTCGGCGGCTCAGGCCGGATGAAGCTCGACGACGAGGTGATCGACCTCCACCCCTGGGACGCCGTCCGCGTCGCCCCCGAGGTCGTCCGCGGCTTCGAGGGCGGTCCCGAGGGCCTCGAGGTCATCGCCGTCGGCGCCGACCG
>DASZMD010000187.1:0-23191 GCA_035551955.1 Solirubrobacteraceae bacterium | reverse complement strand
CCCCGACAGCATCCGCGTGGCACGTGCCGCCGACCTCGAGCTCGGCGGCCACGATCTCATCTGCCTCGCGGTCCCTTCGCGCTCGCTGCCCGCCGTCCTTGCCGCCCACGGCGAGCGGATCCCGCAGCGGGCCGGCGTCCTTGTGCTCTCCAAAGGGCTCGTGCCGCCGCTCGGCACCCTCCCCTCGGCCTTCGCCGCCGAGCGCGTGCGCGCTCGCGCCGTGGGCGTGCTGGGCGGCCCCGCGCACGCCGCCGAGGTGCTCACGCACGGGGCTTCGATCGTCATCGCCTCCGTTGACTCGGCCTTCTCGCGCCAGCTGGCCGAGTCGCTCGCGGCCGCGGGGCTCGACGTGACCCGCACCTCGGACGTGACCGGAGTCGAGCTCGCAGGCTGCGCCAAGAACGCCGCCGCGCTCGCCGCCGCCGCGGCCTCGGGAGCCGGGCCCAACGTCGCCGGCGCCGCCGCCGGCAAGGTGTTCGGTGAGGTGGGGGCGCTCGCGAGCCTGCGCGGCGGCCGGCCCGAGACCTTCGCGGGGCTGGCCGGCGCGGGAGACCTCGTCGCGACCGTCGTCTCGACCACCTCGCGCAACCGCCGTGCCGGCGAGCTGCTCGCCCAGGGTGTGCCCGCGGCGGAGATCGCGCCCGCGCTCGGACACGCCGCCGAGGCGGTCGACTCGGTACCCATGCTCGCGAGCGCCGCCCGCGACGGAGGTCTTGCCACCCCCGCCCTCGACGGGCTCGCCGCCCTCGTCGAGGGCCGGATCGATCCCGAGCAGTGGACCGCCACCGTGACCGCGCCGGCGGCGGCCCCCCGTCCGCGTCCTGTCCGCGCCGCCTGAGCGGAGGTACGCTCCACAATGTGGGCGAAAACGGAACAAGCAGTAAGGCCGATCTCGACGCCCGCTTCACCGAGCTGTACCGCGCCCATCTGCGCGACGTCTACTCGTACTCGTACTACCGGGTGGGCAACCACCACGACGCCGAGGATCTCACCGAGCAGACCTTCCTCCAGGCCTACCGCCACTTCGAGCGCGCGCTGCGCGAGTCGAACGGCCGCCCCCTCAGGCCGTGGCTCATCCGCATCGCCCACAATCTCGCGGCCAACTTCTACCGCGACCGTTCGCGCAAACCCGAGTCGGCGATCGAGGACGCCGGCGTGATCTCCTCGGTGCACACCACGGAGTCCCTGGTCGAGGGGCGAGAGGAGCTCCAGCAGATCCTCGCTGGCGTGGCGCAGCTCCCCGACGACCGCCGCGAGGCGCTGATCATGCGCTTCGCGCTGGGAATGGACAACCGGGAGATCGCGCGCGCGCTCGGGCGCACCGACGGAGCGACCAAGGTGCTCCTGCACCGCGCCATCCGTCAGCTCGAGGGAATCGTGGCCACGCCGGAGGAGAGCCAGGCGTGACGAGCAGCGCCCCCGAGTTCGAAGCCCTGCTGCGCGAGGCGCTCTCTCCCGTCGAGCCGCCCGCCGACCTTGCCGAGCGCCTCGAGCTCACGCTCATCAACCTCACCGAGCTCGCCCAAGAGGAGCTCGAGGCGTGGGAGCTCGGGGCCATGCGCGACCCCCGCAACTGGGTCCGTCCCGTCGCCGCCGTCGTGGTCGGCACCACCGCAGGGACGGCGCTCGTGGTCCTGCGCGTGCGCCAGCGCCACCGGGCGCGCAAAGCCGGTTCCGGCAGCCTGCGCGAGCTGGCCGAGCGAACCATCCAGGACATCGCCGAGGAGACGCGGCGGGTCCTTCCCGACCGGTAGCCGCGTCGCGAGCCTTCGGGTAACCGGCGCCGCTGTTGATAGCTTCAGTCGACCGTGCCCGTCTGCTACCGCCACCCTTCTCGCGAGACGGGCGTTTCGTGCTCGTCTTGCGGTCGTCCCATCTGCCCCGACTGCATGACGCCCACCTCAGTGGGAATGCGCTGCCCGGAGTGCTCGCGGGTGAAGACGCGGGTGCGGACGGCACGCTCGATCCAGCGCTCCTCGGAGCCCGTCGTCACCTACACGCTGATCGCCGTCAACGTGATCGCCTATCTGGCCGAGGGATCGAGCGGCGGGTCGCTGACCGGGAGCGGGGCCAGCGGCACGCTCCTCGACAAGGGCGCCCTGTTCGGCCCCGCGATCTCGATCCAGCATCAGTACTACCGCCTGATCACCTCCGGGTTCCTGCACCTGAACGTCGAGCACATCTTCTTCAACATGCTCTTCCTGTGGTTCCTCGGGCGGATGCTCGAGCCGGCCATCGGCAGGCTGAACTTCGCCGTCGTGTACTTCGTCTCGCTGCTCGCGGGATCGTTCGGCGCGCTTCTGTTCGCGCCCGACACCCTCACCGTGGGCGCCTCGGGCGCGGCCTTCGGGGTGCTCGGGGCGATGATCGCGGTGGCCTACGACCGCCGTATCCCGATCTGGAGCAGCGGCCTGGGGATCACCTTGGTGGTGAACATCGTCTTCTCGCTCACCTTTGCCGGGATCTCCATCGGCGGCCACCTCGGGGGTCTTGTCGGAGGGTTGATCTGCGGCTTCGCGATCGTGCGCCTGGGTGAGCGGCGGGGCCAGAAATGGGCCGCGCTCGGGGCGTGCGCCCTGGTCGCGTTGGCGAGCGTCGCGGGCGCGATCGCCGTCGCCGGGCAGCCGGGGCTGACGCCTCACGGCATCACGCTCTAGCCCGACCGCTCGAGCACCTCGTCGTACAGGGCCTGAAGCGTCTCGAGCAGGCGGTGCGGAGCGAAACGTTCGCGGACGTCGGCGGCCGCCTCCGCGCCTAGCCGCGAGCGCGCCTCGGGATCGTCGATGAGCGCCGCCGCCGCCCGCGCCAGCGCGCTGGGATCTCCGGGGGTGACCAGACGCCCGGTGCGGCCGTCGGTGATGATCTCCGACAGCCCGCCGTGAGCGCTGGCCACCACCGCGCACCCGGCGGCCGCGGCCTCGATCGCGGCACCGGGGAGCGGGTCGGGGGCGGTCGAGGGCACCGCGATCACGTCGGCGGCGCCGTAGACGTTCTCGACGTCATCGCGAAAGCCCACGAACCGGACGCGGCCGTCGACCCCGAGCGAGCGGGCGAGTACGCGCACCGCCACCGCGCGCTCCTCCGCGCCCGGCCACGCCGCCCCGGCGATGAGGGCGATGGCGCCGCGGCGGAAGAGCTCGGGCTCGGCCAGGGCACGCACGAGGACATCCTGGCCCTTCCACCCCGAGATGCGCCCGAGGACGGCGATCACCGGTACGTCCTCGCGCAGTCCGAGCGCGGCCCGGGCGGCGGCGCGCGGGGCGCGGCGGGCCTCGATCGCCAGTCCGTCGGGGACCACGCGCGCTCGCGAGGAGGCTCCGAACTGGGCCGCGGTTGCGCGCGAGACGCACGGCAGGGCGGTGGCCGAGAGCATCAACGTCCTGAACGCCGGCCATGCCCGCTCGAAATCAGAGCCCGTGTAGATCTCGCGCACGTGCCACAGATGGGGAAGCCGGGCGGTGGCGGCGGCAGTGGCGCCGCTGAGGATGACGGAGGTGTTGGAGTGGATCAGGGCGACCTCGCGGGCGCGGACGAGCTTGCGCAGGGCGGCGGCGTCCCGGGCCGCGGCGGCCGCGATCGCCGCCAGCCCGCGCGGGGTCAGGAGCCCGCGGCGCAGGACCGCGAGCGGTCGCGCCAGCACCTCGACGCCCGCGGCCCGCAGGTCGGCTGCCAGCTCGCCCTCATCGGGGAGGACGACGAGCGGCGTGAACCGGGAGCGGTCGAGCCCGGCCGCCATCAGCGCGAGCTGGCGGTCCGCGCCGTAGCGGCCGCTCGATGAGTGCAGCAGCAGGACGGTGCGAGCGCTCAGAGCTCGACCGTCAGCGCCTCGCCGGGCGCCTCGGGCACGCGGTCGGGGTGCAGGATGCTCGCCAGCAGCTCGAGTCCGTCGACGATCCGCGGGCCGGGACGCGAGAAGTACGCGGAGGCGTTGACGGCCACCACCTGGCCGGCGCCCAGCGCCGCCAGCTCGTCCCGGTGCATCTCCGCCTCGCGATGGGCGATCTCCGCGTCATAGCCGCACGGCATGACGATGACGATGTCGGGGGAGGCGGCCGCGACCTCCTCCCAGGTGCGCTGCTCGGAGTGCTCGCCGGGAAACCCGAGGACATCGATGCCGCCTGCGTACTCGATCAGCTGCGGGGTCCAGTGCCCGGCGGCGAAGGGCGGATCGAGCCACTCGAGCGCGGCCACGCGTGGGCGCCGCGCGTCGCGGACGGCGAGCCTGACGCGATCGATCCGGGCCGACGCCTCACCGATGAGCTCGACGGCGGCGTCCTTGCGCGCGGTGGCCTGGGCCAGCGTGCGTGCGTCCCCGAGCACCTCGCCGACCGTGTGCGGATCGAGGGCGATGACGTGGGGCCGGCTGTCGATCTCTTCGGCCACGGCGCGCACGTCGTCGTAGGACACCGCACATACCGAGCACAGCGCCTGGGTGACGATCAGGTCGGGGCGCAGGTCGACGAGCGCGTCGGCGTCGAGCTCGTAGATCGGCTCGCCCGCCAGCGTCAGCTCGCGAACGGCCGCGTCGATCTCGGCGGCGCTGAGCCCGGCCGGGAGCACGTCGCGGGTGACCTTGGGGAGCTCACCGGCCTCGGGCGGGTAGTCGCACTCATGGGTGACGGCGATAACCTCGGGCCCGAGCCCGAGCGCGAACAGCATCTCGGTCGCGGAGGGGACGAGACTGACGATGCGCATCTCGAGGAGAACGATATGACACAGCTGCTGGGAGACGACGAGATCACCGAGCGCCTGGCCGGGAGCGACTGGGAGCGCGAGGGCGATGAGATCGTGCGCGAGTGGAAGTTCGACGATTTTGCGGCGGCCCTCGCCTTTGTCAACCGCGTCGCCGAGGTGGCCGAGGAGGCCAACCATCACCCCGACATCCTCCTCCACGGCTGGAACAAGGTCAGGCTCTCGCTCACCAACCACTCCGCGGGCGGTCTCACCGAGACCGACTTCGTCCTCGCCGGACGCTTCGACGGGGTCGCCTAGCCGATGCGGCTCGCCTGATTACGAAGCGAGGGCAACGGGCTCGCGGTCGATGAGCTCGGGCGGCAATGAGCCCGGCCCGCGGGCCACGCACACCCCGGTCAGGAGCTTCTCGTACTCGTCGGTGACCGTCTCCCACGAGTAGCCGCGCGCTCGCTCGCGGGCGAGCTCGCGGTACCGGGCGACGATCTCCGGGTGCTCGAGCAGGCGCGCGAGCTGGACCGTCAGGTCGGGCACGCCGGAGCGCCCTGAGAAGTACACGCCGGCGTCCCCCACCGTCTCGGCGTTGGGGCGGTGGTCGTTGACGAGAACGCAGTTGCCGGCGGCGAGCGCCTCGAGGATCACCGGATGCGTGCCCCCGACCTCGGTGGGGGCGCAGAACAGGTAGGCGTGGCGCTGGAGCTCCCAGTAGCCGCGGCCGAACACGTAGCCGGGGAAGACGACGCGGGGGTCGGCCGCCCGCATCACCTGGCGGATGTAGTCGGAGGCGTAGGGAGCGCCGCCCACCACCACGAGCTTCATCCCCCGCGCCTGCTTGGCGCCGAGCCGGGCGAAGGCCTCGACGAGGAGATGGGGATTGTTCTCGGGCTCGAGGCGGCCGACGAAGAGGACGTAGCGGCGAGGCTCGAGCCCGAGGCGCTCGAGCATCTCGGTGCCGCTGTGGCCGGGATCCTCGACGCCGTAGGGGACGACGCCGATCCGCTCGCCGTAGCGGGCCTCGAAGATGTCGGCCACCGAGTGGGAGTCGGTGATCGCCTGGTCGGCCCAGCGCGGCGCCGTTCGCTCGGCGAAGCGCAGGTAGGCCTTGGCCAGGGCCGGCCACTTGCGGCGGTCGGAGTCAAGCCCGTCGACGTTGATGACCGTTGGAATCGAGGCCCAGCGGGTGATCAGGCACAGCGGCGAATTGCCCCCGATGAAGAACAGGGCCGCATCCGGCTTGGTCACGCGCGCCGCGTGGAGAGCCGACAGGCAGGTGTGCACGAAGGTGTCGAGGTATTTGTTCTGGACCGTGCGCAGATGCACGAGGCGCGCGCCCTTGTAGGTCTGGAGCCGGCGGTCGACGACGTGGGGCCGGCAGTAGACGATGACCTCGTGGCCGCGCGCGGTGAGGCGCGAGGTGAGCTGCTCGACGGCGGTCTCGAAGCCAGAGTAGGAGGCGGGAATGCCTCGGGTTCCGAGGATGGCGATCTTCATTTCAGGGCGAGAGAGTATGCGTCCAGATGGATGCGCGCTGAGTCAGTCCACGAAAATTCGGCAGCCCGGCGGCGCCCGCGCTCGCCCAGATCACGCCGAAGCGCCGCGTCGACGGCGATCTCGGCCATTGCCGCCGCGAACGCCCTCGGGTCGCGCGGGTCGGCGTAGCGGGCCGCATCGCCGCACACCTCGAGCACCGCCGGAGTGGCAGCGGCGAGCACGGGCGCCCCCGCCGCCATCGCCTCGAGCAGGGTCATCCCGAACCCCTCGTGGAGCGCGCAGTGCACGAGCGCGGCCGCACCCCCGTACAGCCCGGCCAGGCGGGCGCCGTCGGGCCGGCGCTCGACGCGTACCCCCGGGTCGGGGGCGCTCGCCGACCCGGCGAGGACGAGATCGAGGGGGGCGAGCGTGCGGTCGCGGTAGATCCGGTACGCCGCGAGCAGGCCCCTGAGGTTCTTGCGTGGCTCGTCATCTCCGACGTAGAGGAAGTAGCCGTTCGGGGCGGCCGGACCGAGCGAGCCCGCGCGCAGGTCCTGGCCGGGGCCGTGGGGCGCGATCACGATCCGCTCGCGGCGAACCCCCCACAGGCTCTCCACGTCGGCGGCGGTGGCGTGGCTGACGCAAATGACCGCGCGAGCGCGGAGCGCCGCGGCGCGATGGCTCAGGTGGGCGAAGCGCCGGAAGGCGGGGTCGAAGCCGTCCGGAAGGACCTCGAAGGCGAGGTCGTGCACGGTCACCACCTGAGGCAGTCCCGAGGCGTGGGCGTAGGCGGGCAGGGGGTGATGGATGAGATCGGCGCCGTCGGCCTGCGCCCGGCGTGGCAGCTCGACCTGGGCCCAGCGCTCATCGGCGAGGAGATTGCGGATGCTGCCCCACCCGCCGCCGGCGGGGGAGCGGCGGCGGGGATTGTCGGTGGGGATCACGTCGACGCCGTCGAGCGCGCTCATGGCCGCAAGCAGCCGCTCGACGTAGATGCCCGTTCCCGACTGGGGGGCGCGGCGCGCGTAGGTGGTATCGATGACGACGCGCACGCTACAAGCGTACGGCGCGGGCCAGCAGCAGCCGCCGCAGCGGGGGAACGCCGCCGGCGGTGCGGAGCTCGATCTCCGAGAAGCCGAAATCGTCGAGCAGGGCGCGCAGCGAGCGGCGGGTATAGAGGTGCAGGTGATCGCCGAGCGGCTCGGAGTAACGCTCCACGCCGTGGAGCGCCATGGACAGGCGCCCGTGGGCGGGGGTGGTGAGCAAGAGACGGCCGCGGGGGACGAGGACCCGGCGCACCTCCGAGAGCCAGCGCGCCGTGTCGGCGACGTGCTCGATCACCTCGCTCGCCCATACCACGTCGAAGCTGTTGTCTTCGAAGGGGAGCGGTCCGTCGATGGGCACGAGGGTGAACACGAGCTCGGGGTGGGCGGCGCGGGCGCGGGCGAGCGCCGCCTCGGCGACGTCGGCGCCGACCGCGTCCGCGCCCGCCTGCGCCAGGAGCGCGGTGAACCCGCCCGTCCCCGAGCCGAGGTCGAGGGCACGCTCGCCTCGAACGATGTCCGAGCCGAGCAGGAAGTCGCGGCGGATCCCCAGATCGGCGGGCTCGAGATCGTCGGGGAGCCGCTCCCACAGTTCTTCGAAGTAGTCCCTCAAGGCGACGGAATCTAGACCGCTCGACATTCGGGGTTCGGCGGGGCTATCGTCGGCTTGACAATGTCTCGCCGGCTGATCGCGGTCGCACCGGTCGACCACCCAGGCGGCGCGGAGACCTGTCTGCTGCGGCTGCTGGCGGGGCTGAAGCGCCGCGGCTGGTCGATTGCCCTGACCACGCCCGGGTTCGGGCCGCTGCGCGACGCGGCGCTCGAGGCCGGATACGCGTGGCACCCGCTGCCGCTCGGCGGCCTCGTTCCCCGCAGCGGCGCCCGCGCGGTGCGCTCGTGGCGTCACGCGCGGACGCTGGCCCGCGACGCCAGCGTCGTGTATCTCAACGGGGCCGTGTGCGGCCGGCTCCTGCCCGCGCTGCCCCGGGGACCGCGGCGCGTGCTCCACGTGCACGACATGGTCGAGCGCGTGCCGCCGTTCTGGCGCCGCGCCGATGTCGTCCTCGCCGCCTCGGGCGCGGTGGCGGCGCGCCTGCACGGGCTGAACGCGCAGGTGGTGTACGGGCCCGTCGATCCCGATCCGCCCGCCGCCAGCCCCCCGTGGCCGACCGGGAACGGGCCCGTGGTCGGCTTCATCGGGCGCTTCGAGCCGCGCAAGGGCCCGCTCGACCTGGTGCGTGCCGCCCCGGCCATCCGCGCCGGGGCGCCGGGAGCGCGCATCGTCATGGTCGGCGACGATCCCTACGGCGCCGATCCCGAGTACGTGCGCGCGGTGAGGGACGCCCCCGAGGTCGAGCACCATCCCTGGAGCCCCAATGCCCCCGGGCTCATGCGCCACCTCGACGTGCTCGTGCTCCCCTCTCGGATCGAGCCCTTCGGGACCGTGCTCTCCGAGGCCATGGCCGTCGGTACCCCGGTCGTGGCCAGCCGCGTGGACGGGCTCCCCGAGGTCGTCGAGGACGGCGTCACCGGGCGCCTCGTGCCCCCGGGCCGCCCCGATCTCATCGCCGCCGCGGTGCTCGAGGTGATATCGCGCCGGGCCGAGATGGGCGCGGCGGCGCGCGAGAGCGCCCGGCGCTTCTTCGTCGAGGACTACGTGGACCGCGTGGAGGCGCTGATCGCCCCGTGAGGGTTGCCTTCGACAGCCGCCCCGCGGCCGACTCCCGCGGCGTCGGCCGCTACGCCCGCTGCCTGCTGGAGGCGCTGCGGGAGAACGGGCAGGGGGACGTGGTCGAGTCCCACGAGCCCCGCCGTGTCGACGTCTTCCACGCTCCCTGGATCGACGGCGCCCTGTTGCGCTCGCCGGTGCCCATGGTCGTCACCCTCCACGACCTGATTCCGCTCAAGCGCCGCGGCGAGTACCTGCGCTCGGGGCTTCGCTTCCGCCTCCGCTACCTGGCGGTGCAGCGGGCGGTGCGGGTGATCGTCCCCACCCGCGCGGTGGCCGACGACGCCGTCGAGCACCTGGAGATGCCCGGCGACCGCCTGGTAGTGATCGCCGAGGCGGCGGACCCCACCTTCCACCCGCGCCCCGAGGATGAGGTGGCGGCGGTGCGCAAGCGCTACGGGCTTCCGGAGGAGTACCTGCTCTGGGTGGGAGGGCTGATGCGCCCGGATCCCCGCAAGCGCGTGGCCGCGCTCGCCCGCACCCAGAGGTCGATGCCCCTGGTGCTGGCGGGTCACACGGGGCGCTGGGCCAAGGAGCTTCCCGACGTCACCCTCACGGGCGGGGTCAGCGACGACGAGCTGGCGGCCATCTACACGGGGGCTCATGCGCTCGTGTTCCCCAGCGACGACGAGGGGTTCGGCCTGCCCCCGGTCGAGGCGCTCGCGTGCGGCACCCCGGTGGTCGCCTGCGACGTCCCCGCCCTCCACGAGGTGCTCGATGGCCGCGCCACCTTCGTCGAGGTCGACGATCTCGGCGCCCTCATCGCCGCCGCCGAGTCGGCCGAGCGCCCGGCGCCCGCCCCGCCGCCGTGGACGTGGCGCGAGGCGGCGCACGCGACCTGGCAGGTGTACGAGGACGCCGCCGGGGCGCCCACGATGTGGCGCGGGGCCAAGCGGCGCCGGCACGGCAACGGAGCCTAGGCCGGGGGGCGCAGGCCGAAGGGCGGCCCTTTTATCCGCCGCCGGGCCTGGACGGACCGACGCTGCGTGAGCGCGCGGCGGGCGAGCCTGGCCGCCTCGCGGTAGCCGCCGAGGAGCTCGCGCTCGCGCACGAGCACGTGCCCGAGGGCGAGTACCTCGTAGCCGGCGACGAGGGCGCCGTCGCGAGCCAATCCCCGCCCCGTGTCGTTCTTGAGCATCATCAGGTAGCGGTTGCGGAACTGCTGGCGGCGCTCGCCGGCGCTCACCTGGGCGCGGGTCGAGGGGCTGTAGGTGCGGATGTGGAGCGCGGTGGCGCTCGGCTCGTAGGCGCACCGCCAGCCGAGCAGCTGCGCCCGCCAGGCGAGGTCGACGTCCGAGGCGTACTTCTCGAAGTCCTCGTCGAGCGGGCGCCCGTCGATCGCGCAGTCGTTCAGCGTTTCGCGGCGGAACAGGGCAGCGGCGCCGTCGGCACCGAAGCACAGCCCCGGGGTGCTGTAGCTGTGCGCGGGGGCGCCGTGGCCGATGAGGTTGTTCTTGCGCCGCCGGTCGAGGATCAGGCCCGCCGTGTCGATCTCGTTCAGAGATTCGCCGGGTCCGGCGGCGCGGATGAGCTTGGGCGCGACCGATCCGATCTCGGGCTCCCACAGGCGGGGGCGCATGCGCTCGAGGAAATCGGGAGCGAGAAAGCAGTCGGCGTTGAGGAGGAGCACCTCGTCGGCCTCGGTGGCGGCGATGGCGGCGTTGTTGGCGGCGCACCAGCTCTGGCGCCGCTCGAGCCGGAGCACGTGCGCGCCGGCATCGGCGGCCAGCGAGGCGGTCTCGTCGGTGCAGGCATTGTCGATCACAGTGACGCGCGCGTTTGGCTGGGCAAGCGCCAGCGGCAGCGCGTACCGGACCTCGGCGGCCCGGTCGCTGCTGATGAGGAGGATGTCCGTGCGGGGCTCCACGGTCGCGATGCTATGGACTTATGTGCTTCTCACGGCGGGGAACTATCCTCCGGTCATGAGCCTGATCGCCTACCTGATCCTCCTCGCCGTCTCCGGCCTCTTCGTCGGTGCCCTGGCGCGCTTGGCCCTGCCGGGCCGCGATCCGATGACGATCCCGCAGACGATCCTCCTGGGCCTGGCGGGCAACCTGCTCGCCGGCATCGTCGTGTGGCTCCTGTGGGCGCATCGCCTGCCCGGACTGGTGCTGTCGGTGGCGTGCTCTTCGGTCATCCTCTACTTCATCCGCCGCTCGCGCGGCGGTGGGCTGGCCAGGCCCGGCACGCCGACTCGCCTGCGACGCTGAGCCCCCGCTCAAGCGAGGCTGCACAGGCGCTCGAGCCCGGCCGGTCCCGCGGCGGCGAACACGCGCGAGCGCCAGTCGAGGGAGAGCGAGGCCTGGTCCACGTCGTCGCCTGAGTCGGGGAAGGCGAGCACGCCGCCCACCTCGCGGAGGATGAGCTGGCCCGCGGCGATGTCGACCGAACGACAGCCGCCGAGGGCCGCCATCCCGTCGAGGCGCCCGCAGGCCACGTAGCACAGGGTGAGGGCGATCGACCCGACGGCCCGCAGGCGGTCGATGCCGCTGGCCGCCAGCGCGTCGGCCACGTCGGCGACGAGACGCGGGCGGATGAACTCGAGGCCGACCATCTCCAGCGGCGCGTCAGGCTCGAGCTCGGGCATGCGCGCGCCGCCGTGAAACGCTCCCTCGCCCGCCCGGGCCCACCATTCCTCGCCGCGGTCGCCGTCGCCCACGTAGGCCCAGCGGATGTTCCCGAGCCGGGGACCGTCGCCCACCGCGATCGACACGCACCACCCGGGGAGGCCGCGCTTGGCGTTGCGTGAGCCGTCGATGGGATCGACGATCACGTGCACCGGTCCGCCGCCGGCGAGCTCGACCTGGCCGCGCTCCTCGGAGACCACGGTGAGGGGGAGCCCGGTGAGCTCAAGCTCGGCGAGGATGGCATCCTCGGCCGCGCGGTCGATCACGAGCGCGATGTCGCCGCCCTCGCCGCGCCCCGTCGCCCGTGCCCGGTCGCCGAGGGGATAGCTGTGCAGCGCGCGACGAGCGGCGGCCTCGGCGCGGCGACAGATCTCCAACCAGTCGGCCTCGAGCGCCGCCTCGGTGGCAGAGGCGGTCATCGCGGCTACATGCTAACTGCGGGACAGCTCGTGATACACCGCCGCCGTCGCGCGCGCCGTCCGCTCCCACGAGAAGAGCGCGGCCCGTTCGCGCCCCCGTCGGGCCAGGTCAGCCCTGGTCTCGGCGTCGGCGAGGAGCGGGGCGAGGACGCGTCGCAGATCCTCGGCCCCGCCGTCGAAATAGGTGGCGGCGTCGCCGCCGGTCTCGGGGAGGGCGGTGGCGCGGGCGGCCACCACGGGGGTGCCGCGGGCCATTGCCTCGAGGAGCACGAGGCCGAACCCCTCGTACAGGCTCGGGTGCACGAGCGCCTCGGCGCCGCGGATGAGCGCGTCGAGGCGGGCGTCGCTCACGTAGCCGGTGAGCTCGAGCGGATGCTCGCCGGCGAGCCGGCGCAGCTCGGGACCCGACCCGGCATCGACCCCGGCGAGGATGAGCCGGTGGGGGATGCCCTGCTCGCGGCGCAGGGCAACGAAGGCGCTCACCAGGACGCCGAAGTTCTTCTTGGCCCGCAGGTCGCCGATCCCGAGCAGGTAGGGGCCGGGCGGGGGCTCGAGGTCACCGCGGGCGAGGGCGGGGGCGAGCGGGATCACGCGAACCTTGTCGGCCGTGACGCGGTAGCGGGTGCAGACGTCGTCGCGGGTGAACTCCGAGGGGCAGATGATGCGCTGGGCCGAGCGGGCGGCCAGGGGGACGAGGGTGCGGTACTTGCGGCCGGTGACGGGATGGAAGTCTCCGGGCCAGTCCTCGAAGGCGAGGTCCTGGATCGTGACCACGCCCGGGCAGGGGCGCAGGAGCGGGAGCCAGCAGTTGAGGGCGTGGACCACCTGCGCATGGGTGCGCAGGAGGGTGAACGGCAGCTTGACCTGCTCGAAGAGGAGCTCCGGGCCGCGCCCCCCGCGCTCGAGGACGAGGAGATCGAGGCCGTCTCCCGCCCCGTTACGCAGGGCGCGCACGAGTTCGAGCTCGTAGCGCCCCCAGCCCCGGAGCTCGGGCGCGAAGGCGTCGCGGGCGTCGATGGCCACGATCGGCGGGGACACGGGTGTGCATTGTGCCGATGGGGTGCCCCGGCGGTAGGATCCGACTCGCAGTGCCGGCCAACCATGCCCTGATCGAGGAGGGACCGAACGGCGCCCGGGGGCGCCCGTCGTCGCCCATCTTCGACATCCCCATCGACCTCGCACAGCCGGCCGAGCTCCTGCGCACGATCTCGGGCTGGGCGACGGAGGGCCGGACGCGGCGGGTCATGTACGTGAACGCCCACGTGGTCAACCAGTCGCGCACCACCCCGGGGCTGGGGGACGCGCTGCGCCGGGCCGACCTCGTGTACTGCGACGGCTACGGCGTGCGGCTGGCGGCCCGCTTCCTGCACCATCCCATCCCCCATCGGATGACGGGCGCGGACTGGATCTGGGGCCTGGCCACCCTGTGCGAGCTCTCCGGGCAGCCGCTCTATCTCCTCGGCTCCGAGCCCCCGGTGGCCCGTGAGGCGGCCGCGCGCCTGCGGCGCTGGTACCCGAAGCTCGACGTGGTCGGCGCCCACCACGGCTTCTTCGAGCTCGACTCGGCCCACAACGAGCGGGTGATCGAGGACATCAACGCCTACGGGCCCAGCATCGTCCTCGTGGGCATGGGCACGCCGAAGCAGGAGCTGTGGGTCGATCGGTACGCTGACCGTCTCGACGGCGCCGTGGTGTGGACCGTCGGCGCGTTGTTCGACTACGTCTCGGGCCACATGCCGCGCGCTCCCCGGTGGTTGGCTGACAATGGCTTTGAATGGATCTTCCGACTAGCGATCGAGCCTCAGCGGATGTGGCGACGGTACCTGCTGGGGAACCCGATCTTTCTCACCCGGGTGGCGAGCGAAGCGCATCGCCGCCGGAGCCCGGGCCCCGGCCCGGGCCCGGCCGCTCGGCCCTAGACCGAGACGCGCCGCTCGCGCGCCTGCAGGGCGCCGATCCTCGTCTCCTCGGCGCGCTGGGGTTTGCGGGGGCGTCGGCGATCGCGCTCGTGCTGGCGATCAGGACCGGCGTCGTCGGCGTCGCGGCCGTGCCCGCCGTTCTGCGCACCGCCGTGGTCGGGGTCGCCTTCTTCGCCCTGTGCGGGTATCCGGTGGCCCGCGCGCTCGTCCGCGGTGAGCTGAGCGAGCACCGGGCCCTGTTCGTGCTCCCGCTCGGGGCCACGGTCTCGAGCCTGGCGCTCGCCGCCCTCGGGCTCCTGCACGTCCCGCTCGCGGTGTCGCTGGCGGCGGTCACCGGGGTCGCGGCCATCGCCACCGTGCGGGTGCTGCCACGGCGGCTCGGCCGCCCGGCTCCGGCCCCCGCCCCGGCCGGACCCCGCCGTACCCCGTGGGTGGTGCGCGTGGGGCTGGCGCTCGCGCTCGCCGGGATAGTCGCCCTGATCGCCCTGCTGCCGATCTTCCGCTCCGGATACGCAACCGTCCCCGGCCAGAACGGCGACGCCATCCTCGCCGTCGGCACCGCCGTCCTCCTCGAGCACGCGCCCCCGACGGCGACGCGCACCGATCTCCCGATTCCCAGCATTCCCCTCGAGTGGCGCTCCAAGTACCCGATCTACTACGCCCTGGCGGGGATCTCCAAGCTCGCGGGCCAGGACCCGATCCAGTCCTTCGCGACCGTCGCCTCACTCATCCTCGCGCTTGCCGCGCTCGGCTTCTTCCTCTTCGCCCGCTACGTGTTGCGCACGCCGCTGTGGCTCGCCCTGCTCGTGCTTTTGGTGGTGCCGCTCGACCGCATCGCCATGTACGTGGACATGCACCCCTACTACAACGAGCTCTGGGGACAGTTCACCCTGCCCTTCATGCTCCTCTTCGGCTGGCGCTATCTGAACGCGCCCGACCGTCGGGGCGCCGTCCTCTTCCTCCTCTTCGCGGTGCTGTGCCTGCTTGCGTACCCGCTCGTCATCCCCTTTCCGGCGGTCTTCCTCGTCGTCTGCGCGGTGGTGATCTGGCGCCGCCGGCGCGCCGAGGGGCGGCCGGTGGGGTGGATCTCGGGGCTCGAGCTGCCGCGCCCGGGGGCGCGCTCGCTGCTGTGGATCCCGATCGTGGCCATTGCCGTGCCCGTGGTCTTCGTGCTCGGCCGCGGCTTCGTCGAGAAGACGTGGACCGCCCTCCAGGTGGTGGCGCCGTGGGGCAGCCTGGTGGGATGGTCCGGGTCGGCGCTGCCCTTCCTGCCCTTCCCCGAGTTCGTGGGGATGCCGGGATCGGCGCTCGTCGACTTCGTCGGGCTCGGGCTCGTGTGCCTGCTCGCCGCCGTGGGGCTCACGCGCTTGCGCCCGCAGGTGCGCTGGCCGCTGGGGGCGATGGTCGTCATCACCGCCCTGATCGGCGTCTACTTCCGGGAGCGATTCGACGGCCAGCTCTTCTACTTCAAGGATCTCGCCTTCCTCGGGCCCTACGTGCTCATGCTCGCCCTGGTCGGTCTGGGCTGGCTCGCCACGTCGAAAGCGTGGCGTGGCGCGCTCGTCGGAGTGGCGGGGATCGTGGTCGCGCTGATCGTCATCCCCATCGGCGCGGGGCGCGAGATCGGCAACACCTATCCCCAGGCCAACAAGTACGTCCTCCAGCTCCGCAGCTGGAATCGCGAGCTGCCGCGCGGGTCGAGCGTCCTGGTCGACATCTATCCGAGCGGCTGGCAGCTGTGGGCGTCGTACATGTTCGTCGACCACCCGCTCTCGGCGCCGTTTCCGCTCGTCGGCATCTTCCCCCACCCCCCGGTGGGCTACAAGGCCGATTACGTGATCGCCATGCGCATCAACCCTCCGCCCTCCAAGTACGTGGTCGGAGGTCCAGTGCTCGCCAACCGGCAGTTCGAGGTCTGGAAGATGGCGCCGAATCCCCGCGTGCCCGACGTGTCCCGGCGCCCGCTGATCTACGACCTGACGAACATCACCCTCGGGTAACGGCCTGAACCGCCGCGCGCAGCCGCTCGGCCACGCGGTCAGGCGAGTGGAGCGCGACGCGCGCCTCGCCGCGGCGGCGGAGCTCGGCTCGGAGCTCCGCGTCGGTGACGGCGAGGTGCAGGAGCTCGGCGACGACGGCGAGGTCGGGATCCTCGACGAGGATCGCGCCGTCGCCGGTAGTCTCGGGGATCGCCCCCGCCGGCCTGGCGATCACCGGCACCCCCTGGGAGAACGCCTCGAGGATGGGGATGCAGAAGCCCTCGTGGGCGGACAGGCACAGGAAGACGTGGGCGGCGCGGTAGCGATCGCCGAGCTCCTCGTTGGAGAGGCCGCTCTCGATCGACACCGCCCCGGGAGCGAGCGACTCGGCCAGGCCGCGCAGGAAATCCAGGTAGCGCGAGGAGATGGGGTCGCCGACGAGGATGAGGCGTGCGTCGGGGGCGCGGTGGCGGCGGTAGAGCGCGAACGCCCTGATCACCTCGTCCTGGTGCTTGTGGGGGGAGAGGCGGCCGACGAAGAGGACGGTGGGGGGCCCGGTGGGCGCGCTCGTCGTGGGCGCGCCGAGGCGGCCGTAGTCGACGAGCAGGGGGATGACCGCGGTGCGGGTCGCGCCCGCGGCCTCGAGCTCGGCGGCATTGAAGGCCGAATCGGCGGCGGCGACGTCGACGGCGCGGACGAGGGCCGGGAGCTGCTCCCGGCCGACGGCGCACTGCACCGCCACGTTGGGGGCGTGCTCCCAGAACCAGGGGGCAGGGGTGACGTTGTGGTAGAGGAGGAGCTTGCGGTTGGGGAGGGCGAGGAGCTCGCGCAGGCGGGGCGCCCCGGCGGAGTGGTGGAGGAGGAGGACGTCATCGGGCTGGGGCTTGAAGCGCTTGAGCATGCGGATGTGCCCGTTCAGGCCCGGCGCCACGTGCACGGCGTAGTCCTTGCCGCCCCACTGCCATTGGCGAAAGCGCGCGCGGAAGCTGATCGCCTCGCTGGTGATGGCGTCATGAGGCCCGGCGCCCGAAAGGAGCTGGTGGATCCTCATTCGCCGCGTTCGCGTTCGCGTTCTCGCTCGCGCCGCTCGAGCTCGTCGATCCGCGTCTCGAGCCGGCGGACGTGACCGAGGACGTGGACGTTGAAGCGCGTCTGCTGGGAGATGAGCTCGGCGTGGTACTGGTTGAGGAGGCGCACAAGCCCGCGCTTGAGCAGGGTCACGGGCGCGCCGAGGCGACGCGTCGAGCGGACCTCGCGCAGGTCGGGATCGATCATCGCCCACTCGAAGAGGTTCTCGAGCGTAGTCGGCGCCGGGCCTTCAGCGAGCGAGGCCGTGTCCCCGGCCCCGGCCGCGTAGGCGCCGTGGGTGCGCATGTTCGCCGCCGCGCCGCGGGCCTGCTCGAGCGCGTGCTCGGGGTCGGTCACGGCCCCACCCGCGCGGGCTCGAGATTGCGCCAGCTGCCGCGGAGGTCGACGATCCCCTCGGCGCCGGGCTCGGCCGCCACCGAGAAGCCCACGGTGCGGTCGAGGGCGGGGTCGACACCGGCGGGGCCGGCGGCGAGCGAGACGTCGTAGTCGCCGCCGAGGAGGGCGAGGGCGGGGATCTCGAAGACGAGGCGCGCCTCGGCTCTCGGCTTGAGCTCCGTGGTTGTCGAGAACACCCTGCTTCCGTCCCCGGCGCGGATCTCGAGCGCGAGCTCGGGCTCGGGCACGGGCGCTCGCTTGCGCAGGGCGACGGCGATCTGCATGGTCGATCCGGTCCGGAACACCGTGCTCGCGCGCCCGGAGCCGTCGCGGAGCTCGACGTCGGCGACCTCGATCTCGCGCGCCGCCCCCGAGCGGACCGACTCCCCGCCGCCGTGCTCGGTGCCCATCAGGCGGTGATAGTGGAGGAGCCCCTCGGCCGTCGGGCCGTCGAAGACGACGCGGCCGCCGTCGAGCACGACCACTCGCTCACACACGCGCTCGATTGCCCGGGCGTCATGGGAGACGAGCACGACCGTGGTCCCGCCCGCGATCTGCTCGGAGATCCGCCGCAGGCACTTGCGCTGGAAGGCCTCGTCGCCGACGGCGAGGATCTCGTCGATGAGGAGCACGTCGGCGTCGAGGAAGGCGGCGATCGAGAAGCCGAGGCGCAGGAACATCCCCGCCGAGTAGGTCTTGACCGGGACCTCGATGAAGTGCCCGAGCTCGGAGAAGGCGACGATGCGTTCGATCCGCTCGTCGATCTGTGGCTTGGTGAAGCCGTAGAGGGCGCCCTGGAGGTAGATGTTCTCCCGGCCCGAGAAGTCGCGGCTGAAGCCCGAGCCGAGCTCGAGCAGCGACACCATCCGCCCGCCCGAGGCCGCCTCGCCGGACTGGAGCGGGACGATGCCCGCGAGCACGCGCAGCGTCGAGGTCTTGCCCGCGCCATTGCGGCCGACCATCCCCACCGTCTCGCCGGGCTCGATGTGCAGGGAGACCGCTCTGAGGGCGGGGACGGGGGGCGGGCCGTCGGCCCGCGAACCGAGCAGGAGGCCCTTGAACGTCCGGGCCTGGTCGGCGCGGATGGAGAACGAGCGCGTGGCGTCGCGCAGGACGATCTCGCCCGGGCGCAGGCTCATACGATGACCGCCAGCTCGCCCTGCATGCGGGCGAAGACCGCGCGCCCGAGGGTGAGCAC
This sequence comes from Solirubrobacteraceae bacterium, assembly GCA_035551955.1. Taxonomy (GTDB): domain Bacteria; phylum Actinomycetota; class Thermoleophilia; order Solirubrobacterales; family Solirubrobacteraceae; genus Palsa-465. The sequence continues at coordinate 4,651 of DASZMD010000187.1, read as the reverse complement.
GACCGCCGCGGCCACAACCGTGTAGATGACCTGCCCGAGCTCGGGTACCCGCCCGTAGAAGAGGACGGAGCGGATCGCGAGCATGAAGGGGGCGATCGGGTTGACCCAGTCGAGCAGCGTCCCCAGGAAAGGATGGCTCTGCACGGGCTGGAGCTGGCTGGCGACGAAGAAGATGGGGGTGATGAAGAACCAGGGGAGGAGCGCGGCGGCGACGATGGGGGCGATGTCACGGAAGTAGGCGTGGAGGACGGCGACGATGAGCGCGCATCCGAGGGTGAAGGCGAAGAGGAGGAGGACGAGCACCGGGAGGAGGAGGAGCGAAGGGCTGAGCGAGCCGCACAGGGCCAGCGCGATCGGGGTGAGGAGGACGAGCAGGGCGGCGAAGGTGATGAACTGGACCATGACCGCCGAGCCGGGGATGACCTCGCGGGGGAAGCGCGCCTTGCGCACGAGGCCGCCCTGCTCGATGAGGGACGGGGCGGCCGCGAGCAGCGACTGCGCGAAGAAGGTCCACACAACAATCCCGATCATGAGAAAGATCGGGTATGGATGCGGTCGCTGGGAGCCCTGGACGTTGAGCACGAAGCCGAACATCAGCGTGTAGGCGCCCATGAGCACGAGCGGGTTGACCAGGTACCACAGCACCCCGAGCGCCGAGCCCTTGTACTTCTGGCGCAGCTCGCGCCGGACCAGCTGCGAGAACAGGTAGCGGTAGCTGAGCATCGAGGGGATTATCGCTGCGCGCGCGGCTTTTCCAGGATCAGGCAGACCGAGGTGAAGACCGAGCGCCTGAGCTGCATGAGCACCATCGGGTACTTCTCGCCCGTTTTCGGGAGCAGGCGCCCGTCGGGCGAGCAGACGGTCAGGTTGTCCCATGATTGCGGAGAGATGGCGGTGTCGAGGGGCTGCATCAGGTTCAGGCCCGAGGGGCGGACGATGTGCCTGATGAGCTCGCGCGGGGTGAACATGTCGGCGAGGGCGACGCGCCGGCCGGGCCTGGCGCCCGGCATCCTGCGGTTCAGGCTGAGGATGCGCTTGGCGACCTCCGCGGTGGCGGTGTCGAGCGGATGGTGGCGGACGAGGCACTCGGTCACGATGACCGCGTGGCCGCCCGGCTTGAGCACGCGTCCGATCTCACTCGCGCTCTTGGCGATGTCGGCGGGAGAGCCGAAGTGCTCGATCGAGGAGAGGGTGAAGACGACGTCGAACGAGTCGGTGGGGAACTTCAGCTCGCGAGCGTCCATCCACAGGACCTCGAGATGGTCTTCGCGATAGGGGAAGGGGGCGTGGGCACGCGGGTCCTCGAGCATCGACGGGTCGGCCTCGTTGCCCGAGAAGGCGCCCTCCCCGTAGACGTCGCTGGCCACCACCCGGCCGATGCGGTTGGCGAGCCAGAAGGCGATTCGCTCGTCGCCCGCCCCGACCGAGAGCGCCTCGGTGTCCTCGGTGAGGAGGTCGAGCTCCTCGAGGAACATCGCGAGCATGGCGAACTCCCACACCTTGCGCTCGATGTGGGTCCTGGGGTCGCGCTCGGGGAGGATGTCGCGCACGGCCGCGAGCAGCTCGGGGTCATCGAAGTCGGGGAGGTCGCAGAGCTTCACGTACTGGCGCTTCATGGCATTTCCAGGAGCAGGGTCACGGGCCCGTCGTTGACGAGCTCGACGGCCATGTGGGCTCCGAAGACCCCGTGTTGTGCTCCTAGCCGGGCGCAGAAGCGCTCGTACAGGGGCTCGGCCTGGTCGGGCGGGGCGGCCGCGATGTAGCTCGGGCGGTTACCGCGCCGGACATCGCCGTAGAGGGTGAACTGGCTCACACACAGGACCTCGCGGTCCCCCAGCGGCTCATTCATGCGGCCGCCGGCGTCGGGGAAGATGCGCAGCGCGCGGACCTTGTCGGCGAGGCGGTCGGCGTCGGCCTCGGTGTCGGCGGTGGTGACTCCGAGGAGCACGAGCAGCCCGGCGCCGATCGCCGCCACCTGCTCGCCGTCGACCGAGACCGAAGCCCGGGCGACGCGCTGGACGAGGGCGCGCACGGGGTTAGGGCTCGGGCGGGGGCGTGGGTTCGGGCGGGGGCTCGCGGGCGGGCGCGGCGAGCTCGAGCTGCCACCAGCCGACGTCGCGCCAGGCGCCCGACTTGTAGCCGATCTTCCGGTAGACGCCGACGAGGACGAAGCCGAAGGATTCGTGGATGGCGACGCTGGCGTCGTTGGGGAGGGTGATCCCGGCGACGGCGATGAGCAGGCGCTGGTCTCGGAGGCGGTCGAACAGGGCCTGGTACAGGGCGCGCCCGATTCCCCGGCGACGGCTCGCGGGCTCGAGGTAGATGCTCACGTCGGCTGCCCAGCGGTAGGCGGCGCGATCGCGATGCGGGCATCCGTAGGCGAAGCCGACGACCCGGCCGTCGGCTTCGTCGGGTGCGGCCACGAGCCACGGGTGCGTCTCCTGGGTGCGCTCGATGCGCGCGGCGAACTCCTCGGCGGTGGGGGGAACGGTCTCGAAGGTGATCGCCGTGTCGCGCACGTAGTCGGCGTAGATGGCGGCGATGGCGGCGGCGTCGCGGCGCGGGTCAGCGCTTCGGATTCGGGGCATGGGTGGGGCGCAGTTTGCCGGACCACTCGGCGCTGAGCGGTCCGGCGGCGATGGCCTCCCGGCGCCACCGGAGCTGGGCGGGGCCGGTGACGCGCAGGGCCGCCGGCATCAGCGGGGTGAGGGCGCGGGAGGCGGCGCCCATGGAGCGAAACTCCGCCTCGTCGCGCAGGGACCAGCGCACGCCGAAGCGCTCGCGGAGCCCGGACGGCAGCAGGCCGAGCCCGGCGACGAGGAGCGCGCGCCGGGCCGGGATGCGGACCAGGGGCCACAGCGGGCCGGGCACCGGGAGCGGCGCCGGGATCGGACCGCGCACCGACGCGAGCACGCGATCGACCGATCCCGTGTGGGTCAGGCGGTGCTCGAGCACGCCATCGAAGTAGGTGCGGAACCCAGCCCAATCGGGCGGGAGGTCAGCTTCGCGCACGCCGAGGAGCCGACCCAGACCTCGGTACTCGCGGTAGAACCGCTCGCGCTCGTCACCGCTCATGGGGCGGCCGAAGCGGGCGTGCGCGGTCACGTAGACGTCGATCAGGGTGGCGTGCACCCAGGCGTAGGCGTCGGGCTCGAGCGCGTAGTAGCGCCGGCCGTCCTCGCGGCTGCCGCGGAAGCCCTTGTGCAGCGCGCGCAGGCGGCGCCCCGCCTCGATCGCCTCAGGCCCGCCGTAGACGAGCAGGTTGACGTAGTCGATCGTGCGCATGAGGCGGTTCCAGGGCCGCTGCTCGAAGTCCGAGAAATCCCGCACGCCCGCCCCCACCGTCGGGTGGGCCACCTGGAGGAGCAGGGGATAGAGCAAGGCGAGGTAGAGACGGCTGTCGCTGACCGAGCGCCACGCGACCGAGTCGGGACCGAGGATCAGCGACCGGGCCTCGCGCTCTGAGGGGAACAGCGTCACCGCGCGGCTATCGTACGCCGCGATGACCGACCGGACCGACGAGCAGCGCGCCTTCGTCGAGGCGATCCGCGACTTCGCGCGGCGCGAGTGCGGAACCCGCGAGCAGCGCGACGCGCTCACCGACGGCGGCAACGACCCCCACAACCAGGAGCTGTACGAGCGGATCGCTTCGCTGGGCTGGCTCGGGGCGTCGATCCCCGAGGAATACGGTGGCTCGGGGGGTGGCGCCGTCGATATGTGCCTGCTGTGCGAGGAGTTCGCGCGCGGCCTGATCCCGATGGGCTTCTACAGCGTGAGCATGATCACCGCGGGCGCCTACCAGCGCTTCGGGAGCGAGGAGCAGAAGCACGAGATCCTCGGGGGGATCGCCGCCGGTGCCGTCGAGGCGATCGCCATGTCAGAGCCCGACTCGGGCTCGGATGTCGCCAGCATGGTGTGCCGGGCCGAGCGCGAAAACGGCGAGTACGTGATCAACGGGCAGAAGACATGGATCACCGGCGCCCACAAGGCGGAGCACATCCTCCTCGTGTGCCGGACGACGCGCGAATCGGACAAGCACGACGGGCTCTCGATGATCTCCGTGCCCACCGGCGTCGCCGGGCTCGAGGTCCGCGGCATCGACACGATGGGAGGCCGCGAGGTCAACGACGTCTTCTTCACCGACTGCCGGGTCCCGGCCGATCGGCTCCTGGGCGAGCAGGACCGCGCGTGGATGCAGCTCATGGCCGGCCTCAACCACGAGCGGCTGATCATCGCCGCCCAGCTCCTCGGGGTCGCCCAGCGGGCCTTCGAGGACGCGCTCGCCTACGTCAAGGAACGCAAGCAGTTCGGCCGCCCGATCGGGACCTTCCAGGCCCTCCGCCACCGCCTGGCCGACCTGGCGTGTGAAATCGAGACGGCCCGCCTGCTCGTCTACGACGTGGCCGCCAAGACCGACGCCGAGCCGGGGCGCCTGCTCCCGCGCGAGGCGTCGATGGCCAAGCTCAAGGCCACCGAGACGGCCAAGCGCATGGCCCTGGAGGGCATGCAGATGATGGGTGGGTACGGCTACGCGAACGAGTACGACATGCAGCACCACGTCCGCGTCGCCCTCCCGGCCACCATCTACGGCGGCACGAGCGAGATCCAGCGCGACATCATCGCGAAGACGTACGGGCTGTGAGGGGGGCGG
>DASZMD010000186.1:0-6841 GCA_035551955.1 Solirubrobacteraceae bacterium | reverse complement strand
ACGGGACCGTCGCCGCCGCGTACCTCACCGGGCACAGCGGCGGCTGCGTAGCGCCGACGACGGCGCCGACGACGATCACCCTCGCCTCGGTCGCCCGCGCAGACCGAAAGCTGCACGCCGCCACCATCGCGCTGCGCTGCGCGGCGACCACTGGCTGCCACGGAAAGCTGGTCCTGCTCGGCGGCGCCTCACGCACCCTCGCCAGCGGCACCGTCTCGCGGCCGAACCGAAGCTCCGCGCCCGTCCGGGTGCAACTGACAAGCCTGGGCCGCAGCACCCTCAAGCACCACAAGCGAGTCTCTACGCGCGCGGTGCTCATCACCGGTTCCAGCAAGCTGGCGCTGCGGCGAGTGACGCTCACGCGGGGGTAGGTCGGTCGGGAGAGGTTTCAGTAGTAGTCGCCCACCCCGACGACGGCAACAACGTTGCCAACGAGCCAACAACGGACTATTTTGTTTAAAGACCGTTAGCTGGTCGGCTCGGTCCTCGCCACGCGCTGCGCGCGGCGGCCCCGAGCAGCCCAGGCAGCGGCTGAGCAGTCACGCCGGGCCGCTCCCCCGGCGCGAGCCACCACTGCTACCGATGGATGACCGGGTGCCTGCCGAGACGACGACCAAAGCCCCGCAACGTCAGCCGGTGCCCGCGCTGATTACGCTGTCGAACGCGACACGCCCGCGGCTCTCCGTCGGCGCCCGCGCGAGAATCACGGCGGATCCGTTTGGCTCCCATTCCGACGCCGTGGCGCTGCTCGAGCCGCTCGGGCTCGAGCATCGGCTCGGCAGGTACGAGGTCGATGACCTGCGGGCGCTCGCCGCCGAGACCCAAGCGATCGCCGAAGCGCTCGTGAGCAACCGGCGTCCGCCTCCCGTCAGCACCCTGAACCGGCTCGCCGGGCAGGCCACAGCGTCTCAGACGCTGCGCGTCGGCCCCGACGGCACCTTGACCGCGGACGTCCGCTGGCACGCGGCTACCGCGGTCGTCGAGCTGGCCTGTCAGGTCGTGGCCGAGTTCGGGCGCCTCGATCCGGCCCGGCTGCGTCGCTGTGCCCGCGAGCCCTGCGATCTGCTCTCCTACGATACGACGCGCTCGAGGACCCAGCGCTGGCACAGCGAATCGCCGTGCGGGGTGCGGGAACGACAGGAGCGCTGGCGCCACGCCGTCGGCTGAGGAGACCCTTCCCCGCCGGCGCCGCGGAAGGCGGTTCGCCCCGCCCGTCACTCCGCCGCTCGGCGGCGTCGGGCGGCTCAGGCTTGCTAGAACGCCTCCCGAGAGACAATGCACGCCATGAACAAGCGACAGGCCCTCCGAGCACTCCTCGCCGCCCTCGCCGTGGGCGTGGTTGCGTCGGGATGCGGCTCCTCGAAGCCCGCAACCCACGCGACCGGCACGGCCACGGGGACCGCCGCGTCCACGCCGACGCCGACGACGACCAAGAGCGCGACCCCGGAGCAGGCCAAGCGCCCGGCCGGTGCTCGGCGCCGCGCCCGCCCGGCCGCCGCCGCCGCCCGCGCCAAGCCTGCCCCGGCCGCGCGGCAGCAGGCCAAGGGCGCCGTCGCCGAAAAGAAGGGAAAGCCCTCGGCGGCGTACAAGCAGCCGGCGACCCACCCGAAGAAGGGCGCGGGCCACTCCACCGCCCCGAAGCCGAAGGGCTCAATCGTCTCGATCAACGAGACCAAGCTCGGAGGCGTGCTCATCGGCTCCAAGGGCGCCACGCTGTACCTGTTCGCCAAGGACCCCCCGGGTAAGAGCGCGTGCGCGGGCGCCTGCGCCGGCGTGTGGCCGCCGCTCCTCACGACGGGCACCCCGGTGGCCGGCCAAGGCACGTCTCAGTCCAAGCTCGGCACCATCGCCCGCGTGGGTGGCGCGGAGCAGGTGACCTACAACGGCCATCCGCTCTACACCTTCGTCGGCGACACCCACGCGGGGCAGACCACGGGCGAGGGCGTCAATCAGTTCGGCGGCCTGTGGTGGGCCGTCTCGGCCGCCGGAGAGAAGGTCTCCAAGTAGCCGGCGGCCGTCAGCGCGACCCGGCCGCGTAGCGCAGGATCGAGAGATCGGTCAGCCACTCGACCGGCGCCCGGTCGTCGGTGTACACGCTCCCACCGCGCAGACCGGGCCCGAGGCGAGCGGCGACCACGGCCGCGAGTCCGCGGAGATCGGGGGGCAGCGTGGCGGCGGCCGCGGCCAGGCGCGAGCTCGACAGCGCTTCGGTACTGGCGATGACGAGCGAGTTGGTGGCGCTGAAGCGGTCGCGCGCGACGTCGGGAAACACGGCGCGCAGCGTGGCGGTGACGACCTGCTCGAGCGACCCCGAGTTGGGGAGATGACCGACGTTGATTATCAACTCGCCCCCCGGCCGCAGGTGGGCGCGCGCCGAGGCGAAGAACTCCTTGGTCACCAGGTAGAAGGGAATGTAGGGCTGGCGGTAGGCGTCGAGGAAGATCGCGTCATAGCGCGCCGTGGTCGCGGCCAGCCAGGGCCGCGCGTCCGCGGTGTAAAGATGCAGCCGCGGCCCGCTCAGGGCAAAGTAGCGCCGGCCGATCGTGGTCAGCTCGCCGTCGAGCTCGACTGCATCGACTCGCGTGTGCGGGAAGTAATGACCGTAGGCACGGGCGACCGTTCCCGCGGCGTCGCCGAGGATGGCGATCCGGCTCGGGGTTCCGAGACGGTCGGCGAAGGGAAGCGCAAGGAAGTCGTCCCAGTACCCGCCGGTCAGGTAGCTCCCGGGTCGGTACAGCGAGTGGATCGCCACCCCCTCGTTGAGCTGCAGCCACCTCTCCCCGCTGCGAAACTGCACCACCCGCGCGTACTGGTACGGAGTCTCGGTCTCGAAGATCACCCGCCCGCCGGGCACGTCGGCCCCGATCGCCGGCGGCTGAAGCGCGAACATCGCCGCGATCACCAGCGGCACGAGGAGGAACCAGCGCGAGGAGAGCCCGGGCGCCGCAACCAGCGCGAGCGCGAGCGCGAAGGCCAGGAACGTCCGGTGGGTCCCGATCAGGGGGATGAAGAGGAGCGCGGCGAGAAAAGTCCCCACCAGCGATCCCGCCGTCGAGATCGCATACAGGCGCCCGGTCACCGTGCCCGTCTCGGTGACGCTCCCCAACGCCAGCCGGTTCGCGTAGGGTGCGACCGTCCCCAGGAGCATGACGGGGACGGCGACGAGCACGAGCACGCCCACCAGCGATCCGAGGAAGCCGCCGACCGACAGACCGCCGAGGGCCTTGACGGAGAGCTTGAGGAACGGGTCGGCGAGCAGCGGCACGAGGGCGAGGAGCACCGAGGCGACGAGCACGACCGCGCACAGGCCGCCGAGGTCGCGGCGCCGGTCGGCGAGGCGGCCCCCCACCGCATACCCGGCCGAGAGGGCGATCAGGACGGTGGCGATGGTGTTCGCCCAGATGATGGTGGAGGCACCGAAATACGGCGCCAGCAGGCGGGCGGCGGCGATCTCCGCGCCAAGGCTCGCCGCCCCGACCACGAAGACGACGGCGCGGAGCATCCACGCGGGCGACGGGGCGGCGCTCGGGTCCCGGTGCTCCTCGTCCTGCGCTTGCCTGGAATCGGTGCTCACGCGAGCTAGACCGTAGCGGCGAGCGCCGGGTGGCGGGAGGACTGGACGCCAGCGGGCCGCCCCCCGGCCTCGGCCGCCTATCCTGATCGAGCCCGGGCGCTTCGCTGCCCCACGTCCCGCGATGATGAACCGCCTACCGCTTCGCGCCGCCGCCCTGGCCGCCGCCACCGTCGCCGTCATCGTGCTGGTGATGGTGCTGGTGTCCGGCGGCGCCTCACCCCCCGCACACGGTCCGCAGTCGATCTTCCAGGACGACGACCACCTGCTCTACGGCGACGGGCCCACCGTGGCGCGGACGCTCGACGTGCTCAAGGGGCTCGGGGTGAACCGTATCCGCCTGACCATCGAGTGGGCGTACATCGCTCCCGGCCCCACTGCGACCACGGAGCCGGCGGGATTCGACGCAACCAAGCCGGCCGCCTACCCGTCGGGAGCGTGGAGTCGCTACGACCGGATCGTCGAGCTGGCCCGGGCGCGCGGGATCGGCGTCGACTTCAACCTCACTGGGCCGGGGCCCCTATGGGCCACCAAGCTGACGCCGGCCTCGCAGCAGTCCGGGGCGACCCCTGGCGACTACGAGCCCTCGGCGGACGCCTTCGGCAAGTTCGTCGATGCCGTCGGGACCCGCTACAGCGGCAGCTACATCCCGCCGGGAGCGACCAGAGCCCTCCCCCGCGTCGATTACTGGTCGATCTGGAACGAGCCCAATCAGCCCGGGTGGCTCGCACCGCAATGGCGCAGCGCCGGGCTCCGCCGCGTCCCCGCCGCACCGGCGCTCTACCGCCAGCTCGTGGCCAGCTCGGTCAGGGCGCTCACGGCCACCGGGCACACCCTGAGCAGTGACACCATCCTCGTCGGCGAGACCGCGCCCGAGGGCTCGATCAAGCCGGTCCCGGGCACCAGTCCCCAGCGCTACGTGAGCGCCACCGGCGCCGAGGACGCGGTCACGCCGATGGTCTTCCTGCGCGCGCTGTACTGCGTGAACGCCCGCTACCGGCGCCTCTCGGGCCGCGCGGCGTCCGCGGTCGGGTGTCCCCGGAACGGCAGCGCCGGCGCCTTCGTATCGGAAAACCCGGGCCTGTTCCACGCCACCGGGTTCGCCCATCACCCCTACTTCTTCTTCTTCGCCCCCAACGTCAGCTCTCCGGTCGCCAACTACGTTCCCCTGGCCAACCTCGGGCGGCTCGAGCGAGGGCTCGACCGCATCTTCGCCACCTACGGGGTGGAGCGGAAGATCCCCATCTACCTGACCGAGTACGGATACCAGACGAACCCTCCGGACCCCTACCAGCCCGTCTCCCCGGCGCAGCAGGCGACCTACCTCAACGAGGCCGACTACATGGCGTGGCGCGACCCCCGCGTGCGCACCATGGCCCAGTTCCTCCTCTACGACGCCGGGCCCGTCACCAGCTTCCCGCCAAGCTCGCGCAACTACTGGTCGAGCTTCCAGACCGGGCTCATCTACGGCCCCGGCACCCCCCTGACCGGCCACGGCAAGCCCGCCCTGGCCGCTTACGCCCTGCCGATCTGGATCCCCAACCCCCACCCGCAGGCCGGCTCGAAGCTCTTCATCTGGGGCCAGCTCCGCCTCGCCCCCCGGTCGCGCGACCAGCACGCCCAGATCCAGTGGCGACCCGCCCATCGCCGCGGCTTCGCGACGATCGCCACCGTGACCGTCCCCGCGAGTGCGATCTACCGCTACTTCGCCGCCCGCCTCCCCCCACCGGGCCCGGGATCGATCCGGATTGCCTGGCGCTCGGCCAATGGCACGGTCTTTACCAGCCGTAGCGTCTCGACCGCGGGGCGCGGCGCGGGTTCGACCGGCCCCCAGGCCTCGGCGGCGAACCCGTTCGCGATCGTCTCGCAGGCCTATGCCGTGAGCCACGCGATCACGCCATGCCAGTTCTCGCCGAGCGTTCTCGCCGGCGCCCAGAGCGCGGTCCCCAACGACCTGCGGCAATACGACCAGGATTTCGTCACCGCCATCGAGCAGGCGCGCCAGCAGCAGGCGAGCGGCGCCTGCGCGGGCGGCGGCGCTGCCGCGGGAGTGAGGACGGGGACCACGCCCGCGGGCACGCCCGTGCCGCCGACGGCTCCGCCGCTCGGTCAGAACACCGCGCTGCGCGTCGGTTCACCGACGGCAGCCACCGACTCGGGCCTCCCCGCCCCGATCCTCATCCTCCTCGTGCTCGGCGGGCTCCTCGGCGCCGCCGGCGCCGTGCTCGCGGTGGCCCGCTTGCGAGGGTGGGATCCGGCGTGGGCCGCCGGTGTCCGCCACACCTGGGCCGAGGCGGGGTACCGGGTCTCGGGGATCTGGTCGGAGTTCGCCGACTGGCTGCGGCGAGGACGGTAGGGCGCTCTAGACGAGGATCCCGCGCCCGGAAAGCTCGACCAGGCGACCGAGGAAGTCGCCGTAGGCGTCGGCGAGAACCGGCGTGTGGCGCATGTCCCACAGCAGCTGGGCGTGATCCCAGGCGAGGTCGCGGGCGTCGGCGATCGACCACATGGCGATGGCGTTGTCGACGTCCTTGGGTGTGCAATCGACGATGTCGGCGATCACGCCGGTCTCGAACCAGCCGGCGACCTGGCCCTCGACCTCTCCGAGGATGCCGTTGATGCGCTGGTAGTCGGCGTGCTGAGGGCTGCCGTCGCCGGGCGAGACGCCGAGCTCCTTGCAGGTCTGCACGACGGCGATCGGCAGGTCGTGGTTGATGTGGGCGTTCATGCCGGCGATGGCGAACTGGATCGGCAGGCAGTCGTTCCCGCGCTCCTGCATCAGCGGCCGCCAGGCGATCGGGCACGTCGCGCCCGTGCCGAGGGTGATCTCAGCGGCAAAGTAAAGGCCCGCGAAGACGACATCGAGGCGCTCGGTGAACTCGGGGGCGGCGAAGGTCACGTTGACCGTCGCCGCCTGTACCGCCTTGGTCACCTGGAGGTAGAGGCGATTGAAGTAGGCGACGCCGTCCTTGCGTGGGAGCGCGCCGTCGATCTCCTCCATGCGCGCGATCACCTCGGCGATCGTCGTCGGTGAGAGCGGTGATGGGTCCTGAGTGCTGGCCACGGGCGCGATGCTAAACGAGGCGGGGTCGGTCGGCGAGGCGGACCACGAAGCGCAGGCCCGACCACGTGTGGTCGATGGCGCACACCTTGTTGTCGACGAGCCCGGTGCCGAGACCGGCCTCGCGCACCGTGCCCTCGCTCAGGTCGGTGGCCACCCCCGAGCTCCGCTTCGGCCACGCGATCCACAGCCCGCCCGCCGGGTCGAGG
>DASZMD010000185.1:0-15636 GCA_035551955.1 Solirubrobacteraceae bacterium | reverse complement strand
CGCTCTGACGGCGTCTGGACGCGCCTGACCGCGTCCGCCGGCCCGGCAAGTACGCCCAGTACGAGCTGGACCGGCGGACACGCCCAGTCACGCCCAGCCACTCGTCAGATCATCAAGAGACTTGCGGAACGCTGCACTAGCGTGGGGGCCGTCGAGCGGCGGGGCCTAGGACCAACGACCCCTGGCAACCAGGCGTCCGGAAGCCGATCATGCCCTCATGCACGCCGTCGTTCTGGACGCGACGGGCCCGCCCGAGGCCCTCGTCCTCACCGAGGTGGCTGATCCGACTCTCGGCTCCGGTCAGGTGCTGATCGACGTCGAGTACGCCAACGTCACCTTCGTCGAGACCCAGGTCCGCGCCGGTCGCCCGCCGCGGCCGGAGATGCTTCCCGCTCTGCCCGCCATCCTCGGAGGCGGGGTCGGCGGCGTGGTGGCCGAGGCCGGTCCCGGCGTCGAGGCCAACCTCGTGGGCCGCCGCGTGGTGGCCGGACTCGGCGGCTTGGGCGGCTACGCCGAGCGCGCCGTCGCTGATGTGCCCCGGCTCATCGAGATCCCTGCGGCGATGCCCACGCGCGAGGCGGTGGCCCTGCTCTCCGACGGTCGCACCGCGGTAGGCCTGATCGAACTCGCGGGCCCACGGCCCGGGGAGACCGTGCTCGTCGAGGCGGCGGCCGGCGGCGTGGGGACGTTGCTCGTGCAGCTCGGACGCAATGCCGGCGCGCGAGTCATCGCCCTGGCCGGCGGCGAAGCCAAGCTCGCCGTCGCCCGGGGGCTCGGCGCCGAGATCACGATCGATTACCGCGACGGCAGCTGGGCCCGCCAGGTCCGCGAGGAGGCGGGCGTCGTCGACGTGGTCTTCGACGGCGTCGGGGGCGACATCGGTCTCGCCGCCTCGAAGCTCCTCGGCCCCGGGGGGCGGTTCTGTCCCTTCGGGATGGCCAGCGGAAGCTTCGCCCGGGTCTCTCCCGACGACGGCGTCGCCGTGCTGCGTGCGCCCCCCGCTGGACCCGACGAGCTCGTCGCGCTCACCCGGGCCGCCCTGCGCGAGGCCGAGCGCGGGCGCCTGCGCCCGGTGATCGGCCAGGAGTTCGCCCTCGGGGACGCCGCCACCGCGCACGCGGCGATCGAGTCACGGCACACAATCGGTAAGACCCTGCTCGTGCCCGCTCACCCACTGGTCTCGGTGTACGAGGGCGCCGGTGATACGCGGCCCAAGTGCGATACTCCCGGGGGATGATGACCCGGCGGGAGGTCACCGATCTGGTCCAGGCGGCCATGCAACAGCGTGGGGTGACCTTCGCCGAGCTGGCCGACGAGATCGGACGTCCTCCGGTGTGGGTGGCGGCGGCGGCGCTGGGCCAGCATCCCTTCAGCGCCGAGGAGGCGCAGAGGCTCACCGAGCGCCTCGAGCTACCCGAGGAAGCGGCCGTCGTGCTCCAGCAGATCCCCATGCGCGGTGGTCTCGACACCGCCGTTCCCGTCGACCCGACGGTCTACCGCCTCTATGAGGTGATCCAGGTGTACGGACCCGCGCTCAAGGCACTCATCCACGAGGAGTTCGGCGACGGGATCATGAGCGCCATCAACTTCCGCGCCGAGGTCGAGCGTGTTCCCGACCCCGCCGGCGACCGGGTGCGAATCACCCTTGATGGCAAGTTCCTCCCCTACCAATGGAGTTAGGGTCAAGGCGTGCCTGAACGGCGCACGCACCCGCGCTGAGCACGCCGCGGTACCGCTCACGCCCGAGGAGCTGGCCGCCGACGCGGTCGCCGTGGGCAAGGCCGGAGCCTTCGCCGTGCACGTGCATCCCCGCGACGCGGGCGGGACCCAGACGATGGCGGCCCGCGCGTGCGACGCCGCCGTCGCCGCCATCCGCGTCGCCGCTCCCCGCCTCCCCATCGGGCTCTCGACCTCGGCGTCGATCGATCCCGATCCCTTCGCCCGGGCCGCGGCCGTCACCGCCTGGCGCCGGCGTCCCGACTTCGTCTCGGTCAACCTCTCCGAGCTCGGCTGGCCGGGGATCGTCCGCGCCGCCCTGCACGCAGGGATCGGGGTCGAGGCGGGGCTCGCCACCCCGGCCGACGCCGAGGAGCTGGCGCGGGGGCCGTTCACCCATCAGGTCCTGCGCGCGCTCGTCGAGGTGGAGGGCGGCGCCGACGAGGCCCGCGCCATCGCTGGGCTCATCCCCGACGGGGTGCCGCAGCTGTGGCACGGTTATGGCGCCAGGACGTGGGAGGTGATCGCAGCGGCCGCCGGCGCCGGGATCGACATGCGCGTCGGGCTCGAGGACACGCTTGTCCTACCCGACGGCTCGGTGGCCGCAGGCAACGCCGAGCTCGTGGCCGCGGCGGTGGAGCGGAGAACTACCGACTGAGGGCCGGCCCGAACCCCCCTCGCCGGGAAATGATCAGCGCTTCTCGCGCCACACGCGCTCGAAGGGGAGCCGCCACGCGTGGGGGGCGATGAGCTGGTGGATGGCGTTCGGCCCCCAGCTTCCCGGCGCGTAGGGCTTGACCGGGAGCGGGTCCTCGAGCAGCGCGGCCGAGCGCTCCCACAGGCTCTCGATTCCCTCCGCGGTGGTGAACAGGGTGTGGTCTCCGCGCATGGTGTCGAGCAGCAGCCGCTCGTAGGCCTCGAGGATGTCGGTGACCCGCTCGGTCTCGCTGGTGGCGAACTGCATGCTCAGCTTGTCGAGGCGCATGCCGGGCCCCGGTCGCTTGCCGTAGAAGGACAGCGACAGCCGGGAGGCGTCGGCGAGGTCGAAGGTGAGATGGTCGGGGCCCTGTGACCCGACGCCCGAGCCCGCCGGGAACATGCTCTTGGGCGCCTCGCGGAAGGCGATGGAGACGATCCGCTGCCCTTCGGCCATGCGCTTGCCGGTGCGCAGGTAGAAGGGGACGCCCGCCCAGCGCCAGTTGTCGATCTCGCACTTCAGCGCGATGAAGGTCTCGGTGTCGGAATGGGCGGCAACGCCCTTCTCGCCGAGGTAGCCCTCGTACTGACCGCGCACCACGTTGCGCGGATCGATCGGCAGCAGTGACCGGAAGACCTTGTTCTTCTCCTCGGAGATGGCCGCGGGCTCGAGTGCCGTGGGCGGCTCGATGGCGACGAAGGCCAGCACCTGCAGGAGGTGGGTCACCACCATGTCCTTGTAGGCGCCGGTGTCCTCGTAGAAGGAGACCCTGGTGTCGAGCCCCAGCGTCTCGGGAATGTCGATCTGCACGTGCTCGATGAAATTGCGGCTCCAGATCGGCTCGAAGAGCCCGTTGGCGAACCGGAAGGCAAGGATGTTCTGCGCCGGCTCCTTGCCCAGGAAGTGGTCGATCCGGAAGATCTGGCTCTCGTCGAAGGTCTCGTGAAGCTGGTCGTTCAGCCTCACCGCGCTCTCGAGGTCACTCCCGAACGGCTTCTCCATGATCACCCGCGAGCGCTCGACGAGCTCGGCCGACCTGAGCATGTCGATCACCGGCAGCGCCGCCCGCGGCGGGACGCTGAGGTAGTGAAGCCGGCACACGTCCTCACCCAGCGCCCGCTCGGCGGCGGACACCGCCTCCGACAGGGCTGCCGGCCCGGCGCCCTGGGGCACGTAGTGGAGCTTCTCGGCGAATTGGGCCCACGCCTCGTCGGCCATCGCGTGGGTGCCGAATTCCTCCACCGCCTGGCGGGCGAAGGCGCGAAACGCCTCGGTGTCGTAGTCGTCGAGCGAGGTCCCGACGATCTGGAGATCGGGTGCCAGCGCCGACAGCGACAGGCGGGTGAGCCCGGGGAGGAGCTTGCGGCGCGCGAGGTCGCCGGTCGCTCCGAAGAGCACCACCACGTGCGGGGGGATGTAATCCCGGGCGCCCCGCGATCGCCGCGCGCCATGGGCCGGATAGGCGATGTTCGGGTCGTTGCGCGCGCTCACGCCGCCGATGATGGCAGCACGAGCGCCGATCGGTGGTCGGCGTCGTGGAGGACCTCGACGTCGACGGCGCGCAGCGTCGTGGCGGTGACGGGATCCTCGCCCGTGCCCGGGTTGCGGGCGTAGCGCGGATGCGCGCCGGAGGACACCTGCAGGCGGATGCGGTGCCCGGCGGCGAATCGATGGCCCATGGGCCACAGATCGAAGGCCACGCCCCAGGTCCCGTCCGCGGCGGGCTCGAGGCGGTCGGGCGCGACGCGCGAGAGGGCGTCGCACACGTTCAGGGAGACGCCCTCGGGGTCGACATCGCAGACGCGGGCGAAGACGTCGAAGTTGGGGGAGCTCGTGCGCAGCCACAGCTCGACGCGGACCGGCCCGATCGCCTCGAGCGCCGCGGGCAGCGGCGGGGTCGTATAGGTGAGGACGTCCGGCCGCGCTTCGAGAGCGCGGTTGTCGGTCACCGGCTCGCGCGTCAGGAGGATGGGGCCTCCCAGTGACGGGGTGGGATCGGCGGGGTCATAGCGGTACCGGTCTCCGGCCTGCGCCGCCTCGGTCGGCTTCTCGCCCTGGAGGGTGCCGCCGTCGCCGAGCCACAGTCGCCGCTCGCCGAGCCCGGGCGGCGGCCAGCTCGGGAGCGAGCGCCAGCCCCCGCCGGCGCGCTCGCCGGTGACGAAGACGCGGACCGGCGCCGGATCCACGAGCCGGTCGTCGTCGAGGAGATGGGCGCGCAGCCACGCGATTCCCTCGCGGATGCCCGCCGACAGGGCTCCCGGGGCGATGTGCGACCACGGGCCGATCACGAGCTGGACCTCGCGCCCCGCCGCCTGCAGCGCGGTGAAGTCCTCGAGCATCCAGGGCAGGACGATGTCGTTCCAGCCACCGATGAGCTGTGCCGGGGCGGTCACCTTGGCGACCCCGGCCGCGAAGTCGCGAGCCACCCAGAAGGCGTCCTCGCGAAGGGGGCTGGCGAACGCCTCGCGCCACCATGCCACCGGCGCCCCGGTGGCGAGCTCGTCGACATTGCCGAGCGGGAGCTCGGAGAGCACCTTGGGCAGGCGGCGCAGGGCGCTCACGATGGCGAGGGGGGCGAGCCGCCGCTCCTGCTCGGCGACGAGCACGAGCCACGAGGCGGCGGTCTCGAGCGACAGGCCACCACCAGCCCAGGTCTGGCCGTGGAACTGCGAGGCGCTGACCTGGATCGCGAGGGCGGCGAGATCGGGTCCCGCCTCGGGTGCCACGGCCCACTGCACGAGGCCGAGGTAGCTCGGGCCGAGCATGCCGATCCGCCCCGCGTGCCAGGGCTGCTCGCGCAGCCAGCGCAGGGTCGCGAGCCCGTCGGGGCGCTCGTCGAAGGGGCTGAACTCACCGTCGGAGCCGAAGGTCCCGCGCGTGCTCTGGATCACCACCTGAAGCCCCCGCTCGGCGAGCAGGCGCGCGAAGATCAGGGCGACGGCCTGCTTGCGACCGTACGGGGAGCGCACGAGCACGGTCGGCTGAGGCTGGTCACGTGTCGCCCGCGCCACCCAGCGGTCGGCGAGGAGCACCGCTCCGTCATCCATCACCACTCGCATGTCGGGCTCACACACGACGTCGAGCGTGTGCGGACGCGACAGGCCCATCAGCCGGGCGAGAATCTCGCTGGGTAGGCTCATCACAAGATCCTATGGGGTCCCCACTCCCCTTGACACGGTGACGAGCGTGAGGCAGAGTGACGGCGCGCCGTGGAGACGGCGCCTGTGATCGGGCGGAGCGGCGTCACCAGGCGCGGCTCCGGGGCCAAGCTTGGGGGTTTCAATGACTAGTTCTGTTTTCTCGGCGGGCGCAATCGAAGGGCTCACGTCGTCTTTCGACGGCCAGCTGCTGCGCGAGGGTGACGACGGCTACGACGAGGCGCGGAAGATCTGGAACGGGCACTTCGACCGCCGCCCGGCTCTGATCGCCCGGTGCACGGGCGTCGATGACGTGCGCGCCGCCGTCAATTTCGGTCGCGACCACGGACTCGGCGTCGCGGTGCGCGCCGGAGGCCACTCGGCGCAGGGCTTCGGCGTATGGGACGACGCGCTCGTTATCGATCTCTCGCCCATGAAGGCGATCGAGGTCGATCCCGAGACGCGTACCTGCCGGGCGCAGGCCGGGCTGACGTGGGGAGAGTTCGACAAGGCCACCCAGGAGCACGGACTCGCGGTGACCGGAGGCCGGTTCTCGACCACGGGCATCGCCGGCCTCACCCTCGGCAGCGGTAGTGGCTGGATCGAGCGCCGGTGCGGTCTCACCGCCGACAGCCTCCTCTCGGCCGAGGTGGTCACCGCCGGCGGCAGCGTCCTCACCGCCAGTGCCGCGGAGAATCCCGACCTCTTCTGGGGGCTGCGCGGCGGAGGCGGCAACTTCGGCGTGGTCACCTCCTTCACCTACCAGCTCCACCAGATCGGGCCGATCGTCTACGGCGGTCTCCTCGTGTGCCTCCCCGATCGCGCAGGCGAAGTCCTGCGCTTCCTGCGCGACTACATGGCCGACGCCCCCGACGACCTCGGATGTGGGGCGGCGTTCATCAGCGCGCCGCCCGAGCCCTTCGTCCCCGCCGAGATGCACTTCGCGCCCGTGTTCGGGCTGGTGGTGTGCTGGACGGGCGAGATCGACGAGGGGGAACGCGTCCTCGCGCCGATCCGCGAGGTCGCCCAGCCGGTCATGGACATGGTGCAGCCGATCCCCTATACGGCGGTCCAGAGCATGCTCGACGGCGGCGCGCCCTACGGCACCCGCGCCTACATGAAGGCGGAGTTCCTCCCCGGCCTCGACGACGAGGTGATCGAGGTGCTGGCCGAGCACGGCGGCAAGCGCCCGGGTCCGATGGTCCAGCTCCTGCTCGAGCCGATGGGCGGCGCGATGACGCGGGTGGGCCCGGACGAGACGGCGCTCGGAGTGCGCGACGCTCCCTGGTGCTACCACGCGCTGGCGATGTGGATGGATCCGAGCGAAGAGGTCGCCGAGGCGCACATCGAGTGGGCGCGCAGGCTCGCGGCCGACATGGCCCCGTTCACGACCACCGGCGCCTACCTCAACTTCACCTCAGATGAGGGCGACGAGCGCGTGCGCGACACCTACGGGCCCGAGCGCTACGCGCGGCTGGTGGAGCTCAAGGACAAGTACGACCCCGCCAACCTGTTCCACCTCAACCAGAACGTTCGCCCATCTGCATCGGTGTGAGCTCGGCGAGCGCGTCGGCGAGCTCCTCCGGGCTCGCGGTGTCGGGGTCGAAGCGGCTCGCCACCCGCGCGAGGTCCGCGCGGCTGACTCCGAAGTCCCTCGCCGCGCTGAGAATGGCCAGGTAGCGCAGGACGCTCATGGGACGAGGATCCCCGGGGGCGGCGGCTCTAAAACGCTCGCCGCCCGCGCTCACCGAGCGCCCATGAGGAGGCCGCGCACGCGCTGCTCGATCTCGAGGCGCAGGGCGTCGCCATCGACGTCGGTCGGCAGCTCGATGACCACCGAGTCCTCGGCGCACTCGACCCGCAGGGGGACGGACGCGGGCGAGGCGCCCTCGGATAGATCGATGACCTGCCCGTCGTCGAACAAAGCGATCACGCGCGGGTCGATGTAGCTGCCGCGGGCCACGGCCGGGGTGTTGCCGAGGGCGAGGCTCACCTCGCGCACCGCTCGGCTCACGGCCCGCGAACCGCGCTTGCCCGCTTCGTGCTCGTGCGCGAGGGCGACCGCCGCGAGCACGGTCGCCGCCCACGTCCGGAACTCCTTGGCCGAGTACGGTCCCCCGCCCCAGCAGCGCAGCGCGTTGTTGACGTCGGGGGCGTGGATGCGCCGCCATTCCCGCCCCGCCCGGTAGGCGAGAAGCTCGGGGGGCAGCCCGCGGCGACGCTTGAGGGTGGAGAGGGCGCTCACCGACTGGGGGTCCCTGACCGTCATCCGGCGGCGCTTACCCGACTTGGCCACGAAGTCGAAGCGCACCTCCGTCCCTCGCAGGGTCACGTGCTCGCGCCGCAGGGTGGTGAGCCCGACGTGGCCCGTATCGCGCGCGTAACGATCCCAGCCGACCCTGAACATGCCGATGTCGAGCAGCCGGATGGCGAGGGCCAGGGTCCGGTCGCGCTGGGCGCCTCCGGAGCCGAGGAGCTGCTTGGCGCGGGCCCTCAGTTCCGGCAGCCGGTCGGCGAACTCGAGCATGTCGTCGAACTTCTGCTCGTCGCGGCGCACCCGCCACAGTGGGTGGTAGAGATACTGCCGGCGTCCCTTCGCGTCGACGCCGGTGGCCTGGAGATGGGCGTTGGCGTCGGCGGCGATCCACACGTCCGTCCACGCGGGCGGGATGCGCAGGGCCCGGATCCGTTCGAGCGTCTCCTCGTCGGCCACCGGCCTCCCCGATGCGTCGAGGACCGCCCGGTCGCCCTCGCGCCCCACCCGGCGCAGGCCGAGCTCGCCGCCGGTGACGTAGACGAGCCCCGAGCCATCGAGGTCAGGTGAGGGGACGGACGGCCTCGGAGGGTCCATCGGCCTTCACTATAGGCCCGCCGATACCGGGGAAAAGAGCGGTTGAGGCCGGCGTCCGGCGTCCTAACCCCAGGTGGTAGCGCAGCGATGAAACTCAACCAATCGGCATACCGGTACGCACAGCGGCTGATCGAGGACGGGAAGGTCGCGCTCGACGGTCGCGACGACTGGAGCGAGCACCAGCCCTCGACCGAGGAGGAGAACCGCTTCATCGAGGAGCACGGGATGCACGAGTACGGGCGCTGGCACCTGGGGATCGACGAGGAGCATGCTCCCGATACCAAGGGGCACTACCGGTTCCCCTACGGAGACTTCAAGGTCGTGCATCGCTGCGGGGTTCTGGCCGCGGAATCACGTGCCGGGCAGTACAAGCACTTCGACATCGAGCGAGCGGCGGCTCATCTCCTGGGCATGCTCGATGCCCTGATGAAGATCCCCGATCGCCCGCCCCGTAGAGCGTGACCACGGCGACGGCACGACGGTTCCGCGACCGCTCAGAGGCGGGGCGGCTCCTCGCCCAGCGGCTCCGCCACTACGCGGGGCGCGACGACGTGATCGTTCTCGCCCTCCCGCGCGGCGGCGTCCCCGTCGGGTACGAGATCGCGCGCGAGCTGGGCGCTCCCCTCGACGTCTTCGTGGTCCGCAAGCTCGGCGTTCCCGGCCACGAGGAGGCGGCGCTGGGAGCCATCGCCACGGGCGGGATCCGCGTGCTCAACGAGCGCCTGATCGATGAGCTGGACCTGCCGATCGAGTGGATCGAGGGGATCGACGCCACCGAACGGCGCGAGCTCGAACGGCGCGAGCGCGTCTACCGCGCCGATCGTCCGCCCCCCGACCTGGCGGGCAGGACGGTCATCCTCGTCGACGACGGGCTCGCCACCGGGGCGACCATGCTCGCGGCCGTCCAGGCCGTCCGCGAGGACGATCCGGCTCGGATCGTGGTCGCCGTCCCCGTCGCCGACCCCGATGTCTGCGCCGTCCTGCGCACCGTGGCCGACGAGGCCATCTGCTTGATGACTCCGCGCCCGCTTCGTGCCGTCGGGGTGTGGTACGACGATTTCTCCCAGACCACCGACGAGGAGGTCACCAGGCTGCTGGCCCTCAGCCGCCGCGTCCCGTTCGCGCCGGGCTTGCCGATCCGGGAGATCACCGGCGAGGCGGGCGACCTCGACCCCCTCATCGCCCGGGCCCGGGGCAAGACCTTCGTCCTCATCGGCGAGCCCTCGCACGGCACCCACGAGTCCTACCGCCAGCGCGCCGAGATCACCAAGCGCCTGATCGCCGAAGGCGAGATCACCGCCGTCGCCGTCGAGGCTGACTGGCCGGACGCCTACCGGGTCAATCGCTACGTCCGGGCCGCCAGTGAGGACAGCAGCGCCGACGAGGCCCTGGCGGACTTCGAGCGCTTCCCGTCCTGGATGTGGCGAAACACCGATGTCGCCGAGTTCGTCGCCTGGCTGCGCGAGTTCAACGATGCCCGGCCCGCGGGTGCGCCCAAGGTCGGCTTCTACGGGCTCGATCTCTACAGCCTCCACAAGTCGATGGACGCCGTCGTGCGCTACCTCGAGCAGGTCGATCCCGAGGCCGCCGAGCGCGCCCGCCGGCGCTACGCGTGCTTCGATCAGTTCGGGCGCGACCCCCAGGTGTACGCCTACGAGGCGGGTATCGCGGGGGCCGAGCCGTGCGAGGAGCAGGCCCTCCAGCAGCTCCTGGAGTTGCGCGCCGCCGCCGCCGAGCGCTCCTCGAGCAACGGGCACATCGACGTCGACGGACACTTCTTCGCCGAGCAGAACGCCCGCCTCGTGGTCAACGCCGAGGAGTACTACCGCGCCATGTTCCGCGGGGGTGTGCAGAGCTGGAACCTGCGCGACGAGCACATGGCCGAGACCCTCGAGACCCTCGTCTCCCATCTCGGGGCGGCGACCGGGCCCACCCGCGTGGCGGTTTGGGAACACAATTCCCACCTCGGCGACAACCGCGCCACCGAGCTCGGGCAAACCGGTCAGCTCAATGTGGGCCAGCTCATCCGCGAGCGCCACGGGAGCGACGCTGTCCTCCTCGTCGGCTTCACCACATACACGGGCACGGTGACGGCGGCGTCGGATTGGGGCGGCCCGGCCGAGCGCAAGCACGTGCGCCGCGCGCTGCCCGGGAGCTGGGAGGAGCTCTTCCACGAGCAGCAGACACCTGCCTTCCTGCTCGACGCGGGCGAGGTGCGCGGTCGGCGCCTCGAGCGCGCGATCGGCGTGATCTACCGCCCCGAGACCGAGCGCATCTCCCACTACTTCCACGCCCGCCTGGGCGAGCAGTTCGACGCCGTCATCCACATCGACGAGACGCACGCCGTCGAGCCGCTCGAGCGCACGAGCCAATGGGAGACGGGCGAGCTGCCGGAGACCTATCCGTGGGGCGTGTGACCGGCCAGGAGCCAGCTCAGCGTTGCCTCGAGGCCGGTGGCGTAGTCGACCCGCGGCTCCCAGCCGAGCACCTCGCGGGCCTTGCGATTGCTGAAGTCCTGATCCTTGGCGAGTACGTGGACGGCCTGCCGTGAGAGCAGCGGGGGAAGCTGCAGTCGCGTGGTCTTGCGCAGCACCCGGTAGCCGTGCTCGAGCGAGAAGCCGATGCCGTGGGCCATCCAGTAGGGCATGCTCCAGCGCACCTCGCGGCAGCCGAGGCCGTGGGCGAGGTCGTCGGTGAACTCCTTCCAGGTGATGGGGAGGCCGTCGCTGACGTTGAAGGCGTGGCCGGGCGCGGCATCGTGGCGGAGCGCGAGGGCGGCAGCGTCCATCAGGTTCTCGACGTAGCACAGCCCGGCCACCGCGCGCCCACGGTCGACGAGGAGCATGTTGCCCTGGCGCATGGCACGGGCGATCTCGCCGATGACGTCGGTGGACCGCGGGCCGTAGACGGTCGCGGGACGGAGGATGACGGCATCGAGCGCGTGCAGCTTCTCGATCCGGCGGACTTGCGCCTCGGCGGCCAGCTTGGTGTGGGCGTACCAGTTGGCGAAGCGCGTCGATGAGTGCGTCTCGTCGACCGCCGCCTGGCCCGGGTAGCCGTAGACGTCGGTGGTGCTGAAGTGGATGAAGCGCTCGACCGAGGCGGCCACCGAGGCCTCGAGCAGGTTGCGGGTACCGCGGTCGTTGATGCGGGCGATCTCCTCGGGCGTGCCCCAGTCGGAGACCAGCGCGCCGCAATGAAGGACGTAGCGGCATCCCTGGGCGGCGCGGGCGAGGGAGCGCGCGCTCGTCAGGTCGCCGACCGCGAGTTCGACGTCGAGGCGCTCGAGCAGCGAGGTATCGCTGCTCGCGCGCACGAGGCAGCGAACCTGATGACCCTCGTCGACCAGGCGCTGCGCGAGATGGCCGCCGATGAACCCGCTGGCGCCCGTGACCAGGCACACGTCGCCGCGGGACGGATCGATCGGCTTGCCGCGGAAGGGCGCGGTCTCGCTCGACGGCCGGTCCGCCGCCGCCGGCGCGTCTCCGGCATCCCGGCGGCGCACGGTGGTCATGGCGATGTCGCGCACCACCGCCCAGTTCTTCCCCGCGCCACCCTGGCAATCGGCGAGCACCGCGTCGAGGGCATCGAGGAAGGTGCCCGCCTCGCCCTCGGAGAGGGTGAGGGGAGGCAGCAGCTTGATCACGTCGTTCTTGCCCGCGGCCATGGTGATGACACCGTGGTCGCGGTGGAGGGGGATGACGATGAGCTGAGGGAACAGCCCCTCGCTGGCCAGGTGGATCAAGCGCCAGTTCAGGCGGGCCACACGCGAGCTCGGCGCATGCAGCTCGATCCCGATCATCATCCCGCTCCCGCGCACCTCCTTGATCAGCTCGTAGCGCTGCTGGAGCTCGGCGAGGCCGTCGAGGAGCACGGTGCCCATGCCCTCGGCCCGTGCCACGAGCTGATCGCGCTCGATGATGCGCATGGTGGCCAGACCCGCCGCCATCGACAGGCGGTTGCGGCCGAACGTCGACTGGTGCACGTAGCAGCGCTCGACCGTGCCCACCGCCCGGTCGTAGATCTCGCGGCGCGTCACCATGGCGGCGACCGGCATGTACCCGCCGCTCAGCGCCTTGCCCACGAGCACGAAGTCGGGCTCGAGCCCCCAGTGCTCGCCGGCGAACCACCGGCCGGTGCGCCCGAGTCCGGTCTGGACCTCGTCGAGTACGAACAGGGTCCCGTACCGGCGGCAGAGCGCTTGAGCGGCCTCCAGGTAACCGGCGGGGGGCAGCGTCACCATCCGCCCCTGGATGGGCTCGACGATGAAGGCAGCGACATCCCTGCTCCGCAGCTCGTCCTCCAAGCGGTCGAGGTCGCCGAACGGCACCCGCCCGCACCCGGGCAGGAGCGGGCCGAAGCCCTCCTTGAAGAAGTCGTCGCCCGCCAGCGACAGCGGTCCGAGGGTGACGCCGTGGAAGCTCGAGTCGCAGGAGATGAGCCGCGGCCGGCCCGTGGCCGCGCGGGCGAACTTCATCGCCGAGTCGACGGCCTCGGCGCCGGTGCTGGCGAAGAAAACCGAGTCGAGCCCCCGGGGAAGGCGCTCGGTCAGGGCCTCGGCGAGCATGCCGGCGAGCGCCGAGTAGTGGAGCTGGACGCCGTCCACGAGATCGGCGGCGAGGGCTGCCTGGAGGACATCCCTGACCCCCGGGTGATTGTGTCCGAGGCTCGCGAACCCCTCGCCGGTATGGAAGTCCAGGTAGGCGCGGCCCGCGGCGTCATAGAGGTGAGACCCCTGCGCCCACCGGTAGTCCTTGTCGAAGCCGAGGATCCGGAGCACGTCGACGAGCGAGGAATCGAGGTGGCGGGCGGCGAGATCGAGCGTTTGCTCTCCGCGCGCGATCGCGTCGGCGACGACGCCAAGGGCGTCGAGGTCGTGGGTGGGAGGGGATTCCGTGCTCATGGCGTGGCGGCGCAGATTATGGGAGGGGTCCGCTCCCTGCGCCGTGGGTCGGCTCCGGCGAATGTGACGATCGCCATAGGCGGGCGGTGCGAAGGGGACACGCGACAGGGCTCACTCGCCGCCTCCCGCTCCGCTGACCGCGCGGCGACAGGGCTCCTCGGTCTGACCGGTATCAGATAACCGTTGGCCTACTCAACGTTGGCGGTGCCAAGCTATAGTGACGAGCGTGAACGAACCCGAAGCTCGCGTGGGTTACGACCCGCCAGAGCGGTTGCGGCGCCTGCCCACCTGGCTGGCCGGCGAGGTGGCCAGGCGCGGGCAGCGCCTGGTCTCAGAGGCGCTGGCGCACGAGGGCGCCCGCCGCCGGCACTTCACAGTGCTCACCTCGCTCTCCGAACAGGGAGAGGCGAGTCAGGCCGAGCTCGGGCGCCGCCTGGGGATCGACCGCAGCGACCTGCACGCCATCCTCAACGAGCTCGAGGACGGCGGTCTCCTCGCGCGTCTGCGCGACGAGAGCGACCGCCGCCGCAATCTCGTCACCCTCACGCCGGCGGGCAAGAGCGCCCTCAGTCGCCTGGACCGCAGGGTCGACGCCGCTCAGAGCGCCCTGCTCGCGCCGCTGTCGGCAAGCGACCGGCGCGAGCTGCGGAGGCTGCTGGAGCTGCTGGTCGCGGCCGCCTGAGCGTCGCGTGCCCGGGCCGGGTCGGCGTGTCGCTCCACGTCCGGGTGATCAGCGGCCAGTCACACCGCGGGCAGCGGCGGTCGCTAGGGGCGTTCTCCGCCCGCCACCGGGTGCCACATCCCGAGCACGTGTAGTGATCGGACCGGCTGGCGGCGGCGGGGTATGCGAGGGGTGACATCTGGTGCTCCTTTGGGTATTGGCGGCCGGCGCTCACGCGCGGACGGCGGTGGCGAGGTCGGCTTCGGGCTCGGGCTCTGACTCGGGCCCGAACTCGACCACCACCGGGTCGCGCCGAACTCGGAGGAAGGCGAGCGCACAGGCGATTCCGGCGGCGATGCTCACCGCGCCGATGGCGAAGGCCAGGTGGTAGCCGCCGATGAGCGAGCTCGCCAGCGTGTGGCCCTGGGACTCGAGGGCCTTGGAGTGGTTGGTGGCCAGGGTGCCGAGGACGGCGAGGCCCAGGGCTCCGGCGACCTGCTGGGCGACGTTGGTGATTCCCGACCCGAGCCCGGCGTCCGGCGTCGGCACCTCGGCCATGGCGATGGTCAGAAGGGGCATGAAGGCACTGCCGATCCCCAGCCCGATCGCGAAGTAGGCGAAGAAGATGGTGGGGAAGAAGCTCGTGTGGAGCCCGGTGGTGCCGAGGAGCCCGAGGCCGACGATCGCCGTGGCCATGCCGGTGACGAGCACGCGCATGGGTCCGAAGCGACCGACGAGACGGGCGGTGACGCCCAGGGAGAGGACCCCCACCGTGACCGTCCACGGCAGGAAGGCCATCCCGGTCTGCAAGGCGCTGTAGTGGAGGACGTGCTCGAGGTACAGGGTGCCGAGGAAGAACGTCGAGTACATCCCGGTGACGAGGAAGCCGCGGACCGCGCTGGCGCCGATGAGACTGCGCACGCGCAGGATGCGCAAGGGCATGATCGGGTTCTCGATCCGGGCCTCGAGGGTGAGGAAGGCGCCCATGAGGGCGACGGCCAGGGCTGCGAAGCTCAGGACCTGTGAGGAGACCCAGCCGTAGCTGGTGGCCTGGACGATGGCGTAGACCCCGGTCATGAGCGACAGGGTCACGAGGATGGAGCCGAGCCAGTCGACGCCGATGCCCGGGCGCGCTGGCGCGCCGTCCTCGGGGATCAGCGCCTTGCCGAGGGCGATGGTGGCGAGGCCGATGGGGAGGTTGACGAAGAAGATCCAGTGCCAGTTCAGGGCCTGGGTGAGCGCGCCGCCGGCGAGCAGGCCGAGCGATCCGCCGGACACCGACACGAACACGTAGGCGCTCATCGCCCGTGCCCGGTCGGCCGCCTCGGGAAACTCGGTGACGATGATGGCGAGGATGACCGAGGCCTGAAGGGCGCCGCCCACGCCCTGGATCAGGCGGGCGGCGATGAGGAAGCCCTGGCTGGGAGCGGATCCGCACAGGGCCGAGGCGGCGGTGAAGAGTAGGACGCCGGCGAGGAAGACGCGCTTGCGGCCGAGCAGATCGCCGAGGCGCCCGGCGAGGAGGAGGAAGCTGCCGAAGGTGACCAGGAAGGCGTTGACGACCCAGGTCAGGTTGCCTTGGGTGAAGTGGAGCTCGCGCTGGATCGAGGGGAGCGCCACGTTCACGATCGTGGTGTCGAGGACGATCATCAGCTGCGCGAGGCACACGAC
>DASZMD010000184.1:0-3232 GCA_035551955.1 Solirubrobacteraceae bacterium | reverse complement strand
GGTCGTAGCGCTCACCTGACACCGGCGGGAGCTCCGCCTCGATCCGCGCCAGGTCCTCCTCGGTGAGCTCGACGTCGACGGCACGCGCGTTCTCCTCGAGATACTTGCGGCGCTTGGTGCCCGGGATGGGGACGATGTCCTCGCCCTGAGCGAGGACCCAGGCGAGCGCGAGCTGAGCGGGAGTGATGCCCTTCTCCTCGGCGATCTCGGCCACCTTGGCGGCGATCCGGCGGTTGGCCTCGAGGTTCTCGCCGGTGAAGCGGGGACCGTTGCGGCGGAAGTCGTTCTCGTCGAGCTCGTCAGGTGAGCTGAAGCGCCCGGAGAGGAAGCCCCGCCCGAGCGGCGAGTAGGCCACGTACCCAATCCCGAGCTCGCGGCACGTGGGCAGGACCTCGGCCTCCGGATCGCGCGTCCACAGCGAGTACTCGGTCTGCACGGCGGTGATGGGATGGACGGCGTGGGCCCGCCGGATGGTGTCCGGCGCCGCCTCGCTGAGGCCGATGTGGAGGACCTTGCCCTCGCGCACGAGGTCGGCCATCGCACCCACCGTCTCCTCGATCGGCACCTTGGGGTCGACGCGGTGCTGGTAGTAGAGATCGACGTAGTCGGTGCCGAGCCGCTGGAGCGAGCCCTCGATCGAGCGGTGGACGTGCTCGGCCGACCCATCGAGCGGGCCGATGGTCGACATGTCGCCCGGGACGGTGGTGGGCTCGATCCGCCGGGCGAACTTGGTCGCGATCACGTACTCCTCGCGGTGACCCTGGATCGCGCGCCCCACGAGCTCCTCGTTGGTCATCGGTCCGTAGAGCTGGGCAGTGTCGAGGAAGCTGACGCCGAGCTCGAGGGCGCGCCGGATGGTGGCGATCGCCTCCTCCTCATCGGCCGAGCCGTAGAACGCCGACATTCCCATACACCCGAGCCCGATGGCCGAGACCTCGAGGGATGCAAGCTTGCGGTGTTTCATGGGTTCTCCTTTCGCGCGCGTAGCTGCATGATGACGGAGGCCCGAGCCGGGCACGTCGAACTCGTCACACAAGCGGCGCTACTGGAAGATCTCCGTCGTGCAGTCCCCGCCCGGCAGGTGGATCTCGTGCGGCCGGCCGCCCTCCGCCTGCTCGTGGAAGTCGACGAAGAAGTCGGGATCGAGGGCGAAGCTCCCGTCGGCCTGGCGGTCGAGCTTGGTCAGCCAGCCGCGGAGCTCGGGGTAGAACTGGTTGTCCCAGGTCGAGTAGAGCGAATTGCTGACGTACACGCGGTCGCCGTCCAGGGAGGTCTGGAGCATCTGCGGCCCGCCGGTGAGCGCGCCCTGAGCGCCGGGATGGCCGCCGTCGCGCCCGAGCAGGCCGCCGAGCCACACCTGCGAGCGCAGCACCGGGTTACGCGGATCCGAGACGTCGTAGTGGCGCAGGTCGCCGTGGAGCCAGTTCGAGAAGAACAGATCGCGGTCGTCGAGCGAGAGCACGAGGTCGGTGATGAGCCCGGGCACGCCGCCGGGGAGCGGCCAGCCCTCGAGCTCCTCGTTGCCGACGTCGATCACCTTCTCGGCCGCCCACGAGCCGTTGTCGCGGTGGAAGCGCAGGATGTTGCTCGAGAGTGTCGCCCCGACGAAGCCCTGGGCCGAGTCGGGGTCGTGCTGCCACCGGAGCTCGAGCGGGATCAGCCCGTCGTCGCCGAGGTCGATGGTCTGGATCTTCGCCCGGCGCTCGAGGTCCCAGAAGTGCAGGCGCCTGCCGTACTTGCCGGCGCCCACATCGGCGGGATCGAAGCCGTCCTGGAAGGTGTTGGGCGCGCCCCATTCGCTCGAGACGAGGGCGTTCTGGCGCGGCTGGTACCAGAAGTCGTACATGAACTCGAGCCCGTTCGGCTCGCGCTCCCAGCGCTCGGCGACCGAGAAGTCACGGGCGTCGATGACCGCGAAGCCGCCCGGGGCATTGCCGTCGGCATCTCCGAGCATGGAGATGGTGATGATGTCCCCGGGCATGCAGTGGACGGTATGAGGTGCGCTCAGCCCGAGCTTCTCCTTGATCTCCTCGCCCTCGATCACGTGCTTGATCTGCGGCGTGCGCGGTTCGGTGACATCGAGGATGTGGATCCGCGACGAGCGGAAGCCGGGCACGATCAGGGTGTCGCGTCGCAGCTGCGAATGGCACGCCGAGGAGCAGGCATTCCAGCCGAAATGGTGGAGCTCGTCGCCGATGTTGGGCATCTCGGTGCGGCTGACGATCTGGCCGTAGGTCGTCGAGCCGGCGGCGACGTCGACGACGGCGATGAAGTCGGGCCGCTCGATTCCCGTGCCCTCGTAGAGCCCGGCGACGTAGGCGAACTGCTCGGGCGGCTGCTCGCGTGCGGCCTGCGGGGACGGGTAGCCGGGACCGGCGGACTCGTGGCTGGTGTGATCGTTGGCGCTCATGACTGACTCCTTCCTGGCGGGCATGCTCGAAAATGAACTATATCGATCGAAATTACTGGGTATGGAGGGCGGGGAGGGGGCAGAGATCGGGCTCCGTCCAGCTCGCGCGGGCGTGCGCGCCCGCCAGCACTTCCGGGCTGTAGTGATGGCTCAGAAGCCGGCGGTCCATGAGCTCCGCGTTGTCGGTGATGAACGCGTCAAACGTCCGCGCGTCGCTGTGCTCGCGGTGGCGCGCCACGAGGTGGACCCACGAGCGGGTGATGGTGTCGTGGTACCGAACAGCCTCGCCGTGGATCAAGGCGACGTGGCGGATGGACGAGGCCATCGCCGACTTCGCGGTCTCGATCTCGCACTTCGACAGTAGCGTCCAGGCGAGCTCGAGATGCTCCCGGTGTCCGAAGCGGCCCCGCGCCTCGAGGATCTCGGACAGCGCCCGGTGATCACCCTCCTCCACACCGGCGATCGTAACGCGGCGCGCTTCAGTCGTACAGCAGCAGCGTAGTGCCGAGCTCGGCGGCCAGGCCCCGGCCGCCCTGGCGCATCACCAGGTCGTGGTTCCAGGCGAAGGCGGGGCGGGCGATCGGCCCGAAGAGATTCATCCATGGCTTGGCGGTGCGCACACGCCAGTCGTAGACGACCGCCGTGCCCTGACCCTCATAGAGCTGCCAGGTACCCACGCCATCGAGCTCGCCGGTGGCCCGGCCCTCGAGCAGGTAGGGGCGGACGACGCGCGTGACGCGGAGGTCGAAGGCGAGCGAGTAGGGGAGAAGGCTGCGCCAGGTGAAACGGTCGAGCTCGCCGATTCCCAGCTCGTCACCGTGT
>DASZMD010000183.1:0-4289 GCA_035551955.1 Solirubrobacteraceae bacterium | reverse complement strand
ATCGCGCTGTCGACCCACTCGGTGGCCTTGGCGGGATCGACGCCGATCGACTGGGCGATCTCCTCGAGGTCCACCTGCGCCACGCGCTCGATCGAACGGCTGACCTCGCGGGCGATCGAGCGGATCTTGTCCTCGAAGCTTTCCTGACCTTCGTCGTCTGGGGGCATGTGACAATCATGGCAGGCGGAGAGCACCGGCGTTCAGGTAGCGTGCGCGGCGGTGGCCGACTTCTCCGATCTCCGCGCCGTTTACATCAACTGCACGCTCAAACGCTCGCCCGAGGTCTCACACACCCAGGGTCTCGCCGACCGGTCGATCAGCATCATGGAGCGCAACGGGGTGGAGGTCGACGTGATCCGCGCCGTCGACCGCGACATCGCCACCGGGGTGGCCTCGGACATGACCGAGCACGGCTGGGAGCGCGACGAGTGGCCGGCCATCTATGAGCAGGTGATGGCCGCCGACATCCTCGTCCTCCTCTCGCCGATCTGGCTCGGCGAGAAGTCCTCGGTGTGCACGCGGATCATCGAGCGGCTCTACGGTGACAGCAGCCGCCTCAACGCGGCCGGGCAGTGGGCGTACTACGGTCGCGTCGGCGGCTGCATCATCACCGGCAACGAGGATGGGGCCAAGCACTGCGCCATGAACATCCTCTACTCCCTCCAGCACCTCGGGTTCACCATCCCGCCCCAAGCCGACTCGTGCTGGCTCGGGGAGGCCGGACCCGGTCCGAGTTACCTCGACTCGGGCTCGGGCGGACCGGAGAACGACTTCACGAACCGGAACACCGCCTTCCTGACCTGGAATCTCCTGCACTTCGCGCGCATGCTCAGGGACGCCGGGGGCATCCCTGCGCATGGCAACCAGCGCGAGGCGTGGGACGCGGGCCGGCAGCCCTAAGGCTCGAGCACGACGGCCGCCTCGGGGGTGGCGATCCGGAAGCTGAAGCTCTCCTCCAGGTAGAAGCGGGCCACCTCGGCGTCGCTGCTGTCGTAGCCGATCGCCAGGTCCTGCCCCGATTCGAAGAGGAAATCCCCGCCGCGAGTGCTGAGCACAAGTGCGCCTCTGACTCCGGGAGCCCAGATGATCGGGCCCTCGAGGATCTTGCGCAGATGCTCGAGCAGGGGATAGCCGCCGTGCTCGGCGGTCTGGACCACGCGCTGGTACTGCTCGCCTCCCAGGGCCAGCGCGTAGGGACCGCTGATGCCGTTGTGGAGCAGGCGCTCGACCGCGCCCGCCACGGGCCGTGGGTAGCCGTCGGTGGTCTCGCCGAGCGCCATACGCTCGTGGGGCGAGGCTTCTTCGATCCCCGTGATGGCGCCGTGCCAGCCGTGGAAGACGCTGACGTTCTCGGCCACCGCGATCTGGTGGGCGGCAATGTCCAGCGCCTCGAGGTCGGGGTCGACGGCCCCCCGATCGGCGTCGCGGAGCTCGGCACGCGAGAGCTCGAAGTCGGCTCGCAGCTCGATCAGGGGCATCACCCGGCGCTGGAGTCCCGTGACCCCGTCGCAGGGGGCGGAGGTGAGCGGAGCGGTGCGGCCCAGGTCGCTGGCGGAATGCTCCCAGCCGTGGGGTCCCGAGAAGTCGACGAGCTTGCGCGCCGCGAGCGGGGTTGTCAGCCGCTCGCTCGCCTCCTCGTCGAGGAGCTTCCAGCTCGAGTCGCTGATCGGCGCCAGTGAGCGAAGTAGGTGGTTCATCGGCTCGCACCCTTGAGGCTGCCGATGCCGAGCGAGCCCGACGACCCTCCGCTGTCGCCGGAGTCACCACCTTCGAGCGCGTCCGCCTCGGCCTCCTCACCGTGCTCGACGATGCTGCCGGGCTGGAAGAGGACCCCCTGGGCGATCTCGCGCCACGCCGGCGTGCGGCGCAGGAGAAATTCGAGGTCCATGCTGAAGTGCTTGAACTCCTCGCCCTGGGCGTCGCTCATGATCGCGCGGGCGTCGGGATCGGCCTCGACCGCGAGCCGCTGCTCATACCACCCGATCGCCTCCGCCTCCTCGGTGAGGGAGGCGCACAGCCGCGCGAAGGTGCGGGCTGCGGGCGGTAGCTCGTCAGGTGGCTCGTGGTACTGGTCGAAACCCATCGCGTCCTCCTCATTTTGGGCAGCGTCTGTCGCGTGCCGGACTACCCGTTGGCATGTAGGCCCACACGCGCTAAGGGGAAGGGGCGAGGTGAGTACATTGGTCATTCCACTCCCAAGGAGGCGACCGTGGCAGAGCAAGTGACTCAGGAGGCCCGCATCCGCCAGCTCGCCGACGGGAATCAGATCCCGCGGCTCGGGCTCGGCGTGTGGCAGGTACCCGATGGACCCGAATGCGTCAACGCCGTGCGCTGGGCGCTCGAGCTCGGCTACCGCCACATCGACACCGCCCAGGCCTACGGCAACGAGGCGAGCGTCGGTCGCGGTCTCCGCGAGAGCGGTGTCCCCCGCGAGGAGGTCTTCCTCACGACCAAGTTCTATCCCGGCGCCCGCGATCCCGAAGCCGAGGCGGCCAAGAGCCTCGAGCATCTCGGCGTCGACCAGCTCGACCTCTACATCATCCACTGGCCCAAGGGGGGACCGACGTGGGCGTGGCCGGGAATGGAGGCGGCGCGGGATCGGGGGTACACGCGCTCGATCGGCGTCTCTAACTTCAGCGCCCGCGAGCTCGAGGAGGTGATGGCCATCGCCACCAGCCCACCCGTCGTCGATCAGGTCCAGTTCAGCCCCTTCGAATACCGCCGGCGGCTGCTCGAGGCGTGCGAGGCGCGCGACGTCGCGCTCGAGGCCTACAGCCCCCTGGGCACCGGCCACCACCTGTCGGCCCCCGAGGTGGCGCGCATCGCCGAGCGCCTCGGGCGCACACCCGCACAGGTGCTGCTGCGGTGGGGCATCCAGCGCGCCGGGATCGTCATCCCCAAGTCGACCCACCGGGAGCGCATCGCCGAGAACGCCCAGATCTTCGACTTCACCCTCTCAGCGGAGGACATGGAGGCCCTCGACGGACTCGACCGCACTGGGGGTACCGACAAGGCCCGCGAGCGGAAGTGGTGGGATTGAGCCCCGTGCCGCTGCCCGTCAGCGTCCTCGACCAGTCGCCCATCCCCGAGGGGGCCAACGGCGCCGAGGCGCTACGCAATTCAGTCGACCTCGCCCGCCTCGCCGACGACCTCGGCTACCGCCGCTACTGGGTCGCCGAGCACCACGGAACGCCCGGATTGGCGAGCGCATCCCCGGAGGCGCTGATCGGGCCGATCGCTGCCGCCACCGAGCGGATCCGGGTGGGCAGCGGCGGGGTGATGCTCCCCCACTACAGCCCGCTCAAGGTGGCCGAGACCTTCACCGCCCTCGCCGGTCTCTTCCCCGGGCGCATCGATCTCGGCTTCGGCCGCGCGCCGGGCACCGATCCGATGACCACCTACGCCCTCCAGCGCGACCGCCGCGACGCCGCCCCCGACGACTTCCCGCAGCAGATGGCCGAGCTCCTCGGCTACCTGAACGACGACCTGCCCGCCGACCACCCGTTCGCCCGCCTGGCGGCAACCCTGCCCGGGCTCCCCGAGCGCCCGGATCCGTGGCTCCTCGGTTCTTCGCCGCAGAGCGGGGTCTGGGCGGCCGAGCTCGGGCTGCCCTATGCCTTCGCCGACTTCATCAACTCGGGGGGCGCCGAGATCGCCGCGCAGTACCGCGCGCAGTCGCGGGCGCCGTGGCTCGCCGTCGCCACCTGGGCCATCGCCGCCGATACCGAGGAGGAGGCCCAGCGCCTGGCCGCGAGCAGCCGGATGACCATGCGCATGCTCGCCGAGGGCCGGCTCATCCCCGTCCCGCCGGTCGAGAAGGCGCTGAGGTTCCTGGAGGCCCAGGGTTCCGCGCCGGTGAGCTCGCGTGAGCGGCGCCGGCGGGCGACGATTGGCGACCCCGAGCAGGTGCGCGCCGGGCTCGAGGCGGTGGCGGCCGAGTACGGAGCCGATGAGCTGATGGTGGTGACCATCACCCACGACCACGAGGCGCGGCGTCGGTCCTATGAGCTCATCGCCGGAGCGTTCGGGCTCCCGGGGGCGGCGGTCGCGGGGGCGGGCGGCGACGCCGGCGCGACCGCCGGCTAGTTCGTGTCAGCGCCGCGCGGCAGTGCGCCGGCAACCGCCCTGGCAGCGGTCCTCGTGATGCTCTTGGTCCCTGCCGTCGGTCGCGCCGACTGTGGAGGCGTCGAGAGCCTGCAGCCGCACAGCCATCCCCGCGGCCAGCTCCCGCCGCTGGCCATCGGTGACTCGACCATGCTCCTCTCGGGGCCGGGCCTCGCCCAGCAGGG
>DASZMD010000182.1:0-2218 GCA_035551955.1 Solirubrobacteraceae bacterium | reverse complement strand
GACCGCGCGCGCGGCGGCAAACGGCGCATCCGCCGATGAGGAGGAGAGCTCGTAAATGGACCCCACCCAGGTGATCATCCGCCCGATTGTCTCCGAGAAGTCGTTCGTGCTCGCCGAGGCCGGCAAGTACACCTTCCGCGTACACGACAAGGCCCACAAGACCCAGATTCGCCAGGCCGTCGAGCTGCTCTTCGACGTCAAGGTCGTCGAGGTGCGCACCGCCTCGGTGAAGAGCAAGCCCAAGCGCCGCGGCCACACCTCGGGGCGCACCCGGGCGTGGAAGAAGGCGATCGTCCAGGTCCGCGAGGGCGACTCGATCCAGATCTTCCAAGGACTCCAAGGGGATCTGTAATGGCCATCCGTAAGCCCAAGCCCACGAGCCCCGGCCGGCGCTTCGTCACCTATCCCGACTTCGCGGAGATCACCCGCGACCGCCCCGAGAAGAACCTCACCGAAGGGCTGAAGAAGTCCGGCGGCCGCAATTCCAACGGGCGCAAGACCTCGCGCCACCGTGGCGGTGGGGCCAAGCGCCTGTACCGCGTGATCGACTTCAAGCGTCGCAAGGACGGGATCCCGGCCAAGGTCGCGCAGATCGAGTACGACCCCAACCGCTCGGCCTACATCGCCCTACTCCACTACGTCGACGGCGAGAAGCGCTACATCCTCGCGCCCGCGCGCCTGCGGGTGGGGGCGATGGTTCAGTCCGGTCCCGATGCCGAGATCCGCGTCGGGAACTGCCTGCCCCTGGCCAACATGCCCGCCGGCACCGTGGTCCACAACGTCGAGCTCTCGCCCGGCCGCGGCGGCCAGCTCGGCCGCTCGGCGGGGACGAGCATCCAGCTCCTGGCCAAGGACGGCGACCGCGCGACCCTGCGCCTGCCCTCGGGCGAGATGCGCACGGTGCGCGCCGAGTGCCGGGCCACCGTCGGCGTGATCGGAAACGCCGACCACCAGAACGTCAAGGTCGGCAAGGCGGGACGCAAGCGCCACATGGGCGTCCGTCCCCAGACGCGGGGCACGGCCATGAACCCCGTCGACCACCCGCACGGCGGCGGGGAGGGATCGACGACGGCGGGGCGTCACCCCGTGACCCCGTGGGGCGTGCCCACGCTCGGCTACCGCACCCGCAAGAAGGGCAAGCAGTCCGACCGCTACATCATCCGTGGACGCAGGAGAGGTAAGAAGCGATGAGCCGATCAAGCAAGAAGGGCCCGTTCGTTCAGGAGCGGCTGATGACCCGGATCGAGGCCATGAACGCCTCGGGCGAGAAGCGGATGATCAGGACCTGGTCGCGCACCTCGACGATCTTCCCCGACATGGTCGGGCACACGATCGCCGTCCACGACGGCCGCAAGCACGTCCCCGTCTTCATCAGCGAGTCGATGGTCGGCCACAAGCTCGGCGAGTTCGCCCCCACGCGGCTCTATCGCGGGCATGCATCCACAGGTAAGAGGCGATGACACCGGACGATCCCGAGAAGCCGAAGCGTCGGCGCGGTCTGCGCCGGGCCAAGGGCTCCGAGGCTGAAGAAGCCTCGGGGGCGCCGTCCTCGCCCGAGGGCGCGGCCGAGGACACGGCTGCGGAGGCCGAGCCCGAGACCGCCGACGCCGAGGAGGCGCCCGCGGCGAAGCCGCGCCGCGCCCGGCGCAAGGCCGCCCAGCCCAAGGCGACGCCCGAGCCCGAGGCCGCCGCCGAGGCCGAGGCGACGCCCGAGCCCGAGGCCGAGACGGCCGCCGCTGAGCCGGCGCCCGAGGTCACCGCCGAGGCCGAGGCCGAGGATGCCGCGGAGCCCGCAGCTGCCGACGAGCCCGTGGCTGCCGCGGAGCCCGTAGCCGCCGACAAGCCCGAAGCCGCCGCTGCTGAGCCCGCAGCCGCCGCGGAGCCCGCAGCGGCCGACGAGCCCGCAGCCGACGACGAGGCCGAAGCGGCCGACGAGCCTGAAGCCGAGGACGAGCGCGAAGCGGCCGAGGAGCCCGCAGCAGCCGCCGCCGAGCCCGAAGCCGCCGCCGACGAGCCGTCCGCCGCCGACGAGCCCGAAGCCGAGGCCGCCGCCAAGCCCGCTCGCGCCCGCCGGCGTGGTCGCCGAGGCGCCGAGGAGCCTCCGGCCGACGCGCCCAAGCCGGCGCCCGCCCCGCGCCGCGCCCCCAAGCGCGATCCCAACCTTCCCCTGCCGGTGGTTCGTGCCCACGCGCGGGGCGTGCACTCCTCCCCGCGCAAG
>DASZMD010000181.1:0-6682 GCA_035551955.1 Solirubrobacteraceae bacterium | reverse complement strand
CTCGAGGATCTTGCGCCAGGCGCCCGTCTTCTCGCGCTCGGCCTCGAAGTGCTTGACCACCTTGCGTACGCGGGTGGCGGAGATCTCGATCCCGTGGCGGGCGCAGATGCGCTTGAAGCGGCCGTAGTCGTGGGCGAGCTTGAGGGTGACCGACTGGAAGCCGTGGCGGGCGATGTCGACGCGCGAGGCGTAGTTCATGATGCTCGTCTCGAACATGAGCTCGTCGTTGGATTCGGGCTCGATGAGGACGATGTCGACCCCGGGATAGCGCTCCTCCCACCGACGGGCCATCTCGTGCAGGCGCTGGTAGGCGAGGAGCTTGAAGGTCTGGTAGCCGATCTGCGGGAATCCCATGTCGGAGATCCGCCGCGCGCGCGGGCCGGTGACGGTGGGGATCCGCTGCTCGAAGTCATTGACGTAGGGGACGAGCGGGTTGACGACGATGATGAACTTCGCGCCCGCCTCGACGGCGATGTCGAGGTTGGTGGTCGAGAGGACGCCGCCGTCGATGAGCTCGCGCTCCTTGACCTTGACGGGCTTGTAGAGCATGGGCAGGGCCGTCGAGGCCCGCACCGCGGTGGAGATGGGTACGTCGTCCCAGTCCTCCGCCCCGAAGACGATGCGCTCGCAGGTGTCAAGATCGGTGGCGGCGATGTAGAGCTCGTTGGCGAGCAGCCGGAAGTCGTCGGTGCGGTCGGGATCGGAGAGGATCGCGCGCACGTAGCGCTCGACTCCCGAGCCGGTGTACATGCCCGACGGCAGCGCCTGGGCGAGGCCGACGACGATGTCCACCGCCGAGAGCTGGCGATAGTCGCGCGTCAGGGTGCGGAGCAGGCGCAGGAGGGCGAGGGGCAGGCGCGCGGCCTTGGTGAGGGCCTCGGCGTAGTTGGGGGTGAGCAGGGCGTTCACCCCGACGTCGGGGAACGGCGTCGGGGTGTTCTGGACGATGACCCGCATCATCTCCTCGGGCGTTACCCCGTTGGCCACCGAGGCGGCCACGAACGAGCCGGCGCTCGTGCCCACGTAGACGTCGAACTCGTTCACGGTCCGGTTGACGGTGAGCAGGTCGATGGCCCGCAGCGCCCCGATCTCGTACACCCCGCCGGTGAAGCCGCCGCCGCCGAGCACGAGCGCGGTCTTGGAGTGGGGGCGGCGGGAACGCGCGCCGGTACGGCGTGCATTTGCCTGGCGATCCTTCGCCTGGGTCTCGAGCTTTACGACCTTGCCCATCGGCCCCGATTGTACGAGGCCGTTCACATTACCCGACGCCGGCGAGCCGCCGCAGCGAGGTGCGGATGACCTCGCGCTGGCTGTCCAGCCGGTGGGCCTCGGCCTCGGGGATCTCGACGTCCACGGTGATCAGGGTCCCGTCGCCCGCAGGCTCCAGGCGCCACTCGAAGCGCAGATCGGAGACCAGGCACGAGACGGTGACGCGCTGCTCGTCGCGCCGGGTATCGAGAAGCTGGGCCATCGGGAAGTCGGGATAGCCATCGGGGTACATCGTGTACTCGCCTTCGTCCTTGACCTCGACCGTCCCGATGCCCGCCCACCAGTCCGGAAAGCGGGCCGGATCGTAGAGGAGCTTCCACACTTCCTCGGGCGGCGCGGCGCTCGTGGCACTGTCATGGAACGACGGCACGGAGGGGTCCTTTCGTCAGGGCGGTCAGCTCGGCCCGGGCTCGGGCCAGCTCACGTTCGGGCTCGACCAGCCCGACCACGGGACGACCGAGGTCGGCGAGCACGGTGGTCATGCTCTCGGCGCGACGGTTGCGGTGGAGCAATCGCTCCCAGCCGGCGATCGACTCCTCGAAGCGGCGCTCGGCCTCGGCCTCGTCGTAGCGCCCGCGTGCCAGCACCCCCTGCACGAAGGACAGGCGCGGCACGAGCGTGTCCGGGAAGTCGCTCGGGCGCACCGGCTCGAGCACGGTCGCCCGCAGCTGCTCGGCGGCGGCCTCGAGCTTCCCCGCGCGCGCCAGGACCTCGGCGAGCCGCAGCCGGGTCAGCGGCCGGCTGATGGGCGCGCCTTTGACCAGCGCGCCGGCGAGCAGGGTGGCGGCGAGCGCGTGCTCGCCGGCCGCGAGCGCGACCAGTCCGCGGTCGTGGCTGGCAATGGCCAGGAACTCGGGCTGCGCCACCTGCTCGGCCAGGCGCTGCTGCGCTTCGGCGTCGCCCTGGGCATCGCCGAGCCGGCCGAGCCGGGTGAGCAGGAACGAGCGCGCGCCGAGCAGCTGGATCTCGAGGGCCTGGAGCCCCTGGCCGTCGATCGCCGCCGCGCCGCGGTCGACGAACTCGAGCGCCCGGTCGAGCTCCTCAGCGGCGGCCGCCGCTCCGGCGGCATTCGCCCAGCACCCGTAGGCGAGATCGGGCCGCCGGGCACGCGCCACCGCCTCGCCGGCGGCGATGGAGGGCGCGTAGGACTCGACGAACTTCCCCCGGCGGATGAGCGTGAGCGCCCGCGCGTGGCTGACGTCGTAGGTGTGCAGGTCGCTGTCGGGCGGGCCGGCGCCGAGCTGGGCGAGCAGCGCCTCGGCATCCTCCACGCTCCCCGCCACCGCCTCGGCCCACGCCAGCGCGGCCAGCGCCTCGCGGCGCTCCTCGGGAGCGGGCCGGCCGGCGCCGTCGAGGAGCTCGATCGC
Source organism: Solirubrobacteraceae bacterium (assembly GCA_035551955.1). Taxonomy (GTDB): domain Bacteria; phylum Actinomycetota; class Thermoleophilia; order Solirubrobacterales; family Solirubrobacteraceae; genus Palsa-465. The sequence continues at coordinate 4,046 of DASZMD010000181.1, read as the reverse complement.
CGTGCGGCAGCTCTCGAGCACGCCGCGCGGGAAGCAGATCGGCCCGTGGTAGGCGCGCGCCTGCCGCAGCCAGGCGCGGGCGACTTCGAGGGGATCGCCGCCCGCGAGCAGGGCCACCGCCCTCGCGAAGGCGGCCTCGGCCTCGACGCGGCGCCCGCGCCAGGCCTCGACCTCGCCGAGCTCGAGCCACAGCTCGGCGTGCTCGGGCGTGATCGCCAGGGCCTCCTCGAGGTAGGCCACCGCCTGCTCGAGCGCCGCCACCCGGCGCGCCTCGGCGGCGGCGCGCGCGAGCTCGGGTACCGCCTCGCGGTCGGCGCCGGCGAGGCGGAGGTGGCGGGCGGCCTCGGCGGGTCGGGGCGCGCTCCCGGCCTCCTCGCAGGCCAGCAGCGCGCGCGCCCAGCGCATGTGGAGCCCGCGGCGGCGCGGCTCGGCGATCTCCTCGTAGGCGGCATCGCGCAAGAGGGCGTGGCGAAACCCGATTCGGCCGTCGCCCACCACGAGCAGGCCGGTCTCGAGCGCCCGGGAAGCATCCTCGTCGGGGTCGGGGAGCACGAGCGCGCCGAGCTCGACGGGCTCGAGCGGGCGCCCGGCCACGGCGACGTACTCGACAAGCCGGCGGACGTCGGTCTCGAGCGGCGAGAGGGTGGCGCGGACCGAGCCGCGCAGGCTCGGCGCCACCTCCTCCCCGAGCCCCCGTCCGAGCGCGCGCGCCGTCTCGACGGCGAGCAGCGCGTTGCCCTCGGCGCTCTCGACGACGCGCTGGACGTCGGCGTCGCTCAGGCGCGCCGCGCGCAGCGCGAGGGCGGAGACGGGCTCGGGCCCCAGGGGGGCGAGGGCGAGCTCGGCGGCGAGGAGGCCGCGGGCGCGCAGCGCCTCCTCGAGCCGGTCGGCGTCAGGGCTCGGGGGGAGGTCGCGCCGGGTCAGGAGCACCATGATCCGCGACCCCGCCACCCGTCGCGTGACGTAGCCGGCGAGCTCGAGGCTCGGCCGGTCGGCGGCGTGGACGTCCTCGAGGACGAGGAGGACCGGCTGCTCGCGCGCCGCCCAGGCCAGGAGCGCGACGATCGCCTCGAACAGGCGCGTGCGCTGGAGGTCGGGCGCCACCACCGCGCTCGCCGCCCCGCCGCGGGCGAAATGTGCGGGCAGCTCGCTGGTGAGGACGGCGAGGTCCTCGGGCCAGGCGGAGTCGGCGGGGGGCGCCGGCAGCGCGGGCAGGAGCTCGCGGATCAGCTCTGCCCACAGGCTGAGAGGGGCGCTGCCGCCGAGGTCGAGGGCGGCACACGCCGCGGCGTGGCCGCCCGCCGCGCTGGCCCGCCGGCGAAGCTCGGTGGCCAGGCGCGTCTTGCCGATTCCCGCCTCGCCGCGCACGAGCGCCGCCGCGCCGGTGCCGCCGCCGACGGCACGCCACACCGCCTCGAGCTCAGCAAGCTCGCGCTCGCGCCCGACGAGGGGCAGCAGGCCCGAAGGCCCAGCGGCGGCGCCGGCACCCGGGGGCCGGGCCTCGGTCCGGAGCTCCTCGATCAGCGCTCGTGTCTGACCCGAGGGCGCGACCCCGAGGTCGCGACGCAGGCGCTCGGCGAGGGTGCGGTAGGCGCGGAGCGCGCCCGCCCGGTCCCCGACGGCGTCGAGTCGGGTGATGAGGCGACGGTGCGCCTCCTCGTCGAAGGGGTCGGCGTCGACCTGGCGACGGGTCCAGTCGATCGCCTCGCGCGCCTCGCCGCGTTCCTCGTGCTCGCGGGCGAGCTGCTCGAGGAGGGCGATCACCCGCTCGCGGTGGCGCTCGCGCGCCGCCAGCGCCCACTCGTCCTCCATGCCCTCCAGCAGCTCGCCGCGGCACAGGGCGAGCGCCTCGGAGGGCGCGCCCTCGTCGGCCAGACGCCCGAACTCGCGGACGTCGATCCACAGCGCGGCGTCCGGGCGCAGGCCCACGCGCTCGCGATCGACGACGAGGGCATCGCCGAGCTCGCGGCGCAGCGCCCATACCGCGCTGCGCAGGCTCGCCCGCGCGCTCTGGTCGAGCACGTCGGGCCAGAACCGGGCGGCGAGCTCGGCCCGGGACACCGGCCGGGGAGCGAGGGCCAGGTAGGCGAATACCGCCCACGGACGCTGCGAGGGTGACGTTTCGGTCTCGGTCCCGTCCAGCTCTACCTCGAGCGTCCCCAGTAGACGCACGTGCAGCACGCGTCAAGCGTAACCGGCGAACCCTTTGACGTCCATTTGACGGTGACAGGACGGCGGGCGGCGAAGCTCATCGGCAGATGGCAACCAACAACCAACAGGAGGACGCCATGACCACCACCACGCAATTCGATCTCGGCCGCTTCACGCGCGCCACCGAGGAGCGCGACGCCTCGACCCAGCTCTCGATGTACGCGCCCGAGGCGACGGTCACCATCGTCGACCCCATCACCAAGCCCGGCTCGCCGCGCGTGCTCGCGGGCACCGAGGAGATCAAGGGCTGGATCGAGGATGGCGCCTCGCGCGACATGACCCACTCCGTCCGGCGCACGGTGAGCGACGAGGGCGGTGCTGCCTTCACGCTTGCCTGCCGTTACCCCGACGGGACCAACGTCCTGTGCGCGACGGTGATCGAGCTCGGAGAGGGCGCCATCGTCAACCAGACCGTCGTCCAGGTCTGGGACGAGAACTAGCCATGTCAACGACACAGGCAATCGACGAAGCCAAGCTGAACGAGTTCATGGGCCGGTTCGTCGGTGACCTCGGCGCCACGGTCAGCGCGGCGCTGGTGGTGCTCGGCGACCGCCTCGGGCTCTACCGGGCGATGGGCGACGGCGAGCCCGTGAGCGCCGAGGAGCTCGCGGCGCGGACGGGCACGGACGCCCGTTACGTGCGCGAGTGGCTCTCCAACCAGGCGGCGGGCGGCTACGTCAGCTACGACGCTGACACCGGCGCCTTCTTCCTGACCCCCGAACAGTCGCTCGCGCTCGCCCAGGAGGGAAGCCCAGCCTTCGTGCCTGGCGCCTTCCAACTCATGACCTCGCTGATCAAGGACGAGGAGAAGATCGGGCAGGCCTTCCTCTCCGGCGACGGGGTCGGATGGCACGAGCACCACCACGACCTGTTCGCGGGCACCGAGCGGTTCTTCCGACCCGGCTACTCGGCGAACCTGGTCTCGTCGTGGATCCCGGCCCTCGAGGGGCTTCAGGGCAAGCTCGAGGCGGGCGGGCGCGTGGCCGACGTCGGCTGCGGCCACGGCGCCTCGACGATCATCATGGCCCAGGCGTTCCCGGAGTCGACCTTCGTCGGCTTCGACTACCACGAGGGGTCGATCGAGACCGCGCGCCAGGCGGCCGCCGAGGCCGGCGTCGGGGACCGGACGAGCTTCGAGGTCGCCTCCGCCAAGGACTACCCGGGCACGGACTACGACCTGGTGGCGATGTTCGACTGCCTGCACGACATGGGCGATCCCGTCGGCGCCGCCGCCCACGTGCTGGCGACACTCGACGGGGACGGCACGTGGCTGATCGTCGAGCCCTACGCCGGCGACCGGCTCGAGGACAACCTCAATCCCGTGGGCCGGGTGTACTACGGCGCCTCGACGCTCGTGTGCACGCCCGCCTCCCGGGATCAGGAGGTGGGACTCGCCCTCGGCGCTCAGGCCGGCGAGTCACGGCTGCGCGAGGTCATCACCGAAGGGGGCTTCACCCGCTTCCGCCGCGCCACCGAGACGCCGTTCAACCTCGTGCTCGAGGCGAGGCCTTAGCTGGCGAGGACTTCGTCCTCGCTGATGCGGTCTCGGCCCGGCTTTCCGGTCCGGGACCGCATCTTTGTCCGGCCTCAGCTGTTTCATTGCTTCGATGCGGCGTCTCATCACCGTGGCCGTCGCGCTGGCAGCGGCAGTCCTGGCGGCCCCCGCCGCGGCGTCGCCGCTGAGCGCTCTGCGCAGGGTTTTCGCACGCGAGCTCAACGTCGGCGGGGGCGCGAACGGGGCGCTGGCGGTCGACATGAACACGGGCCAGACCCTGTACTCGTACAAGGCCACGGTCGGGCGCCTGCCCGCCTCCAACGAGAAGATCTACACGACC
>DASZMD010000180.1:0-2440 GCA_035551955.1 Solirubrobacteraceae bacterium | reverse complement strand
GAGCTCAGCAAGCGCTTCACCACGGTGATGATGGGACCGTGCCAGGGTCGGATGTGCCAGCTCGCCTCGGTGCGGCTGATGGCGCAGGAGACCGGGCAGGGGCTCGATCAGGTGGGGACGACGACGGCGCGCCCGCCGTGGTCGACGGTGCCCATGGGCGCCCTCGCGGGCCGGCCCATCGAGCCCGCCAAGCGCTCCTCGATCCACGGCCGCCACCGCGAGCTCGGCGCCACCGTGCGCTGGGCCGGGGACTGGCGGCGCGCCTATGACTACGGCGACCCCGAGGGGGAGGCACTGGCCGTGCACCGCTCGGCGGGGCTGATCGACGTCTCGACGCTCGGCAAGCTCCTGGTCCGCGGCCCCGACGCCGGGGAGTTCCTCGACCGCCTGTACCCCAATCGCCTCTCGAACCTGAAACCCGGGCGCATTCGCTACGGCGTGCTCACCTCCGATGCCGGACGGATCATGGACGACGGGACGATCGGGCGGATCGACGAGCAGACGTTCTACGTGACGACCACCTCGAGCGGCGCGGGCGCGGTCGAGCAGTGGTTCTCCTGGTGGCTCGCGGACTGGGGCCTTGACGTCCACCTCTCAGACCTCACCCAGGCGCTCGCCGCAGTCAACCTGGCGGGACCCCGCGCTCGCGACATCCTCACCCGCCTCACCGACGCCGACTGCTCGCCCGAGGCGTTCGCCTACCTCGACTCGCGCCAGGCGCGGGTCGCGGGGGTGAGCGCCCTGCTCATGCGCATCGGCTTCGTCGGCGAGCTCGGCTACGAGATCCACTTTCCCGCTGCCTACGGAGAGGACGTGTGGGACGCGATCCTCGCCGCCGGGGCTCCCGAGGGGATCCGGCCCTTCGGGCTCGAGCCTCAGCGCATCCTCCGGCTGGAGAAGCAGCACATCATCGTGGGCCAGGACACCGATTCCGAGTCGACGCCGCTGGGGGCGGGCATGCCGTGGGCGGTTAAGCTCGACAAGGATCAGGACTTCATCGGCAAGTGGGCCCTGGCCCGCGCCTCCGGGATCCCGGCCGAGACCGCCCTCGTCGGCTTCGCGCTCGCGGACGGCTATGTGCCCACCGAGGGCGCGGTCGTGCTCGACGAAGGCGGCACCGCCGCCGGGCAGGTCACGAGCGCGCGCCACTCGCGCGCGCTCGACCGGGTCATCGGGATGGCCTGGGTGCCCGCGGAGCTCGCCACCGCCGGCACGAGCATCACCATCGCCGATGCCGGCCGGCGGGTGAGCGCGCACGTGGTCACCGAGCCCTTCCACGATCCTGCCGGGGAGCTGCTGCGCTCGTGAGCCTCGCCTTCCTCACCCCCGACGCCGTGGGGGAAGGCGCGGTGGCCCGCAGCCCGATGGAGCGCCTCGCCCGTGCCGCCGGCGCGCGCATGCAGCTTCGAGAGGGCTGGAACACGGCGATCGACTACGGCGCCGGAGAGCGCGAGCGCGCGCTCCTCGCCGAGCGCGTCGGCTTCGCCGATCGCTCGCACCTGCTCAAGCTCGAGGTGCAGGCCGATCGCGCCGCTCTGGCCGGGATCGTCGCGGCCGCGAGCGGGGGGCACGCCCTCGAACCCGGCACCGCGGTTCGCGCCCACGACGCCTGGTGGTGCCCGATGACCCCGACGCGCGTCCTCGTCCTCGGCGAGCCCGAGCACGCCGCGCACCTCCGCGCCGCGGTGGCGCGAGCCTCCGAGGCCGCGCTCGCGACGGTGACGGTGGCCGACCTCACCTCGGGGCTGGCCGCGCTCACGCTCGGCGGTCCCGGGGCGCGGGAGCTCCTCGCCCGCTTGTGCGCGATCGACGTGCGCCCGGCGGTGGCGCCGGTGGGCGCGTTCCGGCCTGGCTCGATCGCGCGGACCCCGGGCTACCTGCTGCGCGAAGGCGATGACAGGTTGCTCGTCCTCGTCGGATGGGCCCTCGGGCACTATCTGTGGACGGTGGTGGCGGACGCCGCCGAGCACCTCGGCGGCGGCCCTGTGGGGGTTGACGCACTCTAGGGATGCGAGCAGTTGTGCACGGCGGGGGGCGGGACGTCGAGCGCCGGGTTGCGGTCGAAGAATCCGTTGGGAGTGAGCGAGAACCCGATGCTGTGGACGGGCATCACCGGCCAATCCTCGGTGCGCGGGATGTGGTGGTGCCCCATCGAGTACCAGACGACCACGTCGGTGTCCTCGGTCGGGCGGTCGGCCTTGATCCATGCGGGCAGCCCGTCGCCCCCAGGGTGCTGGTTGGGGTAGTCGCCGGCGGCGAAGCGCTGAGCGGGGTCGTAAGGGGTCACCCAGAGGTGCCCGGTCATGAACCCGGCGCGGGCGGCGATCGACGATTCGGGATGCACGAAGGTGGCGACGTTCTCGCCCGGCGCGAGCTTGTAGCCGACGGGGCTGCCCACCCGGTTGTGCACCGAGGGATTGACGACCTTCCAGTAGCGCGC
>DASZMD010000179.1:0-10181 GCA_035551955.1 Solirubrobacteraceae bacterium | reverse complement strand
CGGTGGCACGCAGCCGTACACCTTCGGGTGGCAGACGAACTACACGATCGAGGGGAAGATCCTCGGTCAGTACATCAAGCAGCACTTCGCGGGCAAGCGCATCGGCGTCCTCTACCAGGATGACGACTTCGGGCAGGGGGGGCTGGCGGGAATCCAGGACGAAGTCCCAGCCGCGAGCATCGTCTCCAAGCAGCCCTATCAGTCGGGGACGACGACGTTGGCGCCGCAGATCACGGCGCTCAAGGCGGCCAAGGCGCAGGTGCTGGTTGATTTCACGGTGCCGATCTACACCGCGATCGGGCAGTTGACCTCGTTCACCCTGGGGTACACGCCGCAGCTCGTGGTCTCGAACGTTGGGATCGATCCGACGACCGTCGGGGCCCTGCTGAAGTCGGTCTCCAAGGGGAAGGCGTCGGGGACCGCCTTGATCGAGGGAGCGATCACCGATGGGTACCTCCCCTCGAACACCGATACCGCCAACCCATGGATCCAGCTCTTCATGAAGATCCACGCGCAGTACGACGCGAGCGCGCCGTTTGACGGGAACGTCGAGTACGGGATGGCGAACGCGTATACGCTCGTGCAGGCCCTCCGAGCCGCAGGGAAGAACCTCACCCGCCAAGGCCTCGTCAACGCGGTCGAGGCGGCCGGCGCGAAATGGGCCGGAGCGGGACTCGTCCCCTTCCGCTACAGCACCACCCAGCACGGCGGGTACAGCGGCGTCGAACTCGGCCAGGTCCGCCACGGCAAGATCGTCCTCTTCGGAGGACCCCTGACCACCGATCCCAGCGCAAGCAGCCCGATCACCCCGTCCACGGCCTCACAATCCGCCCCGCCGGCGAGCGGAGTGCCGACCAACTGATCGCGGTAGCCACCCTCGACGCTGCGGAGCGCGCGTCCCGGCCTTGGGCCGGGACGCGCTACCCGTACTCGATCGTCCTCAGCACCCGCGCCGGCGCCCCGGCGGCGATCGAGAACGGGGGGATGTCGGAGCTGACGACGGAGTTGGCGCCGATCACTGAGCGCTCACCGATGGTGACGCCGCTCGTCACGACGACGTGCGCGCCGCACCAGACGTTGTCGCCGATCCTCGTCGGTCCCTTGGTGGTGAAGCCCTGCCAGGGGACCGGCCGGCCCGGGTCGTCGAAGCGATGATTTGCGTCGGTGATGAAGCAGCCGTTGGCGAGCATGCAGTGGTCGCCGATCTCGACGAGCTCGAGCGCGGCCACCATCACCCCGAGGTTGAGGAACACGCCCGACCCGATCCGGATCCGCCCCGGGGCGGGGGCAGTGATCCACACGTCGGGCTCGAGCAGCGTGTGCTCGCCGATCTCGAGCCGGCCATCCCGGAGCGCCTCGAGCACATTCCCGTGCACGGGCCAGCGCGCGAACGCGCCCCGCCGCATCAGCTCCCAGTGGATCCGGGACCGGTTCCACGGCAGCGAATTGCGCTCATACCAGCGCCACTTCTGCGACCACAGCTTCGCCCCACCCGCCATCACCGTGTCGGGATGCGGCCCCCATACAGGCGCTCGCGCACCCAAGCCTCGACATCGTCCCCGATCAGGACGACCGTATGCCCAGGCGCCGGCTCCTCCCCCGCTTGGGGCGGTCCGCCCATAGCCGCGTCGGGGTTGGCGAACCCGTAGCCCAGAATCGCCTCGCGGGCACGGGATCCAACGATGAACGCCTTCCTCCGCGCGGCCGACGCCGCACCGAGATCGCGGCTCGCGCCCGGCCGGGCTCCGATCGTTGGGCGACTCCAGTCGGCAGGGACCGGCTGATCGCGGTTCGGCACCGGCGTCCACGGCTGAGCCGGGGTGCCGGGCCGGCGCGAGCGGGATACCACCGTCACGCTCTCCTCGACGGAGTCGGGAGCTCGACTCGGGCTCTCCCTCACCGCCGAGGTGGGCTTGGCGGCGGAGGTGGACTTGGCGGCGGGGATGTCCGCGTGCGGAACCGCAGCCGTCCGGGCGCAAGCCTGGGCGGGAGCCGTGACGGTGGGTTGCGTTTCCCGCCCAGGGTCCTCACGGGCCGCCGGCGCCACGACCGAAGCCGGTACCCGCCTTACCGCCGAGACGGGAAAGCTGGGGGGCAGGGGCGCCGGCGCAGCGGGCGGCGTCCTCGCGGGCGGGAACGCCGAGGCGGGCCCCGCGGGCGGCGTCCTCGGGGGCAGGAACGCCGAGGCCGCGCGGAACGCCGAAGCCGGCGGGAACGCCGAGGCCGCCGGCAGCCGAAATGACGGCTCCGACGCGGGTGGCACCGACGCGCCGACCGCTGGCGAGACCGAGTCAGCGGGCGGCGGCGCTGACCCGCCGGTAAGCCCGAAGGGCTTGTCGGAGCGAGGCCGCCCGGCCAGCCCCCCGAAGCTCTGGTCGGTGGCCTCCAGCAGAAACCACAAGACGGCCATAGCGGCCGCGACGCTTACCAGGACGACCAGTATGACCAGGGCTTCCACCTCCGCGGACTTGATCTGCGGTTCCCGTCACCAGGGAATTGTAGGTCACCTCCGAGGGCTCATTACCCCAATGCGGCAGATTTCACACGACGTCTACGTTGCGCGCGCACGGGGAGCAGATCGGCGAGGAATCGGCCCGTGTGGGACTCGGTGACGGCGGCCACCTGCTCGGGCGTTCCCGTCGCGATCACCCTCCCCCCTTCCTCTCCGCCCTCGGGTCCGAGGTCGATGATGCGGTCGGCGACCTTGATCACGTCGAGGTTGTGTTCGATGACTACCATCGAGTTGCCCTGATCGACGAGCCGTTGCAAAACGGTCAGCAGGCGCTGGATGTCGGCAAAGTGAAGTCCGGTCGTGGGCTCGTCGAGGATGTACAGGGTGCTGCCCGTCGCGACCTTCGCGAGCTCGGCGGCGAGCTTGACCCGCTGGGCCTCGCCTCCGGAGAGTGTCGTGGCGGGCTGGCCCAGCCGCATGTATCCGAGCCCGACGTCGTTCAGCGCCTCGACCCGGCGGCGAATCTTGGGGATGTGGGCGAAGAACTCGAGTGCCTCCTCGATCGGCATCTCGAGCACGTCGGCGACCGTCTTGCCCTTGAAGCGGACCTCGAGCGTCTCACGGTTGTAGCGCTTGCCGTGGCACTGCTCGCAGGGCACGTAGACGTCGGGGAGAAAGTGCATCTCGATTTTGATCTGACCGTCGCCGCGGCACACCTCGCAGCGCCCGCCCTTGACGTTGAACGAGAACCGGCCGGGCTTGTATCCGCGCGCTCGCGCCTCTTGGGTCTTCGAGAACAGCTCGCGGATCTGATCGAAGAGTCCGATATACGTCGCCGGGTTCGAGCGCGGCGTCCGCCCGATCGGCGACTGGTCGACCGAGATGATCTTGTCGAGCTGCTCGAGCCCGGTGATCCGGCGATGGGCGCCGGGCCGCTGCCGCGCGCGGTGCAGGCGGTTGGCCGTCGCCTTGTAGAGGATGTCGTTGACCAGCGTCGACTTGCCCGATCCCGACACGCCGGTCACGCAGGCGAAGACGCCGAGCGGAACCTTGACGGTGACGTTCTTGAGGTTGTGCTCGGTCGCCCCTTCGATGGTCACGTAGCCCGACGGCCGGCGCCGGCGCTTGGGCGTCTCGATCACCCGTGTGCCCGCGAGGAACTGGCCGGTCAGCGACTCGGGCATCTCGGCGATCTCCGCCGCCGTTCCCTCCGCCACCACGTGCCCTCCGTGCTCGCCCGCCCCCGGGCCCATGTCGATGAGATGGTCGGCGGCGCGCATCGTCCCCTCGTCGTGCTCGACCACGATCACCGTGTTGCCGAGGTCGCGCATCCGCTCCAGGGTGGCGATGAGCTTCTCGTTGTCGCGCTGGTGGAGGCCGATCGACGGCTCGTCGAGGATGTAGAGCACGCCCACGAGCGAGGATCCGATCTGGGTGGCGAGCCGGATCCGCTGGGCCTCGCCGCCGGAGAGCGTCGACGCCGCCCGGTCGAGGGACAGGTAGCCGACGCCCACGTTCTCGAGGAAGCGCAGGCGCTCCTCGATCTCCCGGAGCACGAGGCGGACGATGCGGCGGTCGTGCTCTGAGAGCTCGAGCTCGGCCAGCCACTCGAGCGCCCGCCGCGCCGACAGGGCGGTGAACTCGTGGATCGGCGTGCCCGCCACCAGCACCGCCCGCGACTCGGGCCGCAGGCGGGCGCCGTGGCACTCGGGGCACGGCCGCAGGGTCATGAACTCCTCGATCTTCTCGCGCGAGAGATCGGAGTCGGTCTCGAGGTAACGGCGCTCGAGGCTGCGGACGATCCCCTCGAAGGTCGTCGCGTACGAGCGCCGCCGCCCGAAGCGGTTGCGGTAGGAGACCTGGACGCGGTCGCCGTTGGTGCCGTAGAGGAAGAACTCGCGCGACTCCTCGGGGAGGTCGCGCCATGGCGTCTCGAGGTCGACGTTGTAGCGCTCAGCGATGGCCTGCGCGAGCTGGTCGTAATAGTTCGAGGCGCTCACCGACCAGGGCGCGATCGCGCCCTCGCCGATCGACAGCGCCGGGTCGGGGACGACGAGCTCGGGGTCGATCTCCATCTGCGACCCCAGCCCATGGCACCGGGGACACGCGCCGTGGGGCGAGTTGAACGAGAACACCCGCGGCTCGAGCTCGACCAGGCTCGGCCCATGCACCGGACAAGCGAACTTCTCCGAGAAGGTGAGGATGCGAGATGCCTGATCCCGGGATGTTTCGCCGCCAGCCGAAACTCCATTGGACCGCGCCGGAGGTTCGGCGCCAGCCGAACCTCCAATGGAGTCCGCGCCAGCGGACTCCACAAGTTCAATCTCGACCAGCCCGTCGGCCAGCGCCACCGCGGTCTCGATCGAATCGGCCAGGCGCTTGCGGAGGTCGTGCTTCATCACCAGCCGGTCGACGACGACGGCGATGTCGTGCTTGTACTTCTTGTCGAGGACGATCTCCTCGTCCAGCCTGCGCAGCTCGCCATCGACCTTGACGCGGCTGAACCCTTCGGCCTGGAGCTCCTCGAGCCGCCGTCCGTACTCGCCCTTGCGCCCGCGGACGATCGGGGCGAGGACCATGAAGCGCGACCCGTCGGGGAGCTCCATCACCTGGTCGATGATCTGCTCCGCCGACTGACCGACGATGGGACGCCCGCAGATGTGGCAGTGGGGCTGGCCGACCCGGGCCCACAGCAGCCGCAGGTAGTCGTAGACCTCGGTCACCGTGCCCACCGTCGAGCGCGGGTTGCGCGACGTGGTCTTCTGGTCGATCGAGATCGCCGGCGACAGCCCCTCGATCGAATCGACGTCGGGCTTGTCCATCTGCCCGAGGAACTGCCGGGCGTAGGCCGACAGCGACTCCACGTAGCGCCGCTGCCCCTCGGCATAGATGGTGTCGAAGGCCAGCGACGACTTACCCGATCCCGACAGGCCCGTGATCACGGTCAGCGAGCCCCGAGGGATCGCCACCGTGATGTCCTTCAGGTTGTGCTCCCGGGCACCGGAGATGACAAGCTGATCCACAGCTTCGATTCTAGGACGCCGAACAGACGTTCGATACTTCGAAATCCCGCATCATGCGGGCCCCCGGCCCTACTCGACGCTGGAGTACACCTCGTCGAGCAGCGCGCGCCGGTCCGCGAGGCGGAAGTTGTCAGCCAGGTAGCGGTCGGTCTCCTCGCGGGGCGTGCCGTTGAGGGCCATGTTGAGGGCGATCAGGCGCGCGCCTTCGGTGTCGTCGGATCCGTCCTCGAGCCCGGCTTCGGCCTCCGCTTCGATCGCGGCGGCGATCTGCTCGGCCGCCGGCGGCTCCTCGGCCTCGGGGACGGCCTCGATCTCGATCTCCTCGTAGACCACGGCCAGGGCGGGCTCGTCGGCGTATCCCTCCGGCTCGGGCTCGAAGCGCGGCCGCGTGCTCGCGGCCTCGGTCAGGTCGGTGAGGTTGCCCTCGAGCAGCTGGACGTCGGCATTCAGGCGGTTCGAACCCGTGCGCAGCGACTCGACCAGCGCCCCCAGCTCGCTCTCCATGGCGTCGAGGCGCTGGAGCATGACGGCGGTCGACTCGGAGACCTTGGCCACGTAGTCGCGCGCCTGCTCGGCCGCCTGGTCGCGGGTGCGCTGCGCCTCGGAGGTCGCCTCGGCGCGGATGTCGCGCGCGTCCTCCTCGGCCTGGCGCTGAATGTCGCTGGCGCTCGTCTCGGCCGCTTCGACGATCGCGCGCACCTGCTCGCTGGCCGCCGAGGCCAGCGTCTCGCTGCGCCGGCGCGCCGATCGCTTGAGCTCGTCGATCTCGTCGGCCAGGCCGGCGAGATGCTGATCGACCGCCTCCGGGTCGTAGCCCCGGCGGCCGATGGGAAAGTCCTTCTTCTCGATGCTCTGTCGGTCAAGGGCCACGCGTGGGTTCCTCCATATCGAGATGGCAGCCCGCGCAGGGTACCTCAGGTGCGGCCCGCGACGCGGTTCAAGCGGCGGGCGCGCGGCCTTCGGCGATGGCCCGGTCGAGGGCATGCTTGAGGTCGCGGATCTCATCGCGCAGCTTCGCGGCGTACTCGAACCGGAGCTCCTCGGCCGCCGCCAGCATCTCCTCCTCGAGCTCGACGATGGTGCGCTCGATCTCCGCCGGCGCCATGCCGTCGCTCTCCCGGGGCCGGCGCCGGCGCGAGCGCGGGACCTTCGACTCGGACTGAAGAAACTCGGCGATGTCGGAGATCCCCTTGACGATCGTCTCCGGCGTGATCCCATGCTCCTCGTTGTAGGCGCGCTGGATCTCGCGGCGCCGGTCGGTCTCGTCGATCGCCGCCCGCATCGCCGCCGTCTGCCTGTCGGCGTACATGAGCACCTTGCCCTCGATGTTCCGGGCCGCCCGCCCGATCGTCTGGATCAGCGAGGTCTCGCCGCGCAGGAAGCCCTCCTTGTCGGCGTCGAGGATCGCCACCAGCGAGACCTCGGGGAGGTCGAGCCCCTCGCGCAGGAGGTTCACCCCCACGAGCACGTCGTACTCCCCGAGCCGGAGCTGGCGGATGATCTGGATCCGTTCGAGCGTGTCGATCTCCGAGTGCAGGTAGCGGACCCGGAAGCCCGACTCGAGCAGATAGTCGGTCAGGTCCTCGGACATCTTCTTGGTCAGCGTGGTCACCAGCGTGCGCTCGTTGCGGTCGACGCGCCCGCGGATCTCGTTCATCAGGTCGTCGATCTGGTTGCGGGTCTCGCGGACCTCGACCTCGGGGTCGACGATCCCCGTGGGCCGGACGATCTGCTCGACCACGCGCCCGCTGCGCGTGCGCTCGTATTCCCCGGGCGTGGCCGAGACGAAGACGATCTGGGGAGTGATGGAGAGGAACTCCTGGAAGGTCTGGGGCCGGTTGTCGAGCGCCGAGGGGAGCCGGAAGCCGTAGTCCACGAGCGTCTGCTTGCGCGAGCGGTCGCCCTCGGACATGCCACCGATCTGCGGCACCGTCTGGTGCGACTCGTCGATGAAGCACACGAAATCCTTGGGGAAGTAGTCGAGCAGGCAGTAGGGCCGTTCGCCCGGCCGGCGGCCGTCGAGGATCCGCGAGTAGTTCTCGATCCCGTTGCAGAACCCGAGCTCGCGGAGCATCTCCATGTCGTACTGGGTGCGCTGACGCAGGCGGTGCGACTCGAGCAGCTTCCCCTCCGCCTCGAGCGCGGCGCACCGCTCGTTCAGCTCGGTCCCGATCTGCTGCACGGCGTCCTCGATCATCCCCTCGCGCACGTTGTAGTGGGTCGCGGGCCAGATCCCCACGTGCTCGAGGTCGTCCTCGATGAGCTCGCCGGTGAGGGGATCGAAGTGCTGGAGCCACTCGATCTCGTCGCCAAAGAGCACGGCGCGGTACGCGGTCTCGGCGTAGGCGGGGAAGATCTCGAGCGTCTCCCCGCGCACCCGAAACGTCCCCCGGGCGAGCGCGGTGTCGTTGCGCGTGTACTGGATCGATACAAGCTTGCGCAGCAGCGCATCGCGATCGATGAACTCGCCCTTGCTCAGGGTCTGGAGGTTCGTCTCGTACACCTCAGGCGAGCCGAGGCCGTAGATCGAGGAGACGCTGGCGACGATGATCACGTCGCGCCGCGCGAACAGCGCCGCGGTGGCGGAGTGACGGAGCCGGTCGATCTCCTGGTTGATCGCCGAGTCCTTCTCGATGTACAGGTCCTTGCTCGGGACGTACGCCTCGGGCTGGTAGTAGTCGTAGTAGGAGACGAAGTACTCGACGGCGTTGCGCGGGAAGTAGGCGCGGAACTCGTTGCACAGCTGGGCGGCGAGGGTCTTGTTATGGGCGATGACCAGCGCCGGCTTCTGGATCGCCTCGATCGTCCCCGCCATCGTCATCGTCTTGCCCGTCCCCGTGGCCCCGAGCAGGGTCACGAACCTCTCGTCGGCCTCGATTCCCTCGGCGATGGAGGCGATCGCGGCCGGCTGATCTGCGGTCGGACTGTAGGCGGCTTCGAGTTCAAACTTGGGCATGGCTGCGGACCCTTTAGCGTAGCGGCGGTCGCGGACGGAACCGGTGGGCTAGCGGTAGCCGAGGAGGGTGGGATACGTGTGGCGGTAGCGCTTCTGGGCGCTCAGGACCTTCTCCACGTACGCCCGGGTCTGGGGGAAGGGGATCTCGCTCACGGTCAGCGTGTGCCCCTGCGCCCGCGCCCGCGCGATCCACGTGTCGACGTTGGTCTGGCCGCCGTTGTAGGCGGCGAGGGCGAGCATCTTGTTGCCCCCGTAGCTGTCGAGGAGGTAGCGCAGGTAGTAGCTGCCGTAGGCGATGTTGACCTGGGGACTCGAGAGGTCGGAGACGCTGAAGGTCGTCGCTCCGGAGCGGTGGGCGAGGAACTTGGCGGTGGCCGGGAGGATCTGCATCAGCCCCTCGGCCCCCGCCGAGGACGTCCGCGCGTCGAACTTCGTCTCGGCGTAGATCACGGCTGCGATGAGCGCCGGATCGAGCCCCTTCTCGTGCGCCTGCTGGACGATGATGTCCTCGTGGGCCAACGGAAGCGTGAGGTCGCGGTACGCGGTCTCGAACAGGGGTACGAGAACCTGAATCGCGAAGAGCGCGGCCGCAAAGGCTGCGAGCGCGAGCAGAGCGCGGCGCACCCGGCGACGCCGGCGCGCGACGATGGTGCGCCGGCGCTGGGCCGCGGCACGACGAGCGGTGACGCCCGCGGAGCTCGAGCTCATTTCCTCAGCATGTCAAGGACGGCCGACAGAGCGCGTTCCAACTCGGCCGGAGTTCCGTCGTTGTGGACCACATACTGCGCCTGGGCCGCCTTTTCCTCCTGGGTGAGCTGGCGGGCCGTCCGTTCCGCCACGGCGGCGTGCCCGCGCCCTCCGGCACGCTCGCTGCGCACCGCCTCGTCCGCCACTACCGCGATGGTGGCGTCGAACACTCCCGCCATCCCCGACTCGAAGAGGAGCGGGACCTCGACCACGGCGGCCGCAGGCGCCGGATCGCGGCCCGCGACCTCGTCCCGCCACGCCGCCATCCGCTCCCCCACCCGCGGCCACAGGAGGCCCTCGACCCAGCCGCGGTCCTCGGCACCGGCGAACATCCGATCCGCCACCGCCCGCCGGTCGACGACCCCATCCGGCGCGACCTCCGCCCCGAAGCGCGCGACGACGGCGTCTCGCACCTCGGCGGAGAGATAGAGATCGTGGACGACCTGGTCGGTCGAGAGCACCGCCGCCCCCAGGCGCCCGAGAGCATCGAGCGCCGTCGACTTGCCGGCGCCGATGCCGCCGGTGAGCGCGACGAAGGGGACCCGGGCGGTGCTCAGGCCGCCGGCTCGCCGGGACCGGAGGTGCTCACACCCGCCCGCGCGTCGACCGCCTCGGGCTCGTCGACCGCGCCCGGTTCGGGCTCGGGCTCGGGCGCCGATCCGTCACTGGCCTCGGGCTCCGGGGCGGGTGCCGCGGCCGCCTCGGCGGGGGCTTGCGCCGCTTCGGCTTCCACCTCGGCCTCCACCGGCTCTGGGGCCGCGGGGGCTTCGAGCTCGGACTCGGGCGCGGGCGCGGCGGCCTCCGGGACGTCCGGGGTCTCCGCGGGCGCGGCGGCCTCCGGGACGTCCGGGGTCTCCGCCGGCGCGGCGGGCTCGGCCGTGGCGTCCGCCTCGGCCTCGACCTCGGCCTCTGCCGGCGCCTCGGGCATTGCCGGCACGTCGAGGACCGGGCCGCCGAATACGTCCTCGGAGAGACCTAGCTCGGGGACGTCGTCGAGGTCGCC
>DASZMD010000178.1:0-4562 GCA_035551955.1 Solirubrobacteraceae bacterium | reverse complement strand
CGGAGGGCATTCGCACGGCCCTGTACTTCGGGATCGCGTGCGGCCGCGAGCTGTGCAGCGTCATCGAGGGACACCAGACCCGCGAGCGAGCGCTCGCCAACTACCACCGCTTCTCCGCCGAGCACGCCTTCGCCTTCCGCTGGCTGCTGCGCGTGCAGCGGCTCATTCCCCGTGTCCCTCCACGCGCCCTCGCCCCCTCGCTGCGGGCGATGGGGACAAAGCGCTTCATCGACTGGTCGTTCAACCACTACCTGGAGATCGCCCACCCGAGGTTCGCCGGGGCGGCACGGGGACGGGCGCCGCGGGCTCAGCACTCGCGAGATGTGACGCCCGCGTGACAGGTCAGTCGCGAGCCTGCCAAATCTTCGGGTGAAAGCGGCCCCTCCGCCGTCGGTGGGCGGAAACTCGGGGACGTGCCCGAACGCCGTCGCCTATTTAGCCGCCAGCCAGTTCACGCCCACGCCCGACTCGACCGCGAGCGGCGGGTCGAGCTCGTAGGCGCCCTCCATCGCGCGTGCGACGATCGCGCGGACCTGCTCGGCCTCGGAGGCGGGGCCCTCGAGCAGAAGCTCGTCGTGGATCTGGAGCACGAGGCGGCTGTGAAGGCCGGAAGCGGCGAGGGCGCGGTCGGTGTGGACCATGGCGATCTTCATGATGTCCGCCGCCGTGCCCTGGATCACCATGTTGACGGCGAAGCGCTCGCCCTGCTTGCGCAGCTCCCAGCGCCGGGCGCGGAGCTCGGGGACCTGACGGCGGCGGCCGAAAAGGGTCGAGACGTAGCCGTGCTCGGTGCCCTGGACGATTGTCTCCTCGATGAAGCGCCCCACGGCCGGGAAGCCGGCGAGGTAGCGCTGGATGAACTCGTCGGCCTCGGACTGGGGGATGTCGAGGCGGTCGGCCATCCCGTAGGCCGAGAGCCCGTAGACGATCCCGTAGTTGATCATCTTCGCCTTCGAGCGCATCGAGGGGTCGATCTGCCCGGGGGTGACGCCGAAGACACGGCACGCGGTGGCGGTGTGGACGTCCTCGCCGCGGCGGAAGATCTCCTTGAGCACGTCCTCGCCCGCGATGTGAGCGAGCAGCCTGAGCTCGACCTGGGAGTAGTCGGCCGAGACGAGCAGGTGCCCGGGCTCAGGCACGAAGCAGGCCCGGATCTCCCGCCCCAGCGGCGTTCTGATCGGGATGTTCTGGAGGTTGGGGTTGTTCGACGAGAGCCGCCCGGTGGTGGCGGCGGTCTGGTTCAGGGTGGTGTGGAGGCGGCCGTCGTCGGCGATGAGCTCGGGGAGCGCATCCAGATAGGTCTGAGCGAGCTTGGTGAGCTCCCGCCAGCGCTCGATCTTGGGGACGATCAGGTGCTCGTCCCGGATCGCCTGGAGGACGCGGGCGTCGGTCGAGTACCCGGTCTTGCCGCGACGCTTGCGCGACAGGCTGAGCTTCCCGAAGAGGATCTCCTCGAGCTGCTTGGGCGATCCGAGCGTGAACTCCTCGCCGGCGAGGTCGAAGATCTCGCGTTCGAGCTCATCCGCCTCCTCCCTGACGCGGCCCGAGATCTCGGCCAGGCGCTCGGTGTCGAGCTTCAGCCCCTCGATCTCCATGTTGCGCAGGATCCGCACGAGCGGGAGCTCGACGTCGGTGAGCAGGTCGGTCAGCCCGCGGCCGCGGATCTCCTCTCGCTGCCAGTCCGCGAGGGCGTGCAGGAGCACGGCGTCGGCGGCGGCCTCGTCGTCGACCTCGGCCGTGACCGCGAACCCTCGCTCCTCGGACAGCTCGCGGAAGGGGTAGGCGCGCCGGGCGGGCTCGAGCAGGTAGGCGCCGATCTCGGTGTCGTGGGCGAGGACGGCGGGCACGGCACCGAGCGACTTCGCGTCGTGGGCGATCACCGGGCGCTGACCGGCCGCGGCGACGAGCTCCTCGGGCGCCGAGCACGTTCCCGCCAGCACCTCCGCCCCGCCGCCGTAGACGCCGAAGCGCCATGTCGGGTCGGCGGCGAAGAGAGCGTCTTCGGGGACCGCCGGGGCACGCACGGCGATGGCCAGCTCCCTCCCGGGCAGACGCGCCACGTCGGCCACCGTGCCCTGCCGCACCCGGGCGCTCAGGAGGGCGCTCCCCGACTCGGGGGTCGGCGCCGGCGCGGCGGCGTCGGGGGAGCCGAGCGCCTCCTCGAGCCGGCGCAGCGGGTCGCGCAGCTCGAACTGGCGGAAGACATCACGGAGCCGCGACCGGTCGGGCGGGGCGGACACGAACTCCTGCACATCGAGATCCAGGGGGATGTCCCGCTGGGCGGTGGCGAGCTGCTTGGAGAGCCGAGCGTTGTCAGCGTGCTCGGTCAGGTTCTGCTTGCGCTTCGCGCCCGAGATGTCGTCGATGTGCTCGAGCACGGCCTCGAGGGAGCCGAAGCGCTGCAGGAGCTCGGCGGCGGTCTTGTCCCCGATCCCGGGGACGCCGGGAATGTTGTCGCTCGTGTCGCCCTTGAGGCCGATGAAGTCGGGGACGAGCTCGGGCGGGATCCCGTAGCGGTCGACGACGCCGTCGCGGTCATACACCCGCGTGTCGGTGATCCCCCGGGAGGTGGTCATGATCCGCACCTCGTCGTCCACGAGCTGGTAGGCGTCGCGGTCACCCGTCACCACCATGACCGGGATCGAGGCCGCCTTGGCCTGCTCGGCGATCGAGGCGATCACGTCGTCGGCCTCGTAGCCCTCGACCGAGAGATTGCGGTAGCCGAAGGCGTCGACCAGCGGCTCGAGGTGCGGCCACTGCTCCCTGAGCAGATCGGGGCGCGAGCTCCGCTGGGACTTGTACTCCTGGTAGATCTCCTTACGCCCCGACGACCCGGCGTCCCACACCACCACGGTCGCCTTGGGACCGTAGTCGGTGAGGATCTTCACGAGCATCGAGGCGAAGCCGAAGATCGCGTTGGTGGGCACCCCGGTCGACGTCGCGATCGACTCGGGCAGCGCGAAGAACGCCCGATAGGCGAGGCTGTTGCCGTCGATCAGGAAGAGTTCATCGGCCATGTAATGGAGGTTAGTTGGCCTCCCGGAGGAGAGGCGGGGGACGGCGCTCGGGAGGCAGGGAGGCCGTGAGCGGACTGGGTGTTATCCGTGCCATCACGACCGCGGCCACCGTCTTGACCGCGCTCGCCGCCGGGGCAGGCCCGGCGTGGGCGGACGCGACCACCGGCACCGTGACCGGGCAGGTGGTCGATGCGAACGGGGCGCCGATCGCCGGGGTCTGCGTCGATGCCGACACCGTTCCCTATCCCGGTGGCGCCGGGTACGGCGGACCGCCGACCGACGCCGAGGGCGATTATGCGTTCTCGCTCCCACCCGGCAAGTACGTGATCTCGTTCCAGGGCTGCGGTAAGGACTACGTGACCCAGTTCTACCCCGGGCAGCCGAGTCCGCGGACGGCGGCACAGGTCACGGTCCTCGCCGGCCAGACGACGGCGGCGATCAACGCACAGATGGTCGTCGGCGGGACGATCGTGGGCAAGATGCTCGACGCGGCGACGGCCGTGGCGCCCCCCCAGCTCGAGATCCAGCCCGAGGCGGAGCCGCTGGGTCCCCCCTCGTTTCCCGGCAACCCCGAGCCGGTCGCCTACGGCATCGTCAGCGCGGGCGGCGGGTACACCCTCACGGGCCTGGCCCCGGGAAGCTATGTCGTGCACTTCAGCGCCGGCAGCGTCAACGGCGTACCGAGCCCCTACGCCGATGACTGGTACCCCGATGCGCCCGACCCGGGCCATGCGACGGTGGTGAACGTCCAGTCCGGTCAGACGGTATCGCTGGGTGTCGAGCTCGCCGAGGCCCCTGGCACGGTGACGGGACGGGTGGCCGACACGGTCGACCGGCCGCTCGCGGGCTACCTCGTCAGGGCTTCGATCACCGAGCCCGGCGGATCCTTGTTTCCCGACTTCGACTTCACCACCTCCGGCCCCGACGGGACGTTCACGCTCACCGGGCTCGCCCCGGGAGCGTGGACGATCGCCGTCGAGCGCAACGGCGACCGCTCCTTCATCCAGTCGCAGTCCGCGACCGTCGCCAGCGGCGAGACGACGCCGAACGTCGACTTCGGGTTCTGTGTCGGGATCGAGTGCCCGCCTACGCGCCTCTTCGCGCTGCGCGCGCGAATCGAGGATCACCAGCTCCTGTTCGCATGCCAGATCTCCGATCCCAGCGGCGCGTTGCTCACCATCGTTCTTCGCGGCCGCGTCGGCGGGCGCGCCGTCAAGCTACGCGGGATCCCGATCGTCGCCCAGAGCGGAGCCTTCGACTCCTTCCTCGCCCTCCCCCGCCGTGACCGCTCGCTCCGCTCGGGAACCCTCACCCTGGCCTTCGCGCCCAGTCAGGCCGCCCGCGGGGGGAGGTTCGTGGTCAGGGTCCCAAGCGTGTACCCCGGCCCCTTGCCGGGGCCGGCCCATCACCGCCATCGCCATAAGCGACGAACCCGGCACCGCTCCCGTAGAGTCGCACCGATGCCGCTGTTGCCCCTCATCCGCCCGTGAAGGTCACCGTCACCGGCGCCACCGGACTCCTCGGTTCGCGCCTGGTAAGAGCGCT
>DASZMD010000177.1:0-14324 GCA_035551955.1 Solirubrobacteraceae bacterium | reverse complement strand
CCCTGAGCGAACCGGCTCCCACCACCACGCGTTCTCCCGGTACCACGTGACCGTCTGCTCGAGCCCCTCCACGAAGTGCACTCGCGGCTCCCATCCGAGGCCACGGAGCTTGCCCGAGGAGAGCGAGTAGCGGCGGTCGTGCCCGGGCCGGTCGGTGACGAACTCGATCAGCGAGTCATCCGCGCCGGTGAGCTCGAGCACGCGGCGCACGACCTCGAGGTTGTCGCACTCGTCGGGGCCGCCGCAGTTGTATGCCTCACCGGGGATCCCGCGCGCGAGGACTTGGCCGATGCCGCGGCCGAAGTCCTCGACGTAGAGCCAATTGCGTACGTTGCGCCCGTCGCCGTAGACGGGCAGGCGGTCGCCGGCCATGGCGTTGAGGATCATCAGCGGGATCAGCTTCTCGGGGTACTGGCGAGGCCCGTAGTTGTTCGAGCCCCGGCAGATCACCGTGGGCAGGCCATAGGTGTGGAAGTAGCTGGCGACGAGGAGGTCGGCGCCCGTCTTGGTCGCGCTGTAGGGCGAGGACGGCTGCAGCGGGGACTCCTCGGTGAATGTGCCCTCGTCGATCGAACCGTAGACCTCGTCGGTGGAGACCTGGAGGTATCGCAGGTCCCGCTTGCGGGCCGCCTCGAGCAGTACGTGGGTGCCCTGCATGTTGGTGACGATGAACCCCTCGGGGTCGGCGATCGAGCGATCGACGTGGGTCTCGGCCGCGAAGTTGACGATCGCGTCGCACCCCTCGATCGCGTCCGAGACGGCGGCAGGATCCTCGATCGCGCCGTGGACGAAGCGGATGTCGTCGTTTACGTCGTTGAGGTTCTCGCGCCGCCCGGCGTAGGTGAGCTTGTCGAGCACGGTGATTTCGTCGCCGTGCTCGCGCACGCGCAGGCGCACGAAGGTCGATCCGATGAATCCCGCGCCTCCGCACACCAGGAGCCTCACGACGCCACCCCCGCGGCGAGGAAGGCCTGCAGGCCGTCGTGCCAGTCGGGCAGCCGGGGCGTGGCGTCGCGCTCGGTGCCGAGCACGCTGTAGGCCGGGCGCGGGGCCGGGCGCCCGAGCTCGGCCGTGGTCCCGGGAACCACCTCGCACCCGAGCCCGGCGAGCCTGACGATCTCGCGCGCAAAGTCAAACCAGGAGCAGCCCCCGGCGCCGGCCACGTGGACGATGCCCGGGAGCGGGTCCTGGGCGAGGGAGAGCAGCGCCGTCGCCAGGTGCCCGGTGAAGGTCGGGCAGCCGACCTGGTCATCGACGACGGTGAGCCGGTCGCGCTCGGCCCCAGCGCGCAGGATGGCCGCGGGAAAGCACGGGCCGGCGGCCCCGAACAGCCACGAGGAGCGAGCGATGGTGTGCGCCGCGGGCGCGGCCTCGATCACCGCCAGCTCCCCCGCCAGCTTGCCGCGGCCGTACTGGGATCTCGGATCGGTCGCGTCGGACTCGAGATAGGGCGAGCGCTTCTCACCGGAGAACACGTAGTCGGTGGAGACGTGGACGGTCCACGCTCCCGCTGCCGCGGCGGCCCGGGCGACGTTACCCGCGGCGGGCCCGTTGACGGCGAAGGCGGCCTCGATCTCGGTCTCGGCGCCGTCGACGTCGGTCCACGCCGCGCAATTGAGGACGGCGTCGGGGCGCGCCTCGCGCACCGCGGCCTCGACCCAGTCGGCGTCGGTGATGTCGAGGTCGGCGCGGGCGAAGGTGGTGAGCTCGTGGCCCGCAGCCGCGGCGGCGCTCGCGAGATCGCGACCGAGCATGCCCGCTGCCCCCGTGACGATGAGCCTCATCGCCGCGTAGGGTAGAGGGCCGCGGCTTTCCTGGCGATCTAGTGGGCCCACTAGGCGCTCAGATCGCCGGCGCGGCGGGTGCTGCCGTCGGTCATCACGAGCCAGGTCTCGCCGTCGCGCGCCGCGGCGCCCGCGGTGTCGATTCCGAGGGCGGCGGCGGCCAGCAGGTCGCCGGCGATCCGGTGCACGTCGCGCACGACGCCGATGTTGAACAGGGACCTGATCTCGGTGGTGACATCGCCGTCCCCGGCGCGGAGGACGACGCGAAGATCCTCGCGGACCGCGAGGGCGGCGACGGTGATGGCGATGTTCTCCCCGTCGTCGGAGGTGATGGCGGCCAGCGCCCGCGCGCGGCCGAGGCTCAGCCTGGCCAGGAGGGTGGCCTCGGCCCCGGAACCGAGGATGACGGGGATCTTGTAGTTGCGGGCGAGCTCGACGGCCGGGGCGGACGGGTCGCGCTCGACGGCGACGACACCGATCCCCAGGCTCCGCAGCAGCAGGCAGAGCCGGAGTCCGACCTGGCCGAGGCCGACGACGACGACGTGGTCGGAGCGAGGAATCGCGCGACGCCCGACGATGCCGGTCAGGCGGCGATCGATCAGGCGGTTGATGATCCCGGCGGTGAGAATGGCGACGAAGCCGAGCGAGGCGAGCATGAGCACGGCGGCGAAGAGCTTGCTCGCCGCCCCGGCCCGGTCGACGGCCGGGTTCGAGGCGACGGTGACGAGCGACTTGGTGGCGTCATAGAAGGCCTGCACGGGCGACTGATCGAGGGCCACCCCGGAGACCACGGCATCGAGGGCGAGGATGGTGATGAACCCGCTGAGCCCGGCGACGAGGAAGCGCGCGCTGAGGTCGAAGGGCCGGAAGGCGCCGCGAATCTGGGCGAGGGCCCGGGCCACGCGTCCCCGGCGGGCGATGCGCAGGGGTACGACCTCGATCCCGTCGCCGGCCTCGCGGACCCCCACGAGTCCGCCGGGAAGCTGCGCCAGGGACTCGAGACCCGCGGCGATGCAGGGCCCGGCCAGCGTCGTCGCCACCGCGTCGGCCATCGACGTCACCTGGCATCTCGGCACCGTCTTGCGAAGCTGGCCGGCCACGGTGCGGTTGAAGACGGTGACGATGAGGCGGCGGCCGGGGCGGGCGTGCTCGACGACGAGGGCGATGCGGAGAACCTCGATGTCATCGCGGGAGACGACGAGGGTCACGTCGAAGTCGCCGGTCAGGACCGAGGCGATCTCCCGGTCGTTGGGCCGGCGCAGCCACCTCACGCTCGCCCCGGCGTCGACGAGGGCGCGCTCCACCGAGCGCGGAAGCGCCCCGTCACCGATGAGGAGGATCGAGCGCGCAGGCTCGGTCCCCGCTATGAGCACGTTCAGATCCTCGGCCACGGCGAGGGCAAGATATCCATCCGGACAACGGCGACCATGGCGCCTTGGCCTCGCGGCCGGTGGCGCGCGAGCCACCAACGCGCTAGACATTTAGGGTCGATGACCGAAGCCATTCAACAGGGGCTGCTCGACGATTACCAGGTCCCGGCGGGGTGTCGGGATGAGTTGATCGACGACAACGGCGAGCCCCGCGCCCACGCCGGGCCCCTCATCGCCACCCTCGAGCGCCTCGGTCCCGAGGCGTTGGCGGCGGCGGGGAGGCGGCGCGACCGCATCTTCATGCAGCAGGGGATCACCTTCGAGGTGGCCGGGACCGATGGCGAGCGCCGCGATCGCCCGTTCCCCCTCGACCTCGTCCCGCGCGTGCTTCCCGCCCAGGAGTGGACGACGATCAAGCGCGGGCTGGCCCAGCGGATCCGCGCCCTCAACGCCTTCGTCGACGACGTCTACCACGCCCACGAGATCGTTCGCGCGGGCATCGTGCCCTGGTCGCTGGTGGTGAGCCGGCCGAGCTTCGCCCGGCCCGTCCACGGAGTGCGCCCGCCCGGGGGCGTCTACTGCCACGTCTCGGGATGCGACCTCGTGCGCGGCGGGGACGGACGCTGGCGCGTGCTCGAAGACAACGTCCGCACCCCGTCGGGGATCTCCTACGTGCTCGAGAACCGGGTGGCGATGACCAGGCTCATGCCCGAGCTCTTCGCCGGCCACCGGGTCCGGCCCGTCGACCATTACCCCGGGCTCCTGCTCGACGCCCTGCGGGCCGTGGCCCCGGCCGTGGATGCCGACCCCACCGTGGTCGTGTGGACCCCGGGCCCGGCCAACAGCGCCTACTTCGAGCACGCCTTCATCGCCCGTCAGATGGGGGTCGAGCTCGTAGAGGCGAGCGATCTCGTGGTACGCGACGCCGTCTGTTACATGCGCACCACCGCCGGCCTCGAGCGCGTGCACACCATCTACCGCCGGCTCGACGACGACTACATCGACCCGCTCGAGTTCCGCCCCGACTCGCTCCTCGGCGTGCCCGGGCTGGTGCGCGCGTACCGGGCCGGGACGGTGGCGATCGCCAACGCCATCGGGACCGGGGTGGCCGACGACAAGGCGATCTACCACTACGTCCCCGAGATGATCCGCTTCTACCTGAGCGAGGAGCCGATCCTCGCCAATGTGCCCACCTACCTGCTCGAGGACGAGGCGACGCGCAAGACCGTGCTCGCCCGGATCGCCGAGCTCGTGGTCAAGCCCACCTCGGAGTCCGGAGGCAAGGGCGTGTTCATCGGCCCCCACGCGAGCGCGGCCGAGTGCGAGGCGCAGGCACGGCGGATCGAGGCCGAGCCCGAGCGCTGGATCGCCCAGGAGCTCGTCCACCTCTCGACCGTCCCCACCGAGACCGACGACGGCGGGCTCGTCCCCCGCCATGTCGACCTGCGCCCCTTCGCCGTGTTCGGCGACGAGATCCGGATCGTCCCGGGCGGGCTCACCCGGGTGGCGCTGCGAGCCGGCTCGATGGTCGTCAACTCCTCACAGGGCGGCGGATCCAAGGACACGTGGGTCCTCGATGACGGCGGCGCGGTCGATCTGGTGCCCGGGACGCTCCCCGCCCATCGGCCCCCGCCGCGGCTGCCCGATGTTCGCTACGGCGGCTGGCGCGGGCAAGCGCAGCAGCAGCAGCAGGGGGGCGCCTGGGGCGCTGGCGAGATCGGCGCCGGGGAAACCTCGGGGCACGCCCGCTAGGCCGTGCTGGCGCGTATTGCTCAGGAGCTGTTCTGGCTTGGGCGCGACCTCGCCCGCGCCGAGCACACCGCGCGCATGCTCGACGGCGTCTTCCACGCCGACGTGGCGGGCGTGGTGGGCGAGCGCGACATCGCCCTGAGCTGGGCGGAGCTCCTGGCCATCATCGGCGAGAAGCCGCCCGCCCCCGGCGCGGTCGACGACGGCGAGGGCCCGGATCTCGAGGCGCTGGCCACCCAGCCCCTGGCGGCGCGCCTGCTGGGCCGTGCCGAGGTCGCGCGCCTGCTCACCCTCGACACCGGGAGCCCGGCGTCGATCGTCTCATGCGTGGCCCGGGCCCGCGAACGGGGACACGGCCTGCGGGACGTGATGTCGACGGAGATGTGGGAGGCGCTCAACACCTTCCACCTCGGGCTCGCGGGCCGCGACCTGTCGGCCGCGCTCGTGTCCGGGCCCTACTCGGTCTATCAGGACGTCAAGGAGCAGTGCGCGCTCTTCTGGGGGCTGGTGGCGCGCACCATGCTCAGGGACGAGGGGCGCTCGTTCCTCGAGGCCGGCGGTCGCATCGAGGCCGCCGACATGGTGCTGAGGATGCTCCGGGTGTCCGTCCCGCCCGGGCCCAAGCGCTCAGGGAGCGAGCGTGAGGCGCTCGCCCTGCTCCACGCCGTGGGCGGCTTTCAGGCCTACCGGCGCGCCGTCCGCGCCGCCCCCACCGTCGGTCCGGTGGCGCGCTTCCTGCTCTACGACAGCGCCTATCCGGGCTCGGTCGCCTCCTCGGTGGCCGAGCTCCACGCCGCGCTCTTGAACGCCGACGCGGTACCGCGATCCTCTCCCCCGGTTCTCCGCCTCGGGCGCCTGATCGCCGATCTCGAGCTCCAGCGCCGTGCTCCCGATGCCGCCGCGGGATTCGACGAGACCCTGGAACGGGTACAGGAGGATCTCGAACTCGTCGATAGCGATATCGAGGAGCGCTACTTCGCCATGGCGGCCGCCGCGGCGGTCCACCTGTAATGCCGCCCCGCCCGTGAACTTCGCCATCCGCTACCTGACCCAGTACCGCTACGACGCCGACGTCGTGGACAACCTCAACGCGCTCCGGGTCAAGCCGGCGGCCAACGGTCGCCAGCGCTGCGACGAGTTCAGCGTCCGCCTCGACCCCGAGGTGCGCCTCCACCGCCACGCCGATTACTTCGGGACCGAGGTGGTCGAGTTCGAGGTCTCGCGTCCCCACGACCATCTCACCATCGATGTGCGCGCGCGCGTGGTCACGCAGGCCGCGCCGAGCCCCCCGGTCGCGCCGTGGTCGGCTCTGCTCGAGCCCGCCTACCGCGAGGCGGGAGGTGAGTTCCTGCTCCACGCCGACGGCGCCGAGCGCGACTCGCTCCAGGAGCTCCTCGACGCTACCCGCGCTGCATCCTCGCCGCTCGAGACCGTGCTCATGGTCACCGAGCTCATCCCCGAGCGCTTCGCGTATCGCAAGGGCGCGACGTACGTCGACAGCACGATCGCCCACCTGCTCCAGGTCGGCGCCGGCGTGTGCCAGGACTTCGTCCACCTCGGCCTGGCCCTGCTCCGCCACCACGGGATCGCCGCCCGCTACGTCTCGGGCTACCTGTATGCGGGGGCCGCCGACGGGCGCCAGGAGTCGATCGAGGTCGACACCCACGCCTGGCTCGAGGCCCTGCTTCCGTCCCTCGACGGCTCAGAGCCGGTCTGGGTGGGCGCCGACCCCACCAACCGCGGCCTCACCGGCGCCACCCACGTCAAGATCGGCCACGGCCGCCACTACACCGACGTGCCGCCGATCAAGGGCGTCTACCGGGGCACGGCGACCTCCGAGCACGACGCGCGCGTGACGATGACGCAGCTGACCGCCTCCGATCCGGCGGCGGTGGCCCGCGCTTAGCCTTTGTAGTTGTTGTATTGGGGCTTGCCGAAGCCCGGCAGGGCGGCGTCGCGGGCGTAGCCGAGGCGCTTGAGGCCGAAGAGCTGCTCGACGCTGCTCAGGAACGAGCAGTGGTTGAAGTAGTCGAGGGCGTCGGTGCTGTTCGGCTTGACGTACTGCGAGATCAGGAGCATGCCGACCTGGCCGCCGCCGCCCGTGGGCGTCGTCTGTCCCGTCTGCTCTGAGGCCGGGGTGGTCACCGTGGGCGTGGTCGTCGTCGGGGTGGTGGTGGTCGGCGTGAGGTTGGGGTACTGGGTGGGATTGGCGCAGCACGAGCTCGAATCGGCGTACGGGCCACTCTGCGGGGCCTCGTCGAAGGTGATGGCGATCAGCCCGTCGGCCTCGTAGGCCGGTGAGGCGAGGATCTCGGGGACGACGCCGCGCAGGAAGCGGTCTGTGGCCTTGAGGCCGGGCTGGGCCCCGGCCACGCACGGCTGCGGGTTGCCGTCATGGCACGGACTCGCGACGATGTAGGAGAACGCCGGCGTCGTCTTGACCGACTTGAGATCGCCGGCCAGGCGGGTGAGGGCGACGTCGTCCTGGGCGCACGCCGTCTTGGCCAGCGAGGCGAAGTAGACGAACGGGTTGCTCCAGGTCACATAGGGATCGTGGAGGCTCGCCGCCTGGCCCGGGTCGGCGCTCCCGAGCGCCGGGTGGCGGCACGGTGGTCGGCCTGCCGTGGGGGCCGTTGGCGATGCCCTCGACATACCCCTTCCACGTCTTACCGGCGGCGGCGAGCTGATCGGCGAGGGTGAGCGTGCTCGAGGGGTACACGCAGCCGCTCCCCACCACCTGGCCTTCGTTGCCGGCGACGGCGGGCTTGACGTCGGTGTAGCGCGGGCAGTTCTGCGCGGTCTGCTGGGTTGGTCCTGACCGCTGATGAGGGCGATCTCGTTGGCGAGCGACCCCTGGGTGACCGCGTAGTAGTTGGGCAGGAGCTCGCCACGGTGGCGGAGCGTCTTGGCCAGGTAGGGGTCCTCGCCCAGATCTACCTCGGGCAGATCACCAAGTGGAACAACAACGCGATCAAGAAGCTCAACAAGAAGGTCAAGCTCCCTAACCGGAAGATCACGGTGATCTACCGCAGCGACGGTTCCGGTGACACCTACGCCTTCACGAACTACCTCTCGCACGTCCGCAGCACATGGTCGAGCCACGTCGGAACCGCCACCCTCCTCCAGTTCCCGACCGGGATCCAGGGCAAGGGCAACAGCGGCGTGACCGCCGTGCTCGCCAACACCAACGGCGGCATCGCCTATGTCGCGGCCTCGTACCTGATCCAGCAGGGCGGCCACGGCGCCGTCGCGCTCCAGAACGCGGCGGGCAAGTACGAGTACCCGAACCTGGTGCGAACATCCAGAACGCGGCCCAGTCGGTGACCTCGGTGCCGGCGGGCAACGCGATCTCGATCGTCGATCCGCCGGCGAGCGCCAAGATCGCGTATCCGATCTCGACGTTCACCTACGTGATCCTCATCAAGGGCGCGAGCAAGACCAGCCTGCTGCAGTCGTGGATCACCTATGCGCTGACCACGGGACAGGCGTTCGGAGCGAAGCTCGACTTCGCGACGATTCCGACCGTCGTCCTCAACGCCGCGCAAGCCTCACTCGCCTCGTTGTGAGCTAACCAGCCGCGAGACGGACGGCATGAATCCCGGCCCCGGTATGGCATCACGACCCTACCGGGGCCGGTTCCACCCCGCCGGCGTCAGCCCCGATTTCCGCGCCCGTAGAGAAGGGCGTACCCCCGCCGCAGGAGCCGGCTGCGCACGGGCCGGTAGGGGAACATGAACAGCTCGCGGTTGAGGGCCAGGCGGGTCACGAGCAGCGACTGGACCTTGCAGTACTTGCGGATTCCGTTGGCACCGTGCCGAGTGCCAAGGCCCGAGCTCTTCCACCCGCCCATCGGGAGCCCGAGGTTGGTGTAGTTGATCTGGGCGTCGTTGACGCACACCACGCCGGCCTCGATTCGCCGCGCGAGCTCCTCGCCGCGGGCGATGTCGCGCGTCCACACGCTCGCCTGCAAGCCGTAGGGCGAATCGTTGGCCAGCTTCACCGCCTCCTCGACGCCGTCGACCTTCATGATCGGGAGCGTCGGTCCGAACGTCTCCTCGTTCATGCACTTCATCGAGTGATCGACGTCGACGAGGACGGTGGGCTCATAGAAGCGCCCGGCGCCGGGGCGGATGTGGCCGCCCGTAAGCACCTTGGCCCCCTTCTCGACGGCATCGCGGACGTGGTCGTCGACGATCTCGATCTGCGGGGGGAAGATCACCGCGCCGACGTCGACCGTTCCCGGGCCGCCGCCGGGGGCGCCCTGGCGCAGTGCGCGGATGTTCTCGGTCACGCGCTCGACGAACTCGTCGTACACCGGCGCGTCGACGTACACCCGCTCCACCGAGATGCACACCTGCCCGGCGTTGTTCATCGAATAGAACGAAGCGGCGTTGGCCGCCCGCTCGATGTTGGCGTCGGCACACACGATCATGGGGTCCTTGCCCCCGAGCTCGAGGTAGCACGGGATCAGCGCCTCGGCCGCGGCCTTCGCCACCTTCCGGCCCGTCGCCGTCGAGCCCGTGAACATCACGCAGTCGACCTCGCCGATCACCGCCGCGCCGGTCGATCCGTCGCCCGTGGCCACCTGGAACACGCCCTCGGGGATCCCGCACTGGGCGAGCATCTCCTCCATCAGGAGCGAGCTCAGGGGCGTTACCTCGCTCGGCTTCAGGATCACGCTGTTGCCGGCCATGAGGGCGGGGATGCAATCGCCGAAGGAGTTCAGGATCGGGTAGTTCCACGGGCCGATGACGCCGACCACGCCGAGAGGCGCGTAGCGCACCACCAGCTTCTTTCCCAGCGTGACCGGGCTCGTCCACGAGGGCACCCGCTCGTCGGCGAGGTACTTCGGTCCGAGCTTGGGCCAGAAGCCCAGCGCCGCCACCGTGCACCCGAGGTCGGTGATCTGCACGTCCTCGACCGTCTTGCCCGTCTCCGAGGTGACGACGTCGGTCACCCGGTCGGCGTTGTCGAGCATCCACTTCTGCGCGCGGCGGAACACCCGTCCCCGCTCCTCGAAGCCGATCGCCGCCCAGCCGGGCTGGGCCGCCCGGGCCCGCGCGACCATCTCCTGGATCGCGCCCGCGCCCAGGGTGGGAACGGTCGTGATCAGCTCACCGGTGGCCGGGTTCTCGACCGGGATGCTGGCGGCGCCGGCACCGCCGTTGGCCTCCGCCCGCATGCGCTCCTCGACGCTCGCCATGCTGTCTCCTTCCGCCGCTCTCAAGGGAGCGTCCAAGGCTAGCGCTCATGTGTGGCCCCCGCCCGCGGTCTAGCCAGGATCGAGCGCGACCGATTCGATCTTGGGGGGGTCGACGGGCCGGTCACCGGATTGCGTGGGAACGCTCTCGATCGCGTCGACGGCGTCCATCCCCGCCGTGACCTGGCCGAACACGGTGTGCTTGCCGTCGAGCCACGGCGCCGCCTCGGTGGTGACGATGAAGAACTGCGAGCCATTGGTGTTCGGTCCCGCGTTGGCCATCGCCAGCGCTCCCCGCACCACCTTGTGCTCGTTGAACTCGTCCTCGAAGGTGTACCCCGGGCCGCCCGTCCCGGTGCCCTCCGGGTCACCCGTCTGGACCATGAAGTCGGGAATGACCCGATGGAAGATGATCCCGTCATAGAAGCCCTTGCCGGCCAGTTCGCGAAAGTTGGAAACCGTCATCGGCGCGTCATCGTCGAACAGTTCGAAGCCGATGGTGCCGTGGGTGGTGTTCATCGTGACTTTGGTTTGCATACGTTGCAGCCTACCCGGGTGCCGGCTCGACCTCACGTCGAGCCGGCACTCCGAGGTCA
Source organism: Solirubrobacteraceae bacterium (assembly GCA_035551955.1). Lineage (GTDB taxonomy): Bacteria > Actinomycetota > Thermoleophilia > Solirubrobacterales > Solirubrobacteraceae > Palsa-465. The sequence goes on along the minus strand of DASZMD010000177.1, from coordinate 3,625 downwards.
GCTGCTCACCGTGTGTGCGCGGTAGCTCACCGCGTGTGCGCGGTAGTCGTGTTCGACGCCGTCTGGATGGCGTTGACGTTGGTGGTCACGGTCACCGCGGGGGTGCCGGTTCCCGCGCCGGTGATCGTCCGCGTGCAGGCGACGCCGGCGGTGATGCTGTTGGTGCTCGAGGGCGCCGTTACCACGAGGGGGATGGAGTTGGTCTCGGGGAGGCCGCCGGGCCCCACCTCGATCGTCCAGCTCCGGGTCTGCACGGCCGTGGTCGCCGGGCCGACGGCGAGCGTGCAGTCGACCTCGACCTGCTGACCGGCGGTGGCACCCGTGATGTGGACGTAGGGGTTGGCGGTGACCAGGTAGGAGGAGCCGCCGGGCAGGGGCTCGGTGGTGATCGGGGTGGCCGTGGTGCCTGCCGGAACGGTCACCGCCGAGGCCGCGCTCGTGTCGTACTCGAGGCCGGGGGCGGTATTGCAGGCGACGGCGCCGGTGCTGGTCACCGAGGTGACGGCACCCGATGTGCACGTGCCGGCGACCCGGGCCTGGACCTGGCTCGTGTTGATCTGGGCGGTGCCCACGGCGCCGTTCATGAGCTTGCGCGCGCCGACGGCGCCAAAGGCGAGCTTGAAGTTGCCCACAGCGCCGTTGAGGATCTTGTGGTTGGTCACCGAGGCGTTCAGGAGCTGAGCGGTGCCGACGCTGCCCGCGGGCAGGCTGCTGGCTGCATAGCCAACCCCGCCGAGCGATGCGAACAGGGCGATGAGCGCCACGACCATCGATCCCGATGGCCGCCGGCGCAGGCGGTGAAGATGCATGAAAAAGTGCCTCCTGTCGTTGGAATTCGACCCCGCGTCCCTGTTTGGAACACGGGTCCGGGCAGGAAGTCGCGCCCGCGGCGCGGCGCTAAAGCTAGGTCCGCGCGAGCTCGAGCCGCAGCGGCTGGCCGCGGATCTCGGTGCCGTTGACGCGTTCGACGACGCGGTCGGCCTCCCGCTCCGGCACCTCGACGAAGGCGAAGCGCTCGAGCATGCGGACGTTGCGTACGGCTTCGCCGTCGAGTCCCGTGGCCGAGGTGATGGCGTGGATGATGTCGGAGGGCTCGAGGCCCTCGGCCCGACCGCCCGAGACGATGAGCTTACGCAGCGGCCCGTCGTCGCCGTTGGCGCGGTCGCGCGGCTTGGAGTGCCGGCGCGGCGGGGGGGTGACCGGGGTCGGCGCGACGCGGGCGTCCTTGACCCAGGGCGAGAGCTTGACGCCGGCGTGCTCCTCGATGGCGGCGATCTCGCGTTTCTGACGCGGCTCGTAGAAGGTGATCGCGCGCCCGCTGCGGCCCACCCGCCCCGTGCGCCCGATCCGGTGCACGTACACGTCGGGGGAGGTCGGGACGTCGAAGTTGATGACGTGGGATATGCCGCTGATGTCGAGGCCGCGGGACGCGACGTCGGTCGCGATGAGCAACGGGAGCCGCCCCTCCTTGAACGAGATCATCACCCCGTCGCGGGCGCCCTGGGTCATGTCGCCGTGGATGGCCTTGACGTTCCAGCCCTTGTCGCGCAGCGACCGGTAGAGCTGGTCGCAACGGATCTTGGTGCGCACGAACACGAGCGCCTGGTCGGGCTGCTCGGCGTCGAGGACGCGAGCGAGCGCGTCCGGCTTCTCGCGGGCGGCAACCTCGAGTGCGAACTGCTCCACCGTGTCCACGGTCAGGGTCGCCGCCTTGACCTTGATGGTGATCGGGTTATAGAGGTACTGATCGGCGAGCCGGCGGATCTCGGGCGGCATGGTGGCGGAGAAGAGGGCGGTCTGGCGGCTCGAGGGCGTCAGCGAGATGATCCGCTCGACGTCCTCGAGGAAGCCCAGGTCGAGCATCTCGTCGGCCTCGTCGAGGACCACGAAGCGGGTCGAGTGGAGCATCAGGGAATGACGCGAGATCAGGTCCTTGACCCTCCCGACGGTTCCCACGACAACGTGGCCGCCCGCCCGCAGCTGCGCCTGCTGGGTCCGGATCGGCGCGCCGCCGAACACGGCCACCACGTCGATGCCCTTGCGGCTGCCGTAGGTGCGGAGCGCCTGGGTGACCTGGATGCAGAGCTCGCGCGTCGGGGTCAGGACCAGGCCCTGAACCTCGTGCTCGCTCGGGTCGACGTACTGAAGCATCGGCAGGCCAAAGGCCGCCGTCTTCCCGCTTCCCGTCTGCGCCTGGCCGATCACGTCGGACCCTTGGAGCAGCGGCGGGATCGCCTGTTCCTGGATCGGGCTCGGTTCCTCGTAGCCGACATCCTGGATCGCGGCAAGGATGTCGGGAGCGAGACCGAGGTCGGCGAAAGTAGGCATCACCGATGGAAGATAGCCTGCCCGGAGCGATAGCCACGTGAACGACGGGTAATGGAGGCCGCGGCGGAGGCCGAGATTGCGGTTGCATTAGGCTCTCCGGCCCCATGTCGGTGACCGTCGTTGGTTCGATCGCGTTCGACGCGGTCAAGACCCCCTTCGGGGAGCGTGAGCGGATGCTCGGCGGCTCGGCCGTTCATTTCTCGCTCGCCGCTTCGTTCTTCGACGACGTCCACGTCGTGGGGCCGGTGGGCGATGACTTCGGCCCCGACGAGTACGCCGTGCTCGAGCGGCGGGGCGTCGACACCACCGACATCGAGCGCGTCCCCGGGGGCAAGACGTTCTTCTGGGCAGGCGAATACGGGTGGGATCTCAACGACCGCACGACCCTCGACACCCAGCTGAACGTCTTCGCCGACTTCGAGCCCAAGCTCTCCGACGCCTCCCGCGCCACCGACGTCCTCTTCCTCGCCAACATCCAGCCCGACCTCCAGCGCGAGGTCCGGGCCCAGTGGGGCGGGAGCGGCTTCGTGGCCATGGACTCGATGAACCTGTGGATCGAGATCGCCCGCGACTCGCTGGTCGAGACGATCGGCGGCGTGGACTGCCTGATGCTCAACGACGCCGAGCTCCGCCAGCTCACCCATGAGCCGAACCTCGTCCGCGCCGCCCGCAAGGTCCGCGAGTGGGGGCCCCGCGTCACGGTGGCCAAGCGCGGGGAGTACGGCGCCGCGATGATCACCGAGGAGGGCTTCTTCGCCCTGCCGGCCTTCCCGCTCGAGACCGTGGTCGATCCCACCGGGGCTGGCGACAGCTTCGCCGGAGGCTTCCTCGGCTACGTGGCCGCGCACGCCGATCACGATCTCGACCACGCGCTGCTCGCGCGGGCGATGGCCTATGGCACCGCGCTGGCGTCCTTCAACGTCGAGGAATTCGGCACCGAGCGGGTGGCCCGTCTGACCAGCGACGAGCTCGCCGACCGGGTCGCCGAGCTCCAGCAGGTGAGCCGCTTCGAGGAGCGCCCGGTCGCGCTGCGTCATTGACGTGAGCGCCCTGACGCCGGTCCGTGACTTTCGGCACGAGGCACGTTAGGATCGTGCCCTGTGACCTGGACGTTCGTGTGGCTCATGCTGGGGCTGAAGATCCCGATTGCCGCGCTCATCTACATCGTGTGGTGGGCGGTCAAGGATCCGCCCCAGCCCGTGCCCGCGCCCGACGACCGCGGCGGTGACGGCAACGACCGGATCGCCGACCAGCACCGTCATCCCCGCAAGCCCCTCCCGCGCCATCCCCGTCGTGG
>DASZMD010000176.1:0-4996 GCA_035551955.1 Solirubrobacteraceae bacterium | reverse complement strand
CGCAAGAGCACGTTCTCGATCGCATCTGAGTCGACGGTGATCCGCCCGAGGAGCTCGCTCGAGCGCAGCTCGGCGACGCGATCACGCGGGAGGCGCAGCGCGCGGGCGAACAGGCTCGTGCGCAGCGACCCGACGAGGTCAAGGGTAGCGCTGTGGGTGGAGATCCGTTCGCGGTAGCGGCTCAGCGTGCGCGCCCACGCCAGCGCCTGCACCCCGGCGCTCGGAAACAGGAACGAGAACGTGCTCGCGACGGCCAGCCCGGCGACGGCCGAGGAGGCGATGAACCAACCGGCAAGCCCGAGCAACGCCGCCCCGAACACGAACGCCAGGACCACCATCGACGCCGGCCGGACCAATCGCCGGGTGGCTCGTGCCCGCGACCGCTCATCGAGCAGCTGCGCGATCTCCGGGGCCGCGCGGGTCATCCCGTTGCCAGCGCCTCGGCGCGCGCAGGTCGGATCGGATCCTCGAGCAGCTGTCCGCGGTCGAGCGTGATCACCCGGTCGCAGCTGGCCAGAAGCGCGGGCGAGTGGCTGGCGAGGATCGTTGTCGCTGACCGCGCGGCGCGACCGATGACCTCGATGATCTCCGCCTCGCTGGTGGCGTCGAGATGGGCGGTCGGCTCATCCAGGAGAAGCAGGGGAGAACGCTTGAGGAACGTCCGCGCGAGCGCGACCCGGTGCGCCTCACCGCCGGACAGCCCCCAGCCGCTTTCGCCTACCGGGGTGCTCATGCCCGCGGGCAGGCGCTCGAGCACGCGGCCAAGGCCCGCAGCCAGCGCCGCGCGGAGAATCTCGAGCTCGGACGCTTCTCCTCTTCCGAGCGCGATGTTGTCGGCAAGCGTGCCGGAGAACAGATACGGCCGCTGGCCGAGCCATGTGATGGCGGTTCGCGGAACGGCCGAGGGCGCCACGCCGCCGAGGAGCACACCTCCCGCCGAAGGCACGAGATCCCCGGCGAGCACCCGCAAGAGCGTCGACTTCCCGGCTCCCGAGGGGCCCATGACCCCGACGCGCTCTCCGGGCTCGACCGCGAGCGTGATGCCGTCGAGCGCCGCCAGCTCACGGCCGGGGAAGACAACGGTCAGGTTCACGATCTCGATCGTGGGTGGCGCGGACAACGAACGCGTCGCTCCGTACGGGCTGGGGGTCGAGTCGGCATCGAGCAGCGGCTCGAGCGCCGCCATCGCGGCCAGCGCGTCGGCGCGCTCGTGGTAGGCGGCGGCGAGGGCACGTACCGGCTGGAAGTACAGGGGCGTGACCATGAGCAGAAACAGCCCCGTGTGCAGCGACATCTGATCGGGGATCCCCGGGATGTGCACGTACCCGAGCAGGGTCAATCCGATGTAGGAGGCGATGACGGCGACCGCGACGGTGACGATCGCCTCGAGCACCGCGGCGGAAACGAAGGCGACGCGCAGGACGGCCATCGCCCGCTCCGCCAGACGCCCGGACGCCGCCCGCACCCGCTCGAGCTCCGCCTTCTCGGCTCCGAGCGCGCGGAGCGTCGCCAGTCCCCGCAGCCGATCGAGGAAATAGCCCGACAGATGACGCAGCTCCTCCCCGTGACGGCGCGCGACGGCAGCGGTCCCCATCCCCACGATCGACAGGTTCACCGGCGGCAACGGCGCGCACAGCACGAGCATCACCCCCACTACCCAGCTGAGCGGAAACACCGCCGCCAGCAGCACGAGCGGCACGAGCACCGCGGCCACCCGTGCCGGCTGATAGCGCTCGGCGTAGGCACCGACGCGCTCCACCTCGTCCATCACCGCTGTCGCTCGCGCCGCGCTACTGAGCGATCCGCCGGCGCCGGCGAGGAGCCGATCGAGCAGCTGCGCGCGCAGGCGCTGCTCGACGGCGATCGCGCCCTCGACCGCGAGCCGAGCCGCGAGGTAGCTCGCGCTCGCGCGCACGGCCGCGGCACCGGCGAACAGGAGCAGCCAGCCGTAGACGTGTGGCCAGGCGGCGTGCCGCTCGAGCACGTCCTGCGCGACCGACGCAACCGCGAAGAACCCGGTCGCGGTGGCGGCCGCGACCACCGTCGTCATCGCCGCCGACGCGACCAGGCGCCTCCGGCCGGGCTCGAGCACCTCGGTCAGGCGACCTCTGGCGCCGGCGCCCGGTGCCGAGACGAGCGCCGAGGAGAGCAGCGGGTCAGCGGCCATCGACGTCAGGCCGCCGGGGGCGGGTGGCCGTTGGCGCCGGAGGATCCCACTCCGTCGGATGGCGCGACCTTCGCGGCCTCACGCCGGTCGCGGTCCTCTCCGTACCACCACGCCCACAAGGCAAAGGACATGATGAGAGCGAGAACGGTGAGGTTGCCAACCGTCGTATACGCGCCGAGGGAGTCGAGCGATAAGAGAACGATCAACGCCCACAGGGGCACCATCGCCAGGTAGAGCAGGATCCGGAAGGCGCGCGAGCGGCGAAACAACCGGGTGACTGGGTTCATGTGACTTGGGCCTCGTGCTTGACGTTTACCTTGCCTCGGAAGACCCAGAAGCCGTATATCTGGTAAGTCAGGACAAACGGGATCACCACGCCCACGGCGATCACCTCGAAGAGCAGGGCGGTGTGTGGTGAGGCGGCCGCATGCACGGTGATGTGGGGCGGTATCAGGGTGGGATAGAGGAGGCCGCCCGCGAGCAGCAGACCCCCGGCATACACCGCCAAGATCGCGTACGCCGGCGCCCACGCGGACCGTCCGCGAGCCCGGCCGGCGCCGAACGAGCGGTAGGCGAGCACGAGCCCGGCCGCGAGCACCGCCGCGCCCGCGATCCACACCGGCAGGCGCGCACCGGCGCCGGGGTGCAGCGTCCCCGAGCGCACGGCCGACAACAGTGACCACGAGGCCGCGGTTTCCACCGCGAGCGCGAGGCTCGCCAGCCGGCCGATCCGGGCGACGCGGAGCTGCAACACGCCGTCGCTCCTCGCGTACACCCAAGCGCAACCGGCGAGCAAGTACAGGGCGACGGCGGTGAGGCCGGTGAGGATGGCGTAGCCGTGGTGCAGGAAAGTGAACGGGCCGCCGGTGAAACTGCTGCCGCTCGCGGGCAAGCCGGCGAGGAGCCCCCCGAAGGCGGCGCCCTGGCAGAAGGCGACGAGGAGCGAGCCGACCGAGAACACCGGGCCCCACACTCGATGCCACCCCTCGTGCTGGTCGATGAGCTCGATCGCCACGCCGCGGCAGATGAGGGACCACAACATCGGGATGAGCACGATGTAGAGCGCCGGGAGCGCCACCCCGAACACGAGCGGCAGGCCGGCCCACAAGGTGAGGCCCAGGAACACCAGCCACGACTCGTTACCGTCCCACGTCCACGCGACGAGCTCGTGCATGTCGCGCCGGCGGCCCGCGTCGCGGTCGAGGAGGGTGAGCACGCCGATCCCGAGGTCGTACCCGTCGAGGACGATGTACATGGCGAGGGCGAGGATGACGAAGATCATCCACACGTCCGAGAGTTGCATTTCTCCGCGGACCTTTCAGCTCGCCGGCGCCAGCCGGGGTTGAAGTGACGGGACGGCGGGCGCCTGCGCGAGCGGGCCGTCGCCGGGCCCCTCGCGCACCGCGCGCGCGACGTACCACGCGTAGACGCCCAGGAGCGTGAGGTAGGTGCCGACGAACCCGGCCAGCGAGGCGATCACCGACCAGGTGTGCAAGGGTGAGACCGCCGCCGCGGTGGGCAGCTTGCCGTACACCAGCCACGGCTGGCGGCCCGTCTCGGCCAGCACCCAGCCGGCCCAGACGGCGACGACACCGAAGGGCACGAGCCAGACCAGGAGCCTGTGGAACCACCGAGTGCTGTACAGGCGGCCGCGAAGCCTGAGGACCACGCCGACCATCGCCACCGCGATCATCCCCGCCCACCCGAACCACATCACGCGGAAGCCGTAGAAGGTGGTGAGAATGTCTGGTCGCAGGCTCTTCGGCGTCAGGCTCAAGGGGGGAATGGCCGTGTCCCCGCTCCAGTCCTTGCTGATCGCACTACCCAGCCACGGGACCGACACCTGCCAGTGATTGGTTGGTCCGGCCTGATTGGGGATCTCGACGATGTTGTAGCCCGTGTTGGACTTCCAGTTGCCCTCCTGGGCCTGGAATTGCGGGAGCTTGTACTGGGCGACGTAGCCGACGACGCTATCGCCGATGAAGCCCTGGAGGGGGAGCACGACCGCGAGCGTGCCGAGCGCGATCGACAGGCCGCGGCGGGCGATCGGTAGGTGGCGGCGCTTGAGGAAGTACCACGCCGAGATACCGGCGACGAACCAGGACGAGGCGATGAGCACCGCCACCAGCATGTGGATGAAGCGGATCCCGAAGGACGGGCTGAAGATCACGTGAATCCAGTTGACGGGCTGGAACTGCCCACCCACCGTCTTGTACCCGGCCGGGGTCTGCATCCACGAGTTGGCCGCCAGGATCCACGTGACCGACAGGGTCGTGCCGAGCGTGACCATGCAGGTCGAGAACATCATCATCCGCTTGCCGATCCGCCCCTCCCCGTACACGAGTAGGCCGAGGAAGCCGGCCTCCAGGAAGAACGCCATCACGACCTCCATCAGGATCATCACCCCGACGATCGGGCCGACGTCGTGGGCGAACTTGCCCCAGTTGAGGCCGAACTCGAAGGTGAGGACGATCCCCGACACCACCCCCACCGCGAAGCCGATGGCAAAGATCCGCCTCCAGAAGCGGAACATCCGCAGCCACACCTCGTCGTCGGTGCGCATGTACATCGCGTAACACACGATCAGGAGCACGCTGGTGCCGACCGTGATCGACGGGAAGGTGATGTGGAAGGCCGCCGTCAGCGCCCACTGCCAGCGCGAGAGGTCAAGCAAGGTGGCGTGACTCATGGCGCGCATCCGGCGCCGGCGGCAATCGAAGGATCGGAGGAGATCATCGGGGTAGAGAAGAGAACTGCTCGCCGTTGCACGGTGACTGAGTGGCGGTCAGGTTCTCAGCGGCGCTCGGCTCTGCACATACGGATGGGCCG
>DASZMD010000175.1:0-1527 GCA_035551955.1 Solirubrobacteraceae bacterium | reverse complement strand
CCCCTACCTCGGAACCCTCCCGCCCTCTGCCCCGGGCTCGGTCGCGGGCCCGCGGGGGGCGGCGATGCCGAGTACGCGCATGGCCTTGAGCCCGAGCGAGAGCTTTTCGCGCCCGTCGGTCGACGAGACGTCGAGGCCCGTGAGCTCGCGGACGCGCTCGAAGCGGTAGCGGATGGTGTGACGGTGGGTGATGAGGCGGGCCGCGGTGGCGTTGACGTTGGCGTCGCATTCGAGGAAGGTGGAGAGCGTCCCCAGGAGGTCGGTCTCGTATTGCTCGTCGTAGATGACGAGGGGGCGAACGGTCTCGTTGTAGAAGCGCTTGAGCTCGGCGGGATCGTTCATGTGGGGAAGGAGGAGCTGGTAGGTGCCGGTCTCCTCGTAGCCGAGCTCGGAGCGGCGAGGATCTCCCTCCACAACGTTGGCCGCCAGTAGCGCCTCGTTGCCCGCGCGACTCAGGTCGAGGGGATCCTCGGCGTGGCGGCTGCGCCCGATGGTGAAGGAGAAGCCGGCGAGGCCGGATTCGAGCTCGCGGATCACTGCCGAGGCGACGCGGCGGCCCGTGTCCCCGTCGGGATCGGGCACGACGACGACGACCTGATCGGGGTCGTCCTCGGCCGCCGCGGCGATCGCGCCCGGGGAGATCGAACGGGCGCCGCGGCCGGTGACGGCGAGGAGGCGCTGTCGCCAGTCGTCCTCGGTCGGCGTGCGCGGGTGGGCGCGGACGACCACGACGCTACCCCCGGCGCCCAGGTCCGTCCCCAGTTCCTTCCCGCGCGCGATGAGATCCTCGCGGTCGGGGATCCCGCGGCGCAGGACGACGCGCTGGAAGCTCGTGGCCGCCTGCTCGGAGGCGCGCTCGGGAGCGCGGACGCGCTCGACCTCGGAGCCGACGAGGGTGGTCACGAGCCGGAGCATGGAGCCGTCGGGGGCCTGGTCGCGGGCGCGCATGCGCAGCTGCCCGACGGGCGCCTCGGCGACCTTGAGCTCGACGGTGGTGATGTCGGGGGCGTCGCGCATGAGCGAGCGCTCGTCGGCCGGGGAGCGGGCGGCGACGGCGAGCACGGCGCCCGAGCGATCGATGAGGATCAGGCTGGCGTCGAGCGCGCGGGAGGCGGCGCGGAGGATCTCGGGCAGCCCGGCCCCGGCCTCGACGGCGTCGGTGATGGCCGCAAGGGCGCTGAGGTCGGGCGCTCTCGTCGCGCGCTGGGGGGCTTCCTCAGCCACGTTCGACGGATCTCCGAGAGACATCTAGAAGAAGCGCGGCCACTCGAGTACGACCACCGCTCCGGCGAGGACGCCGAGCCCGACGAGCGCGGCCAGGACGTACATGGACAGGACCACGACCGCGACGCGTTCGAGCGGGCGCCGGTAGGCGGTGATGGCGGGCACGAGCACGAGGGCGCAGAACGCGGCCAGGCCGAATACGCCCAGACACGCCCCCACGAGGTATGTGACGGACTGGTTACTCATCTCGCTGACCCCTCATTGTGCCGGACGGGGCTGACGGTCGGTACTCCGAACGGCGGC
>DASZMD010000174.1:0-11019 GCA_035551955.1 Solirubrobacteraceae bacterium | reverse complement strand
CATGGAAGCAGAGGGGAATGCTCCACCAACGTCCGAGATCACGATCGTCATCGCCGATGACCATCAGATGATCCGCACCGGCCTGCGGATGCTGCTGGAGGCGGAGGCGGGGCTGACCGTCGTGGCCGAGGCGGGCGACGTCCCCACCACTTTGAGGCGGGTCCTCGGCTACCGGCCGCGGGTGCTCGTCCTCGACCTCAACATGCCCGGGGAGCCCAGCCTGCCCGCCATCCCGCGCATCCTCGAGACCTCGCCGGAGACGAGCATCGTCGTCCTCACCATGCAGAACGACCCGGCCTTCGCGCGGGGGGCGCTGCGCGCCGGAGCGCTCGGGTACGTGCTCAAGGAGGCGGCCGACGCCGAGCTCGTCCAGGCCGTCCGCCTCGCCGCCGAGGGACGCACCTACCTCGCGCCCGAGCTCGGCGCCCGTCTCGCCGCCGAGCAGCCGAAGCCGGCCCGGGCTCCCGACCAGCTCTCGGCCCGGGAGGCGGAGGTGCTCAAGCTCATCGCCCTTGGCCACACCAACCGCGACGTGGCAGGCGCGCTCAGCCTCAGCGTGCGCACGGTCGAGTCGCACCGCGCCCGCATCCAGCAGAAGACGGGCCGCACGAGCCGTGCCGACCTCGTTGCCTACGCCCACGAGCACCATTTGCTCGACTGAGACCCTTGCGTAGCAAACCCTGCACAGGCTTGGTGCCCCAAGTGCAGGAGATTCGTGAGTTACTACGGTTGTAGTTAAGCGTGCGACCAGGCACTATTCTGGATATGGGCATTAGGGGGCTTAGGGGTCTTGCGATACCGGTTGGGGTCATGCTCGCGCTCGCCCTCGGTGGGCTCGCATTCGTCGTTGCCGACGGCCACACGAAGTCGCGCCAGGAGCTCGAGCGTGCCTTCTACGCGCGGCCGCCGATCGCCGCGGCCCTGTTCGCCGGGCTGCTCCGGGGCTCGGTCAACGCCGGCTCGGTGCCCTCCAACCTGACGCACGCATCCGTGACCCAGAAGGAGCTGCGCGCCGACAGCGCCCAGGGCGGTCAGCGGCTCGCCGTGTACGCCGCTGACGGCACGCCGCTGGCCCAGCTCGCGATCGCCCCCCGGGCGCCGGCGCCCTCGGTGGCCCAGGAGCAGATCGTGACCCGGCTGGCGATCAAGCACGGTACCTCGATCTCCTCGGTCCTCGGTTCGCCGCCCGCGGCAAGCCTCGATATGGCCACCGCGTACAAGACGCCGGCGGGGGAGCGGGTGATGGTGACCGAGTTCCCGCTCGCGGCGGTCAGCACGCTCCTGCCCGCGTACATGTCGGCGATGGTCGAGCGCGGCGGCGAGGCGTTCATCCTCGATGACGCCCAGCGCATCATCGGGACCAACGGCAGTCGCGTCGCTCCGGGCTCGATCGCGCCCGATCCCGCCCTCCTGACCGCGCTCGGCAAGCAGGGCAGGGGCGGATACAGCCGTAACGGTGCGGCCTGGCAGTACGCCTCGGGCGTGATTCCGGGGACGACGTGGCGGATCGTGCTCTCGGTCCCCGACTCGACGCTGTACGCGCCGATCTCGGCGGCGGCCATCTCCTGGGTGCTGCTCGTCCTCTTCGCGCTGTGCGGGACCGTCGTCGTCGCCCTGGTGATCCGCGCGCGCCGCGACGCCGATCGTCTGACGCGCACCTACCGCGAGCTCGAGGCCCGCAACGCCGAGATCGAAGATGCGAACCAGGCCAAGAGCCGCTTCCTGGCCAGCATGTCGCACGAGCTGCGCACCCCGCTCAACGGCATCATCGGCTTTACCGAGCTCATGCACGATGGGCGGGTGGGCGAGGTCTCGGTGCAGCACCGCGAGTACCTCGGAGACATCCTCGCCAGTGCCCGCCACCTCCTCACCCTGATCAACGACGTCCTCGACATCTCGAAGGTCGAGGCGGGCAAGGTCGAGCTCCATCCCGAGCTCTTTGACCCCGAGCGCTTGGTGGCCGAGGTTCAGACGGCGCTCCGCCCACTCGCCGACGACAAGGAGATCTCGCTCGAGGCCCACGTCAACCCCGACCTCGGTGATGTGTTCGCCGATCCCGACAAGTTCCGCCAGCTCCTCTTCAACTACGTCTCCAACGCGATCAAGTTCACCCCCCCGCACGGGCGGGTCGACATCCGCGTCGCTCCGTGGCCCGACCAGGAAGGCGCGCTGCGCGTCGAGGTGGAGGACACGGGGGTGGGGATCGCGCCCGAGGACATCGGCAAGCTCTTCACCGAGTTCGGGCAGCTCAAGCCCGGCGACGGCCGCCCCATGCCCGGCACCGGTCTCGGGCTCGCGGTCACCAAGCGGATCGTCGAGGCCCAGGCGGGCACCGTCGGCGTGCGCAGCGTCCTCGGCCGCGGCAGCGTGTTCTTCGCGACGCTGCCCTGCCGGCCCCCGCTGCCGGCGGCGCGCGACAGCGCCGAGCGCGACAGCGCCAAGCGCAGCGCCGTCGCCGTCGCCGGAGAGGAGCAATCCGGATGACGGGCGCGGATCGCGGCGATGTGACGGTCCTCGTGGTGGACGACAACCCGACGAACCTGAAGCTCGTCTCCACCGTTCTGCGCTCCGACGGCTTCCAGGTGCGCACCGCCGTCGACGGCACGTCGGCGCTCCTCGCGGTCCGCGAGCACCGGCCGGCGCTCGTCTTCACCGACATCCACCTACCCGACATCGACGGGCTCGAGCTCACGCGGATCATCAAAGGCGATCCGGAGACCGAAGACACCATCGTCGTCGCCCTGACCGCGAGCGTGATGGCCTCCGACGAGTCGCGTGCCCGCGCCGCCGGCTGCGACGGGTTCATCATCAAGCCGCTTGACACCCGCACCCTCGGCGCCACGACCGAGGAGTACCTGCGCCGCCACGACCCCGTCGGGGGCATGTGAACAGCCGTCCCATCCTCGTGATCGAGGACAACCCGCCGCTGCGCAAGGTGGTCGGCGTGACCCTGGCCAGCGCGGGGTACCGCGTGGTCGAGGCCCGCGACGGGCGTCAGGCGATCGAACGCGCCGCCCACCAGCTCCCCGCCGTGGTCCTCCAGGACCTGATGCTTCCCGACGTTGAGGCGGCCGAGCTCCTGGGCGCCCTGCGTGGCCTCCCGGGGGCCGCCGACCTCCCCGTAATCGCGATCTCGGGCTCGCGCAGCGCGCTGGACTCCTTCGCCCACGACCCCGAGGCGTTCAGCGACTGCCTGCTCAAGCCCGTCGAGGCCCGCCGCCTGCTCGCGACGGTGGGCCGCTACGCGGAGCTCGACCAGCGCGACGCAACCGTCGGGGTGGGGAGGGGGCTGCTGCTCGTCGACGACAACCGCGCCCAGCGCGAGCTCGCTCGCATGCTCCTGACCGAGCTGGGGTTCGCCGTCACGGTGGCCGCCGACGGCGCCGAGGGCCTCGAGCGCGCCCGCGAGCTCCGCCCCGACGTGATCGTCAGCGACGTGCTCATGCCACGGCTCGACGGCTTCGAGTTGTGCCGTGAGGTGCGGCGGGATCCCGGACTGGCCGCGGTCCCCCTGGTGCTCATGTCCTCCTCCTACATCGATGACGCCGACCGGGCGCTGGCCGGCCGCGTGGGCGCCAACGCGCTGCTCGAGCGGACGCCCGACTTCTGGGGGCTGGCCGACACCCTGCGCCAGTGCCTGCCGAGCAGGCCACCGCCCACCGCCCCCGCCGCCGAGCTCGACGCCGAGTACGCCCAGCGGCTCCGCGCCCAGCTCGATCGCCAGGTCGCCGCCAATGCCGAGTTGTCCCAGCGGCTCGCGCTCCAGAGCGTCCAGCTGTCGGTACTGGCGGGGATCTCCAATGTGCTCACGCGCTCGGTCGACGTGCGTGACGTGTTCGGAGAGGTGCTCGCCCGCTGCCTCGAAGTGGCGGGACTTGCTGCCGCCGTGGTGCTCCTCCACGACCAGAGCGGCGGCCTCGCCGGGGTCGAGGCGGTGGGCGCCGCACATGATGTCGACGAGCTCCGCGGCCGGCTCGAGGAACTCGGTGACGGCGCGCGCCTGGCGCCGCCGGGGGACCTCGTGGAGCTGCCGGCGAGCGTCGGCGGCAACGCCGGCGTCGCGGTGTCGCTCGACGCCGGTCCCGAGCCACTCGGCGTGCTCGCGATCACCTGGGGCGATCCCCACCTCGACGAGATCAGGATCGCCTTCGCCCGCACCATCGCCGGCCAGCTCAGCGACGGCGTGGCGCTGCAGCGCGCGATCGGCCAGCTCGGGGCCTCGCGCGAGGAGACGATCAGTCGGCTCGCGCTCGCGGCGGAGTTCCGCGACAACGACACCGCCCTGCACACCGAGCGCGTGAGCCTGTACGCCCAGCTCCTCGCCGAGCGCTTGGGCCTCGACCCCGGGGAAGCCGAGCTCATCCGGGTGGCCAGCGTGATGCACGACGTCGGCAAGATCGGTGTGCCCGACACCATCCTCCTGAAGCCGGGGCCGCTGACCGGTGCCGAATTCGAGCAGATGAAGCGGCACACCCAGTTCGGCAACCAGATCCTCGCCGGATCGGGCGTCGAGCTACTCGACGTGGCCGCGAGCGTCGCGCTCCACCACCACGAGCGCTTCGACGGCACCGGTTATCCTGCCGGTCTCGCGGGCGAGGCGATTCCCCTCCACGGCCGCATCGTCGCCGTCGCCGACGTGTTCGACGCCCTCACCAGCCCGCGGGTGTATCGCCCCGCCTTCAACGTCGACAGCGCGATCGAGACCATGCGCGCAGGGCGGGGGACGCAGTTCGATCCCCGCGCCCTCGATGCCTTCCTGGAGTCCCTGGGCGACGTGCTGGCGATCCGCGCCGGCCGCCGGGTCAGCCCAGGGGCGCCGGCAGTTGCACCTTGACCAGGGTTCCCGCCGCCCCCGATTCGATCTCGAGCGAGCCGCTGAGCAGGTACGCGCGCTCGCGCATCCCGGTTAGGCCGAATCCGCCACTGGCGGTCCCCGCGTCGAAGCCCACGCCGTCATCCTCGAGCTCGATGCGGACGCCGTCCTCCGCGCTCCTGACCCCGACGCGCACCGTGCTCGCCCGGGCGTGCTCGACCACGTTGGTCAGTCCCTCCTGAACGATCCGGTACACCGCCGTCTCGAGCTCGGGATCCATGCGCACGTCGGTCTCCTGGGGATCGGGCAGGTCGAGATCGGCGACGATGCGCAGGCCGTCGTCGCTGTGGCGGGTCAGCAGCGTCTCGAGCGCCGGCCGCAGACCGAGCTCGTCGAGCGCCGCGGGGCGCAGGTGGGTGATGAAGGAGCGCAGCTTGTCGATCTCGCGGTCCATCTCGTGCATGACCTCGCGCAGGGCCGCGTGGGTGGCGTCGGCGTCCTCGCGACGGACGGCCGAGGCAAGCATCATCCGCAGACCCCCAAGGCCCTGCAGGGTCTGATCATGGAGCTCGCGGGCGAAGCGACGCCGCTCGGCGTCGGCGATGGCCGTCGAGCTGCGGAGCCGCTCGGCCTCGACGCTGTGCGCCATCGCCACCGCGTTGGCGGCGGTGGCGGCGAAGATCTTCAGGAGCTGCTCGTCGTCCTCGCTGAAGCTGCCGGCGTGCCCGCCGCCCGCCGCCGCGACGAGGAGGCCGATGATCTCGCCCCCGTGGGTCATCGGCACCTGGAGGTCGTGGGCAGCCTCGGGCGCGTCGGTTACGGCCCCGCCGGGCCCGTGCTCGGGGGAGAGGACCCCCACGTCGAGGGGGCTGCCCGATCTCGTCACCGCGATGAGCTCGCCGCCTTCGCGGAGCATGATCGCCACGCTTCCGGCGTCGATCAGCGCGCGCGCCCGCTTGGCGATGAGGTCGAGGATCCGAGCCAGGCCGAGGTTGGCGCCGATCGCCAGCGAGACATCGCGTGTCGCCTCGAGGCCGCGCACGGCCCGCTCGAGCTCGGTTCGCCGGCGCTCGCTCGTCTCGTAGAGACGGGCGTTGACGATCGCGATCGCCGCCCATTCGGCGAGGATCACCACCGCCTCCTCATCGGCCACCGTGAACGGCCCGTCCTCCTTGTCGGCGAGGTAGAGGTTGCCCCAGGCCTCGCCCCGGATGAGGATCGGCACGCCAAGGAGGGTGCGCATGACCGGATGGCCGGGAGGAAAACCGTAGCTCTGCGGGTGGGTGCTAACGTCGGTCAGGCGCAAGGCGTGCGGATCCTCGATGAGGACGCCGAGCACGCCGCGCCCGAGCGGAAGCCCGCCGATGGCGCGGTGGGTCTCGGCGTCGATGCCCTGGGTGAGCAAGCGCGCGAGACCGGTCCGGTCGTGATCGAGGATCCCCAGAGCCGCGTAGCGGGCACCCGTGATCTCCCTCGCAGCCTCGAGGACGCGATCGAGCACGGCCTGGGGGTCGAGCTCGGTGACCAGCCCTCGGCCGACATCGATCAGCTGCCGCATCCGAAGCTCATCAAATGTGTCCATTGCAGCGCTCAGCGTATTAGGTCGGGCGTTCCACTTTGGTCTAGGTCGGCCTAGACCATGCGCGGTGCGCGGCCCGGCGCCAGGAGACGATCTACTCCTCGACGCCTCTTGTGGCCTCACCTCCGCGGCGGCGTCGTCACCGTCCCCTAGTCGCCCGACATCCGTCGGGCGGCAGAAGGAGTACCCCATGCCCCAGTTCATAGAGATCTACTTGATCGTCTACGGCGTTCTCGCTCTCGGGCACATCTTCCTTCAGATGCTGCTCGGGTATATGGAGCATCGCCGTCAGGCGCGTCGTACCGCTCGTGGTACCTACACCGGATCGACCCCCCGAGTCACGGTGGTCGTCCCCGCCTACAACGAGGACCCGGCGCTTCTGCACCGGTGCCTGCTTTCCATCGACCGTCAGGATTACCCCGAGATCGAGGCGATTGTCGTCGACGACGGCTCCGCCAACGTCGAGGAGCTTCTCCCCGTGCATGACGAGTTCAGCTCCGGTCGCTTCCGCGTCATCCTCCAGCCCGACAACAGCGGCAAGCGCAACTGCCAGGCCGTCGTGTTCGAGAAGGCCATGGGTGACATCGTCATCACCATCGATTCGGACACCGTCCTTCTTCCCGACGCGATCCGCAAGATCGTCCGTCGCTTCGAGGACCCCAAGGTCGGCGCCGTGACCGGCGACGTTCAGGTCATCAACAAGCGCCAGAACCTGCTCACCCGGCTGATCGCCTACCGCTACTGGACTGCGTTCAACCAGGAGCGCGCGGCCCAGAGCTACTTCGGCGTCGTCATGTGCGCGTCGGGACCGTTCTCGGCTTACCGCCGCTCGATCATCGACCAGGTGCGCGAGGCCTACATCAACCAGCGCTTCCTCGGGAGCTACTGCTCCTTCGGCGATGACCGCCACCTCACCAACCTCGTCCTCGGACTCGGCTATGACGTCGTCTACGACGAGGCCGCCGTGGCCCGGACCCTGGTGCCCAACAAGGTTCGCGGGTACCTGAAGCAGCAGCTCCGGTGGAGCAAGAGCTTCTACCGCGAGATCCTGTGGACCGCCCGCTTCGTCCGCAAGCGCCATTGGTACATGGGTCTCGACCTCGGGCTCCAGACCTTCATGCCCTTCGCGCTCATCCTCGCGGTCGGCCTGACGGTGTACGCCGCCTTCATCAATCCGAGCACGCTCATCCGCTACGCGGCGATCGTGATCGGCGTCGGATTCATCCGCTCGCTGGCCGGCCTGGTTCGCACCCGGCAGCCCGGCTTCCTCCTGTTCACCCTCTACGGCTTCATCCACGTGTTCCTCCTGATCCCGGTGCGCCTGTGCGCTCTGGCGACCATGGGTAACGGTGGCTGGGGCACCCGCGTCTCGCCGCAGGCCAACGAGGCCACCCGGCGCGGCGTCGTCCACGCTCGCTCCGACGCCGGCCGTGCGGAGGCCGAGACCGCGTGGTCTCGCGACGTCCGCCGCTCGGTCGCCGGCGGTCAGAACTTCGAGCTCTACTGGCAGCCTGTGCGCAGCCTGTGGACCGGTGAGCTGACCCATGCAGAAGTCCTGCTGCGCCTCCGTCACGACGGGCATGTGCTGCCCCCCGCCGACTTCCTTCAGATCGCCGAACGCAACGGCCTGATGCAGGACGTCGACGAGTGGGTGGTGGGCGAGACGATCGCTCTGCTCGCCGCGCTTGCACCTGAGTCGCGGCCGCGCCTGGAGGTCAACCTCGCCCCCGAGTCGATCTGGGATGCGGCATTCTCATCCCGGATCGGCGCGATGCTCTCCCAGCACGGCGTGTCCCCGCGCAAGCTGGTCCTGTGCATCCCGGAGCGGGTCGCCCTCCAGGAACCCGCTGCCTCGGCCTCGTTCGCTCGCCGGGCGCGGTCGCTCGGGTGCCTGGTGGCGCTCGACAACTTCGGCCAGAGCGGCGACGGATGGGACACATCCGATTCCCAGCACCTGCTGGTCGAGCTCCCGATCGACTACGTCAAGCTGGACGGGTCCCTCGTGCGTCCGCTGCCCTACAGCAGCGAGGCGCGGGAGTCCCTTCACCGGCTGCTGACGACCACGCGCGGGCTCGGCATCGAGACCGTGGCCGTGTTCGTCGGTGATGAGGAGACGGTCGAGGTCCTCGCGCACGAGCGCGTCGACTACGCCCAGGGCTTCTACATCGGAACGCCCGACAGTACCGCCGCGACGCTCGAGGAGATCGCCGTGCGCGCCGCCGAGCAGTACGCGGCGGCCGTGGTGGCTGTCTGAACCGCGGGTCCAAACTTGGCTCCAGCGTCGGCTTCGGGGACGGGGTCGGCGCTGGAGCTAGGAACCGTGGTAGGCACGCGAGCATCGGCACGAAGGACTCCTCGCACAGTCCGCTGCCGCCGGCGGTGTCACCCCGGTAGCGTGTACGGCGTGTCCACCGCGCAACGGCCGATGCCCCATTACGAGGAGTGGAGCGCAACCTGCGACACCGTGCACGCGCACACCCAGGTCCTCGGCAAGCTGGCGGTGGCGCTCGCGTCCCCGGAGCCCGAGCTCCAGCACGCCGCGCTGCGCCTGACCGCGCGCGGGTGGGAGACGGCGCCCCTCCCCGCCCCCGATGGCTCGGGAGCGGTGGTTGCCGGGCTCGACCTCCGCGCGCACGAGGCCTTCGTCGAGCACACTCGCGGCGAGGGGCAGCGGATCGCGCTCTTCCCCGATCGAGCCGTGGGCGAGGTGACGCGCGAGCTGCTCGCCGCCGTGCGCAGCGTCGCCGGGGAGTTCGAGATCAACCCGACCCCGCAGGAGGTTGCCTGGACGGTGCCGCTCGACGAGGATGCGGAGCACGCGACCTACGATGCCGACCAGGTGGCGGCGTACTTCGCCGCCGCTACCCGCGCCGGCCTCGTGCTCGCCGCCTTCCGCGCTCCCTACCGCGGACGCTCGACCCCGGTCAACGCCTGGTGGGGCTCGTTCGACCTCGCCGTGAGCCTGTTCTCCGGCCATCCTGCCGATCCCCCCTCGGACGACTTCATCATGCGCAATGCCATGGACTCCCAGGAGGTCGCGGTGGGCTGGTGGCCCGGCGATGCGCGCTACGAAAGGGCGGCCTTCTATGCCTACTCCCACCCCGCGCCGGAGGGCTTCGCCGACGCGAAGCTGTCCCCGTCCGCGGCCCGCTGGGACGGGGAGCTCGGCGAGTACATCCTCGATTGGGACGATGCCGGCGACGATCCGGCATCGGGACTCACCTTCGCCCGCTCGGCCTTCCAGCACGCGTGCGCGGTGTGCCAGTGGGATTCCTCGCTCGCGGCCAGCGCGGAGGGGAAGCCGCCGCCGGTGGTGTAGCCCGGGGCCGGGCTCGGCGCAGCTCGCCGGGACCGCCGCGACGGCGAAACCGCTAGGACGACTTAGACCTTGGTGGGTTGGGCGCGGCCGCCCGGGGGACGAAATACCTGTATGCCGTGCAACGAGCTACCAGTGATTGCGGGGTGGGGCCTCGCGCTGGGGCGTGAGCTCCTGGGTCCGCGCGCCACGCCGGTCGAGGACGCGCTGGCAGCACCCCCTGATGACGGCGCTCCCGCCGAGCCCGCCCCCGCGCGGGTCCTGCTCGTGGCCGCCGATCGTCGCTTCCGGATGCTCGCCTCGACGTCACTGACGCTGCGCGGCTATCACGTCACGGTCAAGACCGGCACCGCCGACGTCGCCGAGCTGGCCACGCGCGGACGCGTCGATGTCGCCGTGATCGACGCCACCGGTTCGCTGACCGAGGCGGCCCGTGAGGCCGCCCGGCTCCGGAGCGCACGCCCGCGTCTCGGGATCGTCGCCGTCAGCGATGACTCGCGGCCCGGTCTCTCCGCCTTTCCGGTACTCCCGAGATGGGGCTCGTTCGAGTCTCTGTGCGGCGCGATCGAGCAGGCACGCGGGCTCGCGGATCGCTGAACCGGGCAGGGGAGTCCCTGCCAACGGGGAAATTGGCACGTATGGCCGGCGAGCACCTGGGATTAGCGGAGCGCATCGACCGCGTGGTGGAGCTGATCGAGGCCTCCACCATCGGCTCGGCGGTACCGCCCACGGTGAAGGCGCGGGCGCGCATGCGCGCGATCGAGCTCCTCGATGCCGGCGGCTCGGAGAATGGCACCGGGGGCATCGCCCTGCTCACGTGCGCCGCCGAGATCCTCTGTGAGGTGGCTGTCGACCTCGCCGCTCGCCCCCGTGACGCGCGAGGGCTGATCGACGAGATCGAGGTGGGGGTCGGCATCCCCCGCGTCGCTCTCGGGCGGGAGGTGCTCCGCACCCCGAGCCTTCCCGAGCTCTCGAGCGACGTGGCGCTCGAGGTCCAGCTCGCGCTCCTGCTCACCTTCGCCGAAGTGGACGCGACCTCGCTGTGGATGCTGTCGCCGGACGGCGAGCTTGAGCACATCTCCCACGCCGGCGCGCTCGACCTCGGTTCACCGGGGAGCAGCCGGGCCGCGAGGGCGCTGCTCATGGACTCCGGTCGCGTGAACCGGCCCCCCCGCTCGGAGGCGGGGATCAGGCTCGAGCGATGGCTGCATCCGGTGGCCGCGCTCGTGGCGCACGGCGAACCGGTCGGCGCGGATCACCGCGCGCTCCTGCTCGACGCCGCCGTGCCCGTGCTGGGCGCGATCCTCGAGC